>CAZMSZ010000248.1:5582-11488 GCA_964569055.1 uncultured Planctomycetota bacterium | reverse complement strand
GTTTCCTCTCTCGGCCGACCCGCGGGAAGCACCCGTTTCATATGATCCCGGGCGTGCCGGAGACCCTCCCCGATCACGTGACGCCCTTGTGGGGCAAGGGCTCGGGCAACCTGCTGTTCGTGGTCGGTCAGGGGCCCGACGCGCGGGTGCTCAAGCTGTTCCGCGCGCGCCGCGCGCCGTGGCGGCAGGCGCTCGGCTCGCTCTCCCACCGCACCTTCGAGCGCAAGCGCGGGGTGAGCTCGGCCGAGCGGGCGGAGACGGAGCGGCTCGGGCTCGAGCTCTGGCGCCGCGAGGGGTTCGACGTCCCGCGCCTGCTCGAGGGCGAGCTCCCGGCGTGGGCCGAGCGGACGCCTCACCTGTGGCTCGAGTACACCCCGGGCAAGCGGCTGCAGGACGTGCTCGTCGATCCCGCGGTCCCGAGCGAGCGGCGCGAGGAGCTCGCGCGCCGGCTGGGGGCCGAGCACGCGCGTCGCCACCGGCGCGCGCTCGAGCTGCGCGAGCCGCTGCTGCTGCAGGAGCACCCCACCACCAAGCACGTGCTCCTCTCCGGCGAGCGGCTGGTCACGATCGACCTCGAAGGCGGGTATCGCGCCGACTACCCCGTCGCCGACGCCGTGGCGCAGGAGCTGGCGGGCACGCTGCGCTCGCTCTGGAAGCGCGGCGCGCCCCCGCCGCTCGACCGCGGGGTGCCCGGCGCCTACCTCTCGGGCTACGGCGACCGCGAGCTGCTCGAGCGCTCGGTGGCGCTGGCGCTCTCCGCGGCGCCCGGCTGGCTGCTGTGGCGGCTGCAGGACTCGCTCCGCCGGCGCGACCGCGCCAAGGGGCTCGTGATGCGCCACCTCGGCGAGGCGCTCGCGAGGGGCGAGCTGCAGCTCGCGGGCGCGGCCGACCGCCCCGGATGCTAGGCTCTCGCCCCGCGCCGAGCCGGCGCGCGCACGCGTGACCTCGACCGACCTCCCCGCGCCCACCGCCCGCCCGCTCGACCTCGAGCGCCTCGCCACGTATCCGATCGCGGCGCGCCGCCACCTCGTGAGCGAGGACCGGTTCGCGCGGCCGGTGGAGGTCGACGCCTCGGCGGCCGAGCTGCTCGACAGCCTGCCGCGCCTGCTCGGGGCCGACGCGCTGCGCGAGCTGGCGGACGCGCTGGCGACGGCGCGCGCCGCCGGTCGCCGCGTGGTGCTCGGGCTGGGCGGGCACGTGGTCAAGGTCGGGCTGGGGCCGCTGATCGCCGACATGGTGGCGCGCGGCCTGGTGACCGACCTGGCGCTCAACGGCTCGGCGGCGATCCACGACGTCGAGATCGCGCTGATCGGCGCCACCAGCGAGGCCGTCGAGGAGACGATCGCCGACGGGCGCTTCGGCATGATCCAGGAGACCGCGGGCGTGTTCGCGCGCGTGTTCGCGCGCGGGGCCGAGGGCGAGCGCGGGCTCGGGCGCGCTCTGGCCGAGGAGCTGGCGAGCGGCGACTACCCGCACGCCGCGCAGAGCCTGGTGCTGCAGGCCGCGCGGGCGGGGGCCGGGGTCACGGTCCACGTGGCGGTCGGCACCGACACCGTGCACGCCGTGCCGGGCGCCGACGGGGCCGCGATCGGGCGCGCGACCCACGTCGACTTCCGCCTGCTCGCCGCGGCCGTGGCCGGCCTCTCGGGCGGCGTGTACGTGAACGTGGGCTCGGCCGTGGTCCTGCCCGAGGTGTTCCTCAAGGCGGTCGCGGTGGCGCGCAACCTCGGCCACGCCGTGGACGACGTGACCGCGGCCAACCTCGACATGATCCAGCACTACCGGCCGCGCCGGAACGTGCTCGAGCGACCCGTCGCGCGCGGGATCGCCCTCACCGGCCACCACGAGCTGCTCATCCCGCTGCTGCGCCTCGAGGCGCTCCGCAGGCTGGCCGCGCGCGGGGGGCCCCAGCCCGTCCAGGAGCCCGCGCCGTGAGCGTCTCCGCCCCGCCGGCCGAGGTGATCGAGCTGCCCGACCTCGCCCCCTACCTGCTGCTGAAGAACGGCAACTTCCTCTACAAGGTGCCGTTCCGCGACGGCTGGGCGGTGCTCAAGGTCTACTACGGCAGCCGCTCGCTCCCCGAGACGCTGGCCAAGAGCTTCGGCAACGTGGTGTTCGAGGACCAGACCTCGTACATGCCGCTCACCCGCCGGCGGATCGAGCTGGAGTGCCTGCGCCTGTGGCGCGACCGCGGGTTCCGCGTGTTCGACGTCTACGAGGACGTCGAGGTGCGCGCGCCGCAGTGCCCGCCGGGCGGCTACCTGCTGCTCGAGTACGTGGAGGCCCCCAAGCTCGACGCCTTCATGCGCGACCCGGCGGTGCCCATGGACGAGAAGTTCCTGGTCTATCGCCGCTGGCTGATCGACTGGTGCCGACGCCACGACCTCGCCGAGGCGGAGGAGGAGCCGCGCCTGGTCCACGAGAACGGCGACACGGGCCACGTGATGCTCGTGGGCGACCGCTTCCTGTGGTTCGACTTCGAGATGGTGTTCCGCACCCGCGAGCGCGTGCACGAGTACGTGGGGCGCGAGGTGATCCAGTACCTGTGGTACATGGTCCGCAACACCCCCGCGGAGATGCACGAGCGGCTGTTCGAGGAGACGGTCCTCGCCTACCCCAACCGGCACCGCCTCGAGTTCGCGCCCAGCGTGTTCCTCGCCCCCCCGCGGCGCCTGATGCGGATCGCGCGCGGGCTGGATCAGCTCAAGCCGCGCGCTCGCAAGCCGACGAGCAAGTACAACATCGCACGGCGACTGGCCGCCGCTCTCGAGCGCCGGTAGCGCCCCTACGCGTCGAGCAGCTCGCCGTACCAGCGCAGGGCGAGCTCCTGCGCGCGGAGCGTGTTGAGCAGCTCCTGGTCGCGCACGTCGCGCCGCAGCCGCCGGGCCTCGCGCGCCTCACGCACCAGCGCCCGCAGCAGCGCGCCGTCGAGCGCCGGCGGCACGGGCTCGCGCGAGAGGGCGACGAGGTGGTCGAGCAGCTCGGGCGCGAGGCCCGCGTCGTCGCGGGCGATCGTCTCGTGGAGGTCGGTCGGGAGGAGCTGCTCGGCCACGGAGACACCTCGGCGGGTCGGCCACACGAGAAAAACCCCTCGGGCCGGGAGGTGAGCCCGCTTGGGATCACCTCCCGGCCGGGTGGGTGAGGCAGGGAGGGGCCGTGTTGGGGGGGGATTTGCACGCGCGGCGACGACACCTCGAAAGTGGGTGCTCGGCTCCGAGCGGCAGCCCCTCCGCCGCCTCGTTCTCTCGACCGCCGCTCCCGGAACAAACGGAGTGCCCGCCGCAACGCGTTCGCTGACGCGGCGCGAGGCGCGCCCCGAGGCGGCCGTGTCTCGAAGCCGTGGGACCCCGCGGGTCCGCGCGCCGCAACTCCTTGGCAGCGCGCATCCGGCACGGGACAGCGCCGCCACCAGGCGCTACCCTGGGGCCCGTGAACCCACGACAGATCCTGGCGCTCGGTCGCAGCTACGCCGCACACGCCGCCGAGCTCGGCAACGCCGCCCCCGAGGCGGCGCCGCTCCTGTTCTGGAAGCCGGTCGGCAGCCTGGTCGAGGGCGCCTGCCCGCTGCCGCGCTGGCCCGAGGGCGAGACGCGGATCGACTTCGAGGGCGAGGTGGCGATCGTGCTCGGGCGCGCGCTGGGGCCCGGCACCCCGCCGCTCCCCGAGGACCCGTGGGACACCGTGGCCGGGGTCGCGGCCGGCCTCGACCTCTCCGACCGCGAGCTGCAGCGGCGCGAGCCGCAGTGGGTCCGGGCCAAGGGCTTCTACGGGGCCTGCGCGCTGGGGCCCGTCGCGCCGCGGCCGGCCGATCCCGAGGCCCTGTCGGTCCGCACCTGGCTCGGCGACGAGCTGCGCCAGGAGGGCCAGACCGACCTGCTGCTGTTCCCGATCCGCGGGCTGCTGCGCTACCTGCACGGGTTCTTGCGGCTGTTCGCCGGCGACGTGATCCTCACGGGCACGCCCGCCGGGGTGGGCCCGGTCGCGCCCGGTGACCGGCTCCGCGTCGAGGTCGGCGTGGCGGGCGCCGCGGCGCCGCTCTCGACCCTGCGGCTCGAGCTCCGCGAGGGGCCGCTCGTGGCGCCGTTCCCGCGCTGAGCGGCGGCGGGCGCGGCGGGATTGCGGTAGCGTGCGTAGCTTGGACCGCCGGGTCCCACCGGGAGGCGCCCTGTGAGCATCGAAGCCAAGGTCAACAAGTGGATCCAGGACGCCTACGAGCGGGGCGCCAGCGACATCCACTTCGAGCCCGACAAGAGCGACAAGCTGCGCGTGCGCACCCGGATCGACGGCATGCTGCGCACCACCGAGACCGCCTCGGACGGCAAGAAGATCCTGGCCCGCCTCAAGGTGATGGCCGACCTCGACGTCAACGAGAAGGGGGTCCCGCAGGACGGCCGGATCAACTTCGAGAAGCACTCGGGCACCTGCGCGGGCCTCGACCTGCGCATGAGCACGCTCCCCTGCTTCGGCGGCGAGAAGGTGGTGCTGCGCCTGGTCGACAACCGCAAGCTCGGGCTGCAGCTCACCGACCTCGGCTTCTCCAAGAAGATGCACGCGGTGTACGAGCCGCTGATCCACTCGCCCAACGGGCTGATCCTGCACGTGGGCCCGACCGGGAGCGGCAAGACCACCAGCCTCTACGCGGTGATCCAGACGCTCAAGAAGAAGGAGATCAACATTCAGACGGCGGAGGACCCGATCGAGTACGACGTGTTCGGGATCACGCAGACCGCCGTCTCGCCGGAGTACGGGCTGACGTTCCCGCGCGTGCTGCGCGCCCTGCTCCGACAGGACCCCGACGTGATCCTGGTGGGCGAGGTCCGCGACGCCGACACCGCGGAGATCGCGATGGAGGCCGCCATGACGGGCCACCTCGTGCTCTCGACCCTGCACACCAACGACGCGGTGGGCACGGTGGTCCGCCTGCTCGACATGGGGATCGCGCCGTTCTGCATGGCCTACGCGCTGCGCTGCGTGGTCTCGCAGCGCTTCGCCCGCAAGCTGTGCGAGAAGTGCCGCCGCACCGCGCAGCCGCCGGCGCGCGTGGCCCAGCTCACGGGCTCCAACCGGCCGATCTACCAGGCCGAGGGGTGCAACGCCTGCGGCAAGACGGGCTACAAGGGGCGGATCCCGCTGTTCGAGTTCATGCCCAACAGCCCGGCCCTGCGCAAGGCGGTCTACGGCTCGGTCACCCCCGACGGCCTCGGCGCGGTCGCGGCCAAGAACGGCTTGATCTCCCTGTGGGACGACGGGATCGACAAGGTCTACCGCGGCCTGACCTCGCTCGAGGAGGTGCTGCGCGTGGTGAAGGGCGTGCGCGGCGGCGGCGGAGGCGCGCCCGCCCGCCCCGCCACGGGCGCCGCGCGTCCGGCGAGCGGGGTCCGCCCGCGCGGCGGCGCGCCCGGTGGCGCGCCCGGTGCCACGACCCGGCGCCCCGCCTCGCGCTGAGCTGGGGCGATCAGCGCAGGCGCTCGAGCAGCGGCCGGAGCTCCTCCGCGGCGGCGGGGTCCACCTCTCCGAGCGTCTGTCCGAGGCGAACGGCCCACGCGCGCCCGCGGCGCCCGGACACGACCGCCAGCAGCGTCCGCTGCACCGCGCGTCGTCCTCGCTGGGCGGCGGCGCTCACCTCGGCCAGCTCGGCGGACCCCACGGAGAGCACGTCCCGCGCGAACGCCTCGAACACGGGCGAGCGATACCACTCGCCTTCGGCGATGCTCCAGAGCGCGAGCGCCACGCGGACGGCGCGCTCCTCGCTCGAGAACGGGTGCAGGGCCACCGTGGCGTGCACCTCGGCCAGCACCCGCGCGAAGCCCGCGTCCGCCCGGGCGCGCGGGTAGAACCTCGCGAGCGCGTCGGACCCGGCGACGGTCGCCTGGAGCTCGAGCACCGGCGAGAGCTGCTCCGGCGAG
>CAZMSZ010000248.1:0-5482 GCA_964569055.1 uncultured Planctomycetota bacterium | reverse complement strand
GGACCCGGCGACGGTCGCCTGGAGCTCGAGCACCGGCGAGAGCTGCTCCGGCGAGCAGCACGTTCGCCGGCTTGACGTCGCGGTGCACGATCCCCTGCGCGTGGGCGTGCGCCAGGGCCAGCGCGACGTCCCGCGCGATGCGAGCCGCGTCCTCCGGAGCGAACGGCCCGCCCCGCTCCAGGCGGTCGGCCAGAGATGCGCCCTCGACGTACTCCATGGCGAGGTACAGGTCGGGCCCGTGCTCACCCGCCGCATGGAGCGCGACCACGCCGGGGTGACGCAGCCGTGCCAAGCCGCGGGCCTCCTCGGCGAAGCGCCGGCTCGCGGTCCCGCCGGCCCGCGCGCGGATCACCTTGAGCGCGACGAGCCGCCCCGTCGGCGCCTGATGCGCCAGGTAAACCACCCCCATGCCGCCGCGGCCCAGCTCGCGGACGACCTCGAAGCCAGGGATCGTGGTCACGCGCCCCCCCACCGGGCGACCGTATCCGCCTCGGCTGGCCTCAGCCAGCTCCTCCGGCCGAGGCCTCGGGCCCAGGCGCGTCCGCCTCGCCCGCGCGCCACGCCAGCGCGGCCGCGGCGTACAGGACCAGCAGCGTGCCCCCACCGAGCAGCCCCAGGTCGCGCAGCGGCTTGATCGCGAAGTGGAGCAGGCTCAGCGCGGCGAACGCGGCGAGGACGGGCCGCGCGGCGCTCAGGCGCTCGCGGCCCAGCCACAGCGCGGCCAGCGCCGGCAGGAGCAGCACGTGGTGGTGGTGCCAGGCGACGGGCGCCGCCACGAGCGGGGCCGCGAGCAGGACCCCGAGCGCGGGCACGCTCGCGCCGGCCTCGGGGCCGCGCGCGGCGACGGCGAGCGCGGGCGCCAGCGCCAGCGCGACCACCAGCGCGAGCAGCGCCGGGCGCGCGGGCGCGGTGAACACGCGCCGGATCACCTGCGAGCTGAGCGACTGGTTGTTGCCGACGTGCACGCCCTTGGCGGTGATGTCCGGGTCCTCGGGCGACTTCAGCGGGTGGAGCACCATCCGCTCGCCGAAGTGCGCCAGCGCCGCGCGGGCGCCGCTCGGTCCCAGGAACGGCAGCGGCACGAGGACCAGCCACAGCAACAGGCCGAGCGCGCCGCCGAGCGCCACCCGCCAGCGGCGCGCGAACACGAGCCCCAGCAGCGCCAGGGCGGGGGTGAGCTTGATCGCGGCGGCCAGGGCCAGGAGCAGCCCCGCGGTGAGGTCGCGGCGCCGCGCCAGGCACAGCGCCGCGCCGCCCGCCAGGCCGAGCAGGAGCGGCCCCACCTGCCCGCGCAGGAGCGCGCTGGCGGTGGGCAGCAGCACCAGCAGGAGCGGCGCGCCGTCGGCGAGCGGCTCGAACGGGCCGCGCCGGCCGAGCGCGCGGCGGAGCGCCAGGCAGCCGGCCGCGAACGCGGCGAGCGAGACGACGAACCACACCGCGGCGGCCGCCCGCTGGGGGAGCGGGAGGAGCGGGGTCAGCAGCGCGGCCAGGGTGGGCGGGTACACGTAGGGCCAGCCGCGCCGGCTGGTGACGCCGAGCGGGTCGCGCCCCTGGGTCAGCTCGCGGGCGGCGGCGAGGTACACCGGGAGGTCGGTCCGCTCGCTCGGGCCCGCGCGGTGCACGCAGCTGGCGAACAGGAGCACGCCCAGCGCCAGCGCGGCGGCGGGCGCCCAGCGGGCCAGCCGGCCTCGCCAGGGCAGCGGGCCAGCAGGGTCGCGCGCTTCAGGCGGGTCGCTCACGCGCTCGACCTTGCCCCGCGCCCGCGGCGCGCGCAACCGAGGTAGCCTCGCGGGAGGAGGCCGGCGTGAGGCTGTTCTGGGCGCTCGAGCTCCCCGAGGCGCTGCGCGCGCGGCTGGCCGAGGTGCAGGAGCGGCTCCGCCGGAGCGAGCCCGACGCGCGCGTGAGCTGGTCGAGCCCCGAGGGCATGCACCTCACGCTCGAGTTCTTGGGCGAGCTCGCGGGCGACGACGCGGCGGAGCGGGCGGCGGCCGCCGCCGCGGAGGGGCTGCCGCGCGAAGGCCCGCTCGAGCTGGCGGTCGAGGGGCTGGGCGGGTTCGGCGGGCGCGTGCTGTGGGCCGGGCTGAGCGGGCCGTCGCTCGAGCCGCTGGGGCGCCTCGCGGCGCACCTCGAGCGGACGGCGCGGCGGCTGGGCGTCGAGCCCGAGCGCCGCCCGTACCGCGGCCACGTCACGCTCGGGCGGGTCCGGACCGAGCGGCCGCGCCGCCCGCCGCGCGGCCGGCGGCACGAGCGCGCCGGGCGCGCGGGCGCGGAGGAGGCCGCGCGCGGGCGGGCCGCCGTGGCCCGCCTGACCGCGCTCCTCCGCGCCACGTCGCTGGGCCCGCTCCCGTTCAGCGCGCGCGAGCTGGTCCTGGTGCAGAGCGAGCTCGGCGGCGGGCGCCCCGCTCGCTACACGGCGCGCGCGCGCCTGGCGCTGACTCCTCCCGAGGAGCCCGCCAGCCGGTAACCTGGGCGGTTCGAATTCGCCGCCGGAGCCCGCGCTCCTCGGCGCAGAAGGACCCCCATGAAGGCCAGCGAGATCCGCCAGAGCTTCCTCGACTTCTTCCGCGAGCGCGGCCACACGATCGTCGAGAGCGCCCCGGTGGTGCCGCAGGGCGACCCGACCCTGCTGTTCACCAACGCGGGCATGAACCAGTTCAAGGACGTGTTCCTCGGGACCGGCCAGCGCCCCTACAAGCGGGCCGCCGACACCCAGAAGTGCATCCGCGCCGGCGGCAAGCACAACGACCTCGAGGAGGTCGGCAAGGACGGCTACCACCAGACGTTCTTCGAGATGCTCGGCAACTGGTCGTTCGGCGACTACTTCAAGCGCGAGGCGATCGAGTGGGCCTGGGACCTCCTCACCGGGGTGTGGAAGATCGACAAGGCGCGCCTGTTCGCCACCGTCCACCACACCGACGCCGAGGCGGCCGCGCTGTGGCGCGAGGTCACCGACATCGCCCCCGAGCGGGTGCTGACGTTCGGCGACAAGGACAACTTCTGGGAGATGGGCGAGACCGGCCCGTGCGGCCCCTGCACCGAGATCCACATCGACCGGGGCGTCGGCACCTGCGACCAGCAGGGGGCCCCCGGGCACGAGTGCGCGGTGAACGCCGGCTGCTCGCGGTTCATCGAGCTGTGGAACCTCGTGTTCATCCAGTTCGAGCGCAAGGCCGACCGCAGCCTCGAGCCGCTCCCCGCCAAGCACGTCGACACCGGCGCGGGCCTCGAGCGCGTGGCGCAGGTCCTGCAGGGCGTGTACTCCAACTACGACACCGACCTGTTCCAGCCGCTGGTCCAGGCCGTCGCGGCGCGGTCGGGCGTGCCCTACGACCAGGGCCCCGCCGGGACGCCGCACCGGGCGATCGCCGACCACCTGCGCTGCCTCAGCTTCTCGATCGCCGACGGGGCGCTCCCGAGCAACACCGGGCGCGGCTCGGTGCTGCGCCGGATCCTGCGCCGCGCCTCGCGGTTCCTCCACAAGCTCGGCGTCACCGAGCCGGCCATGGCCGACCTCGTGCCGGCGCTGGTGTCGGTCATGGGCGACGCCTTCCCCGAGCTGCGCGCCAACCAGGAGGTGATCCGCTCGGTGCTGACCGACGAGGAGGCGCAGTTCCTCAAGACGCTCGACAAGGGGACCGCCTACTTCGAGAAGCAGCGCGAGGAGCTGCTGAAGGCCGGCCGCAAGGTCGTGCCGGGCGAGGTCGTGTTCGTGATGCACGACACGCACGGGTTCCCCTCCGACCTGACCCGGCAGATGGCCGAGGAGGCGGGGCTCAAGATCGACGAGAAGGAGTACGAGCGGCTGCGCGAGGTGGCGCGGGAGCGCTCGCGCGGGGCCAGCCAGTTCAAGGCGGTCGACCTCGGCAAGTACAAGCACGCGCCGACCACCCTGTTCACCGGCTACGAGCAGACCGCCGACGAGGGGCTCATCGCGGCCGCCGGCCCGAGCGAGCTGGTGCTCGACCGCACGCCGTTCTACGCCGAGAGCGGCGGGCAGGTCGGCGACACCGGCACGATCGTCAGCCCCGACGGCAAGCTCGAGTTCGAGGTGCACGACACCCAGCGCACCGGCCAGGTGGTGGTCCACCTCGGCCGCTGGCTGCAGGGCGACCCCGAGCAGATCAAGCAGGGGGCCCCGGTGATCGCCACGGTCGACGGCGAGCGGCGCGCCCAGCTCCGGCGCAACCACACCGCGACCCACCTGCTCCACTGGGCGCTGCACCAGGTGCTCGACCGCTCGGCGGTGCAGAAGGGCTCGGAGGTGGCGGCCAGCCGGCTGCGGTTCGACTTCGCCTGGAAGGAGAGGCTCGACGCCGAGCAGCTCCGCGAGGTGGAGCGGCTGGTGAACGAGCGGATCGCCCAGAACGACGCGGTGGTGATCGAGGAGATGGCGATCGACCAGGCGCGCAAGCGCGGCGCGATCGCCATGTTCGGCGAGAAGTACGGCGACGTGGTGCGCGTGATCGACGTGGCCGGCTACTCGGTCGAGCTGTGCGGCGGGACCCACGTGCAGCGCACGGGCGACATCGGCGTGTTCAAGCTCGTGAGCGAGGAGGCGCTCGCCAAGGGGGTCCGGCGGGTGGCGGCCCTGACCGGCGACCCCGCGGTCGCGCGGGCCTACCAGGACACGCTGCTCCTGGCGCAGGTCGCGCAGGCCCTCAAGGCCAAGCCCGAGGAGGTGCTCGAGCGGATCGCGCGCCTGCAGGACGAGGTCAAGGAGCTCCACCGCAAGAACAAGGAGGCCCTGGCCCGGGCGCTCCCGAGCTGGGAGCAGCTCGCGCCGCAGGCGAACGAGGTCGACGGCGTGAAGCTGCTCACGGCCGTGGTCGAGGGCGCCGACGCCGAGGCGCTCCGCCGCTACGGCGACCGCGTCAAGCAGCTCACCACCCCGTTCGTGGCCTTCCTGTTCAGCCAGGACGAGGGCAAGGTGCCGATGGTCACCGCGCTGAGCAAGCCGCTGGTCGAGCGCGGCTGGCACAGCCGCGACCTGCTGCGCCCGGTCGCGGCCGTCCTCGGCGGCGGCGGCGGCGGCAAGCAGGCCGAGCTGTGCACGGGCAGCGGCAAGGACGCGAGCCAGCTCCCCGCGGCGCTCGAGAAGGCCAAGGCCGAGGTCCGCGCGCGGCTGGGGTAGCGCCGCGCCCTCGGCTCGTGCTCGTGCTCGCTACCCTGCTGACCGCCCGCTCGCTGCGCCACGACGCAGCCTGAGCTACGAGCACGAGCGCGAGGTCGCTCGCTACGCCCTGACAGCCCACCAGAGAGGAAATATCAACAGGGAACCGGAAATACGAAATGAGGAATTGCTCTCGCGTGGCGTGACCGCTTGAGCGACAGCCGTTCTGGCATTCCTAATTTCTCATTCCCTGTTGATATTTCATATTTCCACGCTGGGCTGACATTCGGCGCGCTCAGTACCAGCCGTGTCGTCGACCGACCCGCCGCCGCGCCAGCGCCAGGTCGACCGCGACGTCGAGGCCGCGCTCGT
>CAZMSZ010000247.1:6986-11579 GCA_964569055.1 uncultured Planctomycetota bacterium | reverse complement strand
GCCACCGAGCGGCGCGCGGCCGCGCCCGGGCAGGAGGTCACGCTCGAGCTCGGCGACTCCGAGGATCTCGAACGTCTGGTCGTGACGGCCCCCGCGGGCGGCGTGCTGCGGGTCGAGGTGCTCGAGGCGTCCGGCGACCGCGGCCTCTGGCTCCGCTGGTCGACCCCCGAAGGGCAGCCGGCCGGGAGCGGCGACTCCGACCTGCTCGTGCAGGCCGGCGAGCGTTGGGGGCTCGACGTAGCGGTGCGCTCGACCCCCGACGGAGCGGCCTGGCCCGCGCGGGTCCGCCTGGTGGTCGCGTTCACGCCCCAGCCCTTTCCCGGTGAGCCCAACGACACCCCCGAGTCGGCGCAGCTGCTCGAGCCCGGCGCCGAGGTGAGCATTGCCTTCCTGCACCGCGGCGACCACGACTACTTGGCGCTGGTCGCGCCCGGCGACGGGGTGCTCACCCTGGACGTGCTCGAGAAGCCGGCCGTCCACGAGGTCCACCGGTGGTGGATCTCGCCGGCGGGCGAGGTCGTCCGCAGCCGTGAGTCGGACGTGACGGTGCGGGCGGGTGAGCGCTGGGTGCTCGGGCTGCGCAGCGCGGACTGGCAGAGCCGCTCCGTCGCCTCCCCCGAGCCGGTGCGGCTGCGGGTGCGGTTCACGCCGCAGCCGTTCCCGGGCGAGCCCAACGACACTCCCGACACCGCGCAGCCGCTCGAGCCCGACGCGGAGGTGAGCCTCGCGTTCCTCCACCGCAACGATCACGACTACTTCGAGCTCGTCGCACCCGAAGACGGCGTGTTCACCCTGGAGGTCCTCGAGAAGCCCGACGTCCACGAGGTCCACCGCTGGTGGATCTCCCCGGCGGGCGAGGCGGTCCGTGGCGGCGAGACGGACGTGCCGACCCGGGCGGGTGAGCGCTGGGTGCTCGGGCTGCGCAGCGCGGACTGGCAGAGCCGCTCCGTCGCCTCCCCCGAGCCGGTGCGGCTGCGGGTGCGGTTCACGCCGCAGCCGTTCCCGGGCGAGCCCAACGACACTCCCGACACCGCGCAGCCGCTCGAGCCCGACGCGGAGGTGAGCCTCGCGTTCCTCCACCGCAACGATCACGACTACTTCGAGCTCGTCGCACCCGAAGACGGCGTGTTCACCCTGGAGGTCCTCGAGAAGCCCGACGTCCACGAGGTCCACCGCTGGTGGATCTCCCCGGCGGGCGAGGCGGTCCGTGGCGGCGAGACGGACGTGCCGGTCCGGGCGGGTGAGCGCTGGGTGCTCGGGCTGCGCAGCGCGCACTCGCAGAACCGCTCCGTCGCCTCCCCTGCCCCGGTGCGGCTCCGCGTGCGGTTCACACCCGAGCCGTTCCCGGGCGAGCCCGACGACACCCCGGAGACGGCACAGCCGCTCGAGCCCGGCCAGGAGGTGAGCGTCGCGCTGCTCTACCGCAACGACCACGACCACTTCGCGGTGGTCGCGCCCGACGACGGGGTCCTGCGCGTCGCGTGGCTCGAGCGGCCCGAGGTCCACGAGCCGTTCCTGTGGTGGATCGCTCCCGACGGGCGTCACCGCCGCCCGAACCTCCCCGACGTCGCGGTTCGGGCCGGCGAGCGCTGGGTCCTGGCGCTCCGCAGCGCCCGGTTTCAGCCCGACAGCGTGGCCTCGCCCGCGCCGCTGCGCCTGCGGCTGGACTTCACGGCGCAGCCCTTCCCGGGCGAGCCCGACGACACCCCTCAGTCGGCGCGCCCGCTCGAGCTCGGCCAGGAGGTGGCGTTCGCGCTGCTCCACGGCGGCGATCGAGACCACTTCGTGGTGGTCGCGCCCGAGGACGGCCTGCTGCGAGCCGAGCTGCGGAGCGAGGGCGCGCTCGCGGCGCCGTTCCTGAGCTGGTTCGGCCCGGACGGCACGCTGGCCCGGCAGGGCTCGACCGAGGTGCCGGTGCAGGCGGGCGAGCGCTGGGTGATCGGCGCGCGCAGCCGGCGAGACGAGTCCGAGCACCTCCCCTCGCCCGGGCCGCACTGGCTGCGCGTGGTGTTCGAGCTGAGCCGAGACCCGCAGGAGCCCAACGACACGCCCGAACAGGCGACCCCGCTCGCCCCGGGCGACGCGCTCGAGCTCACGTTCACGCCGAGCGGCGACCCCGACTGGTTCCGGGTGGTCGGCCGCGGCGACGCCGTGCTGCGCCTCGAGCTCGGAGGCCTGCCCGGCGGCCGCCGTCCCTGGCTGCGCTGGCGCGACGAGGGCGGGGAAGTGCTCGGCGCGGGAGAGGAGCTGTGGGTGGCGGACGGGCAGACGGTGTGGCTCGAGCTGCGCAGCGCCGGCACGCGTCGGTCCGAGACCGCCTGGCGCGAGCCGTTCACCCTGCGGCTGGTGGCGTCGCCGACCGCCGACCCGTTCGAGCCGAACGACGCGCCCGACGCCGCCGCCGACCTCGCGCTCGGCCGGCGGGCCTTGGGCGAGCTGGTGGCGCGCGACGTCGACTGGTTCCGGGTCCGCGCGCCGGCCGCCGCGGCGCTGCGGCTCCAGCTCGAGGGGCCCGAAGCCGTCGCCCAGTGGGTCGGCCCGAGCGGGCGGCCGCGCGAGGAGGCCGAGCTCGCGCTGCGCGCAGGCGAGGTGGCGTTGCTGCGCGTCGTGCCCAAGGCCGAGCGAGGGGCGGACGCCGAGCCCGCGCGCTACGCCCTGCGAGTGATCGAGGTGGGCGGCGACCCGCGCCAGGAGGCAGGCGCGTATCCGCGCCAGCCTCCCCCGCTGCGCCTCCTGCGGAGACCCGCGGACCTCGCCGGCTGATCGTTCACCGGCCCGTCAGGCCGGCGGCGGCCCAGGCGGCTCGTCTCGCGGGCGAGGCTCGTCTGGCGCCGGGCTGGCGCCGGGCGGCGGCGGGGGGACGGGGTCGCTCCCGGTGGGCGGCGGCGTCGGCGTCTCCTGCGCGAGGCGCGCGCCGCGCGAGAGCGCGACCGCGCCCGCGACCAGCGCCAGGAACAGGCCGACGGCCGCGAGCACCAGCCCCGCGATCGCCAGCCAGGCAGGCCGCGGGGCGTCGACCCCTGTCGCGTCGCTCGCCGCGGCCGCGGCGGGCGAGGCGGGCTCGTCGTGCCCGAGCTCGGGCGCCGCGCTCGGCGCCGCGCCGAACCGGCGCTCCGGCTCCTGGTGGCCGAGGCGGTCGACGCTGCGCGCCGCGATCCGTCCTCGCTCGGGCAGCGCGAACGGCTCCGTGTACGGCGCCCACGGGCCCTCGTCCAGCCGCCACTCGATCCGCGCCACGCCCGCCCCGTCGGGGCCGTCCTCGGCGCCGAGGGCGAGCAGCTCGCCCGGCGCGATCGGCTCGCCCGCGAGCACCTCGCGTCCGTCGTCCACCCGGTACAGGCGCGTGCGCGGCGGCGCGTCGTCGACGCGCAGCGGGTGGCGCGAGGTGAACGTGCGCTCGCCGAGGCGCGTCGCGAGCACGAGGTCGACGCGCGAGGCGCCGAGCGCCTCGCCCGCGCTCCCGCGGCCGTCCCAGCGCAAGGTCAGCGGCTCGCCCGCGCGGGCGAGCGCGAACGGGCGGAGCTCGAGCAGCTCGTCGGGCACGCCGGCGAGCGCGATCGCGGCGCGGAGCTCGGCCTCGCGCCGGGGCGTGATCGTGATCGCCAGCGGCTCGCCGCGACCGGGCGCGAAGGGCTGCGGCGAGGCGAACACCTCGGGCGCGGGCGCCAGCTCGAGCAGCCACAGGTTGCGGAGCCCGCTGCGGTCCGAGTCGAACACCAGCGCCGCTCCGCTCGGGGACCAGGCGGGGCGACGCGCGCCGGCGTCGACCACGAGCGAGGCGCGCTCGCGCCCGTCGGCGCGCGCCAGCCACAGCCCGCGGCCGCGACCGCCGTCGGCGTAGGCGATCCACTCGCCGTCCGGCGCGGGCGCGGGGTCGCGCTCGCGCAGCGCGGGGTCGGTGAGGTCGGGCGCGAGCGGGCGCGCGGCGCCCGCGCGCAGCGTCCATACGGTCTCGTGATAGTGGCGCTGTCCGAACGTCACCAGCGCCCCGCTGGCCCGCGGGCGCAGCAATCTCACCCCTGCGGTCGCTCGACGCAGCAGCCGTGGCGCGCCCCCAGGTGAGCACGCCACGAGCGCGCCGTCGCGAATCGCCAGCAGCTCCTCGCCTCGCCAGGCCGGGTCCGCCGCGTGCTCGAGCAGCCGGCGCGGCGGCGCCTCGTCCTCCCGCAGCCACACCTCGCCCTCACGCGCGTACGCCAGCGCGCCGCTCGGCGCGTAGGAAGGCGAGCTCTCCGCGGCGAGGTCGTCGGTCAGGCGTCGCTCGGCGCCCGTGGCGAGCTCGAGCTCGTACAGGTCGACCTGCCCCGCGCGCTCGGCGACGAACGCCACCCGCGCGCCGTCGGGCGAGAACGCCGCGTCGCGCCCGCCGTCCAGCGTGAGCGGGCGAAGCCCGCCGCTCGCGAGCGACGCGGCCGAGAACGTGAAGGACCACGCGAACGGCGCGGCGGGCGCGTTGCCGTGGCGGTCGGCCGCCGAGACCGCGAGCTCGAGCCGGCGTCCCTCGCTCAGTCGAGGGCGGCTGGGCAGGCGCGCGAGGTCCAGGCTGGCGCGCCCCGTCGCCGGGTCGAACGCGATCGCGGCCGGCGAGGCCGG
>CAZMSZ010000247.1:0-6886 GCA_964569055.1 uncultured Planctomycetota bacterium | reverse complement strand
TCGGGGACGCCCTCGATCACCGCGGTGGGGGTGGTGTCAGGCGAGGTGTCGACCGCCCAGGCCAGGGCGGTGGCGCGCGGATCGACCGCGCGCAGCCGAACGCTGGCCACTCCCCGCGCCGGCCAGGGGTCCCCGAGCCACAGGTCGTCGAGCGCGAGCCCGCGCGCGGCCGAGAGGCCGCGCTCGCGCCAGCCGACCTCGGCGACGCGGCCGACGAGGAGCGCCTCGACGGGGCCCGGCGGGAGGAGCGCGCCCAGCGCCAGCTCGGCGCGCCGCCAGGTGCCCTCGCCCTCGAGCGGTGGCGCGGCGACCACGCGCACCCCTTCGAGCGATGGCGGCGCGGCGCCGGCGAGCGGGATCACCTCGACCCGCCCCGCGCGCTGCACGAGGAGCTGCGCCGCAGCGCCTGGTTCCAGGCGATAAGCGAACCCGAGCGTGGTCGCCGGCCTGAGCTCGAACGGCCCCTCCACCAGCAGGCTCGCCGCCGTCGGCCCGGGGAGGTCGCGAGCCGGTTGCCAGCAGCCGTGGGGCCGCTCGCGGAAGTCCGTCTGCGCGTAGGGCGCCGCGAGCGCTTCGGGCCAGGGGAGCGGCGGCGGCGGCCCCTCGACCGCAGGCAGCACGCGCAGCGGCCGGCGCTCACCGAACAGGGCCAGGGTGTGCTCACCGGCGAGCGGGGCCGTGAACCGCACCTCGTGAGCCTCGCCGGCCCGGCGCAGGAGGAGGCGGACCGTGCCCGTCGGCCCTTGCAGCTCGAGCGGCACCGCCGCGGGCGCGCCAGGTTCGAGGTCGGCGCGCACGTGCACCCGGTCGCCTTCCCTGACCTCGGCGGGCGCGCTCCAGGTTCGCACCGCGGCGGGCTGGGGCGTCGACGACGAGGCGCGCGGGCTGACCTCGCGCGAGGCGCTGCGGCGACCGAGCGTGTCGCTGGCCACGAGGCGCGCGCGCGCGCCTGCCGGCAGGACGACGTCGCCAAACCGGAACCGGCCCGCCACGTCGGCGACCGTCTCGCGCCTCCCGCGCGGGGTGGTGAGCTCGACCGTCGCCCCCGCGGCGGCGCGGCCCATGAGCGTGAACGGGGCGCCGGGCGGCGCGGCGATCGGATCCACCACCAGCTCGAGGGAGCGGGCGTCGTGCAGCGCCGCCACGCGCGCGCCGCGCGCGAGCTCGGTCAAGGGCGCGCGCAGCCAGGTCCCGGCGCGCACGGTCGCGAGCGGCCGCCAGCCGCGGCCGGGCTCGTGCACGAACAGCGCCGCGTCGGGCTCGGGCGCGAGGAGCTCCAGCGTCGCGGGGCGGGTGAAGCGCAGCCCCTCGGGATGAAACCGGTACGCGGCCGAGCGGGCCGTGAGCCCCGCGGGGACCGGCGGGAGCGGCGCGGGCTCGATGGCGGCGACGCTCAGCGAGACGCGCAGCGAGAGCGGCTCGACGTGAAGCCAGGCGCGCTCGTCGGGGCTCGGGATCCGGGTCGCGCGCGCGTTGCTGAGGACCTCACCGATCACGAGCTCGACCCGGTCCTCGGCGACGGCCCCTCCTGCTCCGAACACGCGCAGGCGGACCTCGACCCGGCCGGCGCGCAGCGCGGGCCCCGTCGCGGGCTGGAACTCGAAGCGGTGCGCGTAGGAGCCGGTGTCGAACGAGGCGAGGTTGCCGTGGACGGTCCGGCGCAGCGCGCCGGCCGAGGCGGCGGCGATCGCCGCCTCGATCGACGCGGGCGAGGCGGCGTCGGCCCGCACGGAGCGCGCCAGCTCGGTCCACTCCGTCGCCGCGGCCGCGTCGCCCGAGCCCAGCGGGCGGAAGTCGACCACGTACCGCTCGAACGCGACGCCGCCCGCGTCGCCGAAGATCGGGACGGTCGCCCGCACCACCGCCCCGGGCGGCGGGAACGCGATCCTGGCGAGCAGGCTCGCCCGCTCGCGCGGCGCGAGCGGCCGCTCGAGCCGCGCCTCGCCGCGCGAGAAGCGCAGTCGCGCCCCCGGCTCGACCGCGGTCGCCGGCACGCGGGCCCGCAGGGTGTACGGCCCGGCCCCCACCGGCGCGTCGTGCAGGACGCGCGCCGCGTCGCCCGAGCCGACCAGCTCGACGCGCAGCGGGCCGGGCGCGGGGCTGACGAAGCGGACGACCAGCTCGGCCGTCGCGTCCGCGTCGCGCGCGACCGCCTCCGCGGCCGCGACCTCCGGTGCGTCGTCGCGGGGACCCGAGGTGGTGGTGGCGCCCCACTCGAGGCGGCCGCCGTAGCACGCGAACAGCAGCCCCTCGATCCTGCGCCCGGCGAGGCCGAGGTCCTCGGCCCGCAGCGCGAGGCGCAGCCAGCGGCCCGTGGGCGGGCGCGCGGCCGTGTGCGCGAAGGCGGCGGCCCCGGCCTCGAGGTCGAGGAGCGGCTCGCCCCATGAAGCGCGGTGCCCGCCGTCGAGCCCGTCGGCGTAGACCTGCAGCACGAGCTGACGGGGCGGAGCCGCGGGGTCGAGGCGGACGTACTGCACGAGGTGCTCGCCCGCCCCGAGGAACCACCCGGCCTCCGGCGCGAGCACGTAGTGCACGTCGGGGCCCTCCCCGGCGCCGTCGCCCGTCCCCTCGCCGAGGTGGACGCGCGCGCCGCGCGGGCCTTGGTGCTCCGCCCAGCGCCACTCCCCGAGCACCTCGGCGCCCGCGGGCAGCTCGCCTGCGAGCCAGGGGCTGCGGTCCCGGCGCGCGTAGCCGCGCTCGACGGGCTCGAGCGCGAGCGTCGTGGTGACCTCGAGCTCGTCCACGAGCGGGGGCGCGAGGGCGGGCAGCTCGAGCGCGGCCCAGAGCTCCGCGGTGTTGCCCGCCAGGTCCTCGGCCACCAGGCTCAGGGTGCCTGGCCCGCTCGCCAGCCCGCTCAGCGCCACGTCGAGCACGCCACGATCGGCGGGGGGTGACGCGGCGAGCGCCCGCTCGTCGTCCGCGCTCCGCCAGCTCCAGCGCAGGACGGCGGGTTCGCTCGAGCTCGCGCGCGCGCGGAGGCGGCCGCCCTCGACCCGGGCTCCCTCGAGCGCGAGCACGGGCGGGGTGGCGTCCACCACGACTCGCGCGCGCGTGGCGGGCAGCCCGAGCGAGCGCCCCTCGGCCCAGGCGTCGGCGACCACCAGCTCGTACTCGCCCTCGGGCACGGGGCGGCCCGCGTCGTCGTGGCCGCTCCAGGCGATCGTCACCGCGCCGGGCCGTGCCGAGGTCGCGCCGAGGTCGCGGACGCGCTCACCGGTGGGCGACAGCACGTAGGCCCGGACCTGCGTCGGTCGATCCAGCCACACCGTGACCCGCGCCGGCGGGCCTCGCGGGGAGCAGCGCAGCGCCGCGGGTGGCCCGGCGCGCCACAGGCCGGCCTCCGGCAGGACCACGAACGTGGGGTCGGGGTTCAGGAACGCCGACAGCACCTGCACGAAGCTCCAAGCCACTCCGATCACGGCGGCCGCCGTACCGAGGGCAGGCATGAATGGCGCCAGGAACGCGGCGCCGAGGAGACCGAGGTTGAGCACCGTCTGGACGAACAGCTGCTCGCCGCTCAGCTTCCCCTGGCCGTAGGCCATCAAGTCGGTGGCGATCCCGAGCACGGCAAACAGCTTGTCGCCGGCGCCCTCACCCAAGCCGTCGAGCGCGGAGGCAATGTTGGGGATGCTCTCGACGAACTTCTTGACGAGGCGCTCGCGCTCCTCGGGGGAGAGCTTCGAGAGCTCGGCGAGGAGCGTCTCCTTGGCAGCCTCGCGCGCCTCGTCGCGCGCCTCGTCGGCGAGCACCTCGTCGAACGTCGGGGGAGGCGTCGTGGGCTGTAGGGCCACGTTCAGGCGGTCGCCGAACGCGTCGCCCGCACCCCCCTCGGCGAGCGGCTCGAGGTCCAGACCGGGATCGCCGTCGGGTTGCGGCTCGGGCGGGCGGTGCTCCGGGGGCGCGCCCGCGTCTTCGCCGACGTGGGGCTCGGTCGGCGTGGAGGAGGGTGGGTCGCCTTCGCTCGGATCGAACGGCGGGTTCGGGTCGCCGAGCCGATTCCGGTCGCCGTAGGGATGCGGGTCGGTCCGATCGGGGCGGCGATGGGCCGGCTGCAGCTTGGGGAGATCGGGGTGGGAGGGCAGGTCGCGGTCGGGTGCGCGCTCCTCGCTCTCGCCGCGCTCGCGGTCTGCCCGCTCAGGCTGGCGAGGCTCGGGACGTGGCTCGCGCGGACGCTCCGACTCGCGAGGGCGTCGCGGCTGCACCGGCACGTGGCGCGGGTCGGGCCTGCTGGGGACGTCGGGGCGCCTCGGGGCCTCGGCTTGGGGAGCCTCGCTCCCCGACTCGTCAGGTCGCGGCGCTTGCCGCTCCTCGGCGGGCGAGGACGGCCGCCCCTCCTCGCGGGGGCTCGGCCCGTCCGAGCGACGCGCCGCAGCGGCGCGCGGGTCGTCCTCGGGGGTGTCGCTGCGCGGGCGCGAGTCGCCGTCGGGGACGGAGCGCGAGTCGGACCTCGGCTCGGCCGGAGAGCTTCGCTCGGCGGGGCCGGGCTCGGTGGGCGCGTCTTCGAGTCGCGGGTCGGACCCGCGCTCGGGATCCGTCGCCTCGGGTTCGCCCGAGCGGCTCGCGCCCGAGCCGGCCCGCGGTTCCTCCCCGGGACCTGCGCCGGCCTCGGACGGCTCGCCGCGCGAGTCGGCCGGCGGGTTCGAGCCGGTGTTTGGCGCGTGAGCGCGCTCGTGCGATCGAGCACGGTCGGGCGCGCGCAGGCCGCCGAGCTCCGGCTGGGTCGGCGGCCCCTCCTCCGCCCCCCTGACCCGGCGTCGCTCGCGCCGCGGCACGACCCGCTCGGTCCGCTCGCCGCTGGGCGAGGTCACCTCCCAGCGCTCGCCGGCCGCCTCGTCGCCGATCTTGCGCGCGGTGTAGCGCCCGCCCTCAGCGCGCTCCAGGCTCCAGCTCCGCAGGCGCACGTCGCGGCCGTACTCCCACCGCAGCCGGGTGCCGTCGCCCGCCTCGACCCCGCACAGGCGCCCCGCCGCGTCGTGGGCGTAGCGCGCCTGCGTCCCGTCGGGCAGGGTCGCTCGGGCGAGCAGACCGGCGTCGTCGTGCGCGAGCTCGAGCGCGCGACCCTCGCGCGCCACGCGCGCCAGGTTGCCGGCGGCGTCGTGCTCGTACGTCGTCCGCTCGCCGCCGCGGCGGCCGTCGATCACGGTGCTCAGCAGCCCGCGCGCGTCGCGCTCGTAGACCACGACCGCGCCGTCGTACCCCACCCACCGCACGAGCCGGTCGCGGTCGTCGCGCTCGAAGCGCTCGCGGCGCCCGTCCTCCGCCTCACGCGCCAGCAGCCGATCGGCGTCGTCGTACTCGAACCGGCGCGCGCGTCCCTGCGCGTCGACGAGCGCGAGCAGGCGGCCGCCGTCGTCCCAGGTCGCGCTCCAGCGACGGCCCTCGACCCACACCGTGCGCGGGTAACCGCGCGCGTCGTAGCCTTCGGGACGCCGCGGCAGCCGGACCTCGAGCCGGCCCGTGCCGCCACCGTGGCGCGTCATGCGCTCGGGCTCGAGCGGGCGCCCGTCTGCGTCGCCGCCGCTCACGATCCAACCCGTCGGATCGAGCCTGAGCACGGTCGCCGGGCCTCCTCCCCGGCGCACGCTGGCGTGACCCGGTTCGACGAGCGCCTCGAACGCCGTCCGCTGGCCCGTGCACACCGTCGCGCGCACCCGCTCCCCGCTCCGCTCCAGCACCACGCGCAGGGTCCGGCCGCCCCCGACCGTGGCCTCGAGCTCGCGGCGCTCGCCGCGCAGGTCCCCGTGGAAGCGGACGTCCGTCGTGAGCGACCCCGGGCCCGCCAGGCGCGCCACGCGACCGCGCGCGTCGTACGCGACCTCGAGCCCGCCGCCCCCCGGGAAGCCCACGCTCGCCAGCCGTCCGGCCCGGTACGTGAACCTCGTGACCCGGCCGAGCGGATCCTGGTGCTCGCGGAGGCGACCCTGCGCGTCGTAGCGGTACTCGACCGCGCGCCCGAGCGGATCGACCGCGCGGCGGAGCCGACCGCCTTGGTGCTCGAGCCGCAGCGCGCGTCCAGCGCAGTCGACCACGCGCACCGGGACGCCTCCCGCGCGCTCGATCGTGAGCGCGAGGCCCTCGGCGTCGTGCCGCTCGATCAGGGCGCCGCTCGGGTCGAACACCTCGCGGCGCCCGTCGCGGTGGATCCGCACCCAGGTCCCGTCGTCGCGGCGTCGTAACGCGCTGCCCCGCAGACCCGTCCGCGCCAAGAACAGGTCGTCGTCGGCGGGCAGGTACACGCTGACGCCGCCATCGACCTCGTGCACGCGCGGCTCGCCGCTGGCGGGGTCGCGGACCACCCGCACCCCGTAGCTCCACGACCACCCCGGCCCGAGCGCGCCCGCCTCCGTGAGGTCGCTCCGGTAGCTGCGCGCGAGCTCCAGCGGCCAGCCGCGCGCCGGAATCGACACGTCTTGGAAGCGCAAGGTCAGCTCGCCGTCCAGCCCGAGCAGCCCGAGGTGAAAGGTGCGCGGGTCGGCGGCGCCGGCAGGGAGGGGCGAAGGACGCGGGCCCGCGACGGCGCGTGGCGCGGGCGGGGTGGGCGGCGCCTCGGGGGCGGGGATCGCGGCCAGCAGCGGACCCGGGTCGCCGACGGCCATGCAGAGCGAGAGCCAGACGAGCAGCGCGGCCCGAGCGGGCGAGCGAGGGGTGGTCCGGTGCATGGGCCCTCCCGAGGACGGGCGCATGATCGGCGCGGCCAGCGCCGACCTCAAGCGCTTGACAGCCTGCTCCAGAGTTGGCTCGCCCTTCCGAGGCGCGCCCGGAGACGCGAGCCGCGCCCGGCCGGGGGAGGCTCGCGCGAAGGGCGCCGTCCTCTTAGGCTCTGTCTCGAAGCTCGGATCGCGCCGTCGCGAAGCAATCGTCGCCGCTGGCGAGGCGCGAGGAGGGA
>CAZMSZ010000246.1:0-11591 GCA_964569055.1 uncultured Planctomycetota bacterium | reverse complement strand
GCGGCCGCGGCCTCGCGCTCGCGCGCCGCCGCCTCCTCGGCCTGGAGGTAGATCAGCCGGCTGCGCGCCAGGCGCAGCCAGCGGAGCAGCAGCGCGTTGAGCAGGATCAAGCCGATCACCAGGGTCAGCGACCACTGCACCCGCGCGAGGAGCTGCTGGGCCGAGAAGTAGTAGCCGCGCAGCGCGAGCACGCCCAGGGCGACCGGGAGGCCCGTCGCCAGCGGGTACCACACCCAGCGCAAGCGGTCGAGCCAGCCCCCCGCGTTGCGGAGCAGGTAGTTCGCGAACACCGGGCCGTTGGGGCGCAGCACGCGCTGCGCGAACACCGACAGCGCGACCACCTCGGCCACGAACGCCAGCCGCCCGAGCGAGTCGTTGTGCGTGGGCGCCCCCAGCGCGTCGAGGCTCGCGACCACGAACATGCAGACCAGGGTGACCGGCGCGAACCAGCGCAGGTGACGGCGGAGCGCGGCCAGGCTGGAGGAGCGCCAGCGGAAGTGGGCCGCCGCCAGCCCCTGCGAGCGGACGACCTGCCGCAGCACCTCGAACGCGACCATGGCGAGCGCCGTCGCCTCGAGCCCGCTCGCCACGGCGCTCGCCACGCGGGTCGGCTCGGTCGGCGTGCGCAGCGCCCAGGCCGCGGCGAGCGTCAGCAGCGGCAGCGCCGCCGCCAGCGCCAGCGTCTCGAACAGCGCCTCGAGCGTGCGGACGAAGCGGTCCTCGGCGGGCTGCCACAGCGTCTCCACGGCCTGGCGCATGCGGCGCTTCAGCCAGGGCCGGGCCGCGAGCGCCAGCGCCAGCGCCAGGACCCACAGGATCAGCTCGGGCCAGCGGGTCAGGGCGCCGCGGACGCTGGCCCGGAGCGACTCGGGCCACTCGGGATCGAACACCAGGGCGCCGACGGCCGCGCGCGCGGCGCGCAGGTCGGGCGTCGGGCTGCCCGCCACGCTGCGCACCCACAGGATCCGCTCCTCGATGTACCGGCGGTACTCGACGGCGCCGGTGACGAGCTGCTGCGTGACCTGCTCCAGCTCGAGCAGCCGGTTGAACAGCAGGTCCGTGTCGCGGATCGCCGCGTCGAGGAGGTCGCGCCGGGCGGTGAGCACCTGGCGCGCCACCGCCTCGACCCGGGCCCGCTGCTCGGGCGGTAGGTCCGCGAGCGACTCGGCGACCTCGCGCTCGATCCCCGCCGCCTCGAGCCGCTCCTCCTCGCGCAGGATCAGCTGGTACTGGATCTCCGAGATCCGCTCCTGCCGCTCCGCCGCCCGGCGGGCGAGCGCGCCCAGCCCCGCCAGGCGCTCGAGCTGCTTGCGCAGGAACTGGCCCATGGCGTTGCTGACGCCCGCGGCCTCCGCCTTGCGCCGCGCGTTGCGGAAGCTCTCGCGCAGCTTGACCAGCTCCTCGCGGGCCTCGGTCAGGCGCTCGTTCGCCTCGGCGAGCTGCGCGGTCAGGCCGGTCGGCCCGGCGCGCACCGCGGCGAGCTGCTTGTTCGTCTCGATCAGCTCGAGCAGCCGCGGCGTCTGGCGGATCGCCTCGCGCCGCAGCCGCTCCTCGGCCTGACGCGCCGCCTCCTCCGCCTCGCGCTTGGCGCGCTCGGCCTCCAGCTTGCGCCGGTCCGCGACCGCCTGCTGCCAGGCGGCGTGCGCCTTCTCCGCCAGCGCCGCGCGCCGCAGCGCCAGGTCGGTCTGCGCGATCAGCAGCTCGCGCCCGGCCTCGTGCCCCCGCAGCGCCGCGTCGAGGCTGGCCTGCTCGGCGTGGACCTCGGCGAGCTGCGCCTCGAGGAGCGCGCGTCGGGCCTCGATCACCTGCAGCGGCGTGTCGGGCGCCGGCGCGGCCCGCAGCTGCTCGCTCAGCTCGACGGCGCGCCGCTCGAGCTTCACGAGCTGCTCGCCGAACGTCGCGCGCTGCTCGGTGCGCAGGCCGGCCTCGCGCCGGAGCTGCTCGGTCTCGGCGCGCGCGCTGGCGAGCTCCGCCTCGGCGCGCGCGAGCCGCTGCTCGAGCTCGCCGAGCGTGGCGCCCTGGGGCACCTCGAGCACCACGTCGGGCGGGGCGCTCGACAGCCGCTCGCGCAGGCGCGCCAGGCGGGCGGGCGCCTCGGCGATCTGGGCCTCGACCACGGCCTTGCGCGCCGCGAGCTCGCGCGTGCGGGCGAGCCGCTCGAGCGCCTGCTCGTAGCTGGCGATCGCCGCCTGCTTGGCCGCGTCCGGGAGGTCGGTCGCGGCCGCGAGCGCGGCGATCCGGGAGGTGATCTCGGCCACCTCGAGGGCGGCCGGGCTGGGCGGCGCCTCATCGGGCGCGTCCTGCGCGGCCACGGGCGTGGCCAGCGCCGCGGCGGTGAGCAGCAGCGCGATCGGCCGCCAGCTCACCCGTCGGGTCCCCACGTTCATGAGCCGACCAGGATCCCACTCGCGCTGGCGCGCCGCAACCTGCTCGCGGCCTCGGCGCCTATTCGAGCGCCAGGCCGACCGCGTCGGCGCCGACGGCGAGCACCCGCAGCCTCGCCACCGCGCCCTCCAGGCGCGCCCCGGGGCGCAGGAACACCGCGCGGTCGTAGCCGCCGGTCGGGTCACGCTCGTAGCCGGGCGGGAACGCGGAGAGCACCAGCAGCGCGGGGGCGCCGTCCTTGGGGATCACGTTGCCGAGCGCGAGCACGACCCCGCCCGGGAGGCGGTAGAAGCCCATGGGAGGCAGGTCGAGCCGGCCGTCCGTGCCGGCCTGGACGTCCTCGAGGACCTCCTCGCCGCCCGCGAGCTCGCGCTCCCAGCGCAGCCGCACGCCCTGGCGCTCGTCGACCGCGAGGACCCGCAGCCGGGCCGGGCCGAGGTGGACCTCGTCCCCGACCCCCACCTCGGCGGTGTAGCTCTTCTGCCCGAGCCCGACCGCGACCCGCGCCACGAGCTGCTCCCCGCGCCGCGTGCAGCCCTCGAGCCCGAGCAGGGTCTCCTCGCTCGGACGGACCGGGACCCCGGGGCGGAGCCGCTCCTCGCGCCCCGAGCCGGCGGCCGCCGCAGGCGGCTGCGAGGCGCTGGCGGGAGGGAGCGCCGCGCCCTCCGGCACCTCGCGCGCCGCGCTCGGCTCCCCGTCGGTCGGGTCGGCGGGCGCGCCCGCGAGGTCGACCTCGGGCGTGGGTTCGGGAGCGGGAGGCTCGGCTGCCAGGGACGGCGTGGGCGGGTCGGGCGTCGGGTCGGGCCGCGGCCCGGGGCAGCCCGCCCCGAGCGTCACCGCCAGCGCCGCCAGCCACCGGCTCGTCCGCTCCATTTCGCCTCCTTTGCAGCGGTTCGTCCGCTGCGACCGTCACTCGCCGAGCCGAACCGAGCGTCGCTCCCGGAGCTCGCCGTCGCAACGCCTTGCACCCGGCGCGGCCCTTGCACGAACGCGCGGCGCATCCCGCTTGCCAGGAAGGAGGGCAGCGTGAGGAGCTCGCTGTTGATCGCCGTAGCGACCCTCGTCGCCGCGGCCGCCGTGGCCCGGGCCGACCAGACCCGCCGCTACCGGATCGAAGGGCACGACCTCGCCCGCGGCCCGTTCAGCGGCGCGCTCGAGCTGCGCGAGGACGCGCGCGGCCGCCTGTGGCTGGAGCGGCAGGTCCAGTACGTCGACGGGACCGAGGAGGTCCTGCGCGGCCCGGCCCAGCGCCGCGGTCGCCTGGTGCGCGCCCGCCTGCACGGCGCGGTCGGGGCGGTCGGGCGCCTCGCGGGCGCGACCGCCGCGCCGGTGTGGCTGCAGCTCGAGCTCGACCCGAGTGGCCGCTGCCGCAGCGAGTGCCGCGAGGGCGGCGCAGCGCGCAGCCGCGACGTGGGCAGGCTCGTGGGCGACGACCTCGGCGTCGAGGGGCTCGACCCGACGCGCGCCAAGAAGGACCCGCCCCCCCCCGGCGCGCGCAGCGCGCGGCAGGTGGTGGACGCCGAGGGGCGCCCCTCGCTGGAGGGGACCCGCGCCGAGGGCTACACCGTGTTCGACGGGGTGCCGTTCGTGCGCGGGGAGGGGGACGAGCGGCAGATCGACCCCAACGATGTGAAGCAGCAGGGCCTGGCCCACTGCTACTTCGGCGGCGCGCTGATCGCGATCGCCAAGACCGACCCCGAGTGGCTGCGGGCCGCGATCACGACCCTGCCCGACGGTCGGTTCTCGGTCGTGTTCCGCCGCGTCCACGCGGGCGGCCGCGACGCGCGGCTCTCGATCGACCGAGCGCTGCCTTACAAGACGAAGGGCGAGACCAAGGTGGCCGCCTTCTTCCCGCTCCTCGACGAGGTGACCTCGACCCTGCTCGACCCCTGGGACCCCGCCGTGCGCCACGAGGTGGTGCACTACGAGCTGTGGCCGCAGCTGGTCGAGAAGGCCTGGGCCCTGCACAAGGGCGGCTACGAGGCGATGGAGTGGAGCCGCGCCTCGGTGGTGTTCGACGCGATCTCGGGGATCCCGAGCCGGACGTACCACACCCGCGACATGAGCGCCGAGGAGATCGAGCGCGTGCTGCGCGCCGCTCAGACCGTCGGTCACCCCACCGCGCTCGGCTCCAAGCAGAGCACCGGCGAGGTGGGCATGGAGGTCAACCTGATCGGCCTGCACACCTACGTGCTGTGGGACCTCGACGGGGAGGGGCGGGCCAAGCTCTACAACGCCTGGGCCTCGAGCCACCCCGCGCGCGCGCTCAGCGGGGCGGAGATCAAGCAGGCGTTCACGCGGATCTACGTCGGGCAGTTCTGAGGGCGCTGCCCTCCCCGCGCGCATGAGGCTGTCGCATTGCCGCCTCGTGCCCGTGCCCGTGCCCGTGACCGTGCCCGTGCTCGTGGCCCGCATGCGCGCGACGCGTGTTCGCGTGCGCCACAGAGTTTCGAGACCGCGCACGGTAGGGGCCACGCGCACGGAGACGGGCACGGGCTCGGGCACGGGCACGAAGGGTGACGCCAATGCGTCAGCCTCCCGTACCCGTAGCAAGGACGCTCAGCCGCCGCGGCGCAGTCGATCGCACAGCGCTTGCACGGCGGGGTCCGCAGGCCCCACGTCGGCAGCCCCATGCTCCGCGAGCAGGACGAGCAGCCGGCGGACCACCTCGTCGGGCGGTTGGCCCTCCATCCGGAGGCCCTCCCCGTAGACCTCGAGGCAGCGCAGGACGTGCGCCCGGCGGGCCGCGACCTGCCGGCGCTCCTGCCGCGCCCGCCGCAGCGGGTCGTCGTGGGACGAGGCGGGCGGAACCAACACGGGGACGTAGAGCCCGCTCCGCCAGGCCTGCAGCGCGTTCACGATCGGCTGCAGGGCGGACGCGGCCGGCGACGCGAAGCCGTCGCGGCTCCAGGCCGAGGCCGGCGCTTGCTTCGCCTCGGCGAGCTTGAGCTCGGCCCGAGCGAGGTAGACGTCGGGGTGCGCAGGCACCCCACGCGACTCGGCGCGAGGGACGTCCTCGGCGGCGCGCTCGATCGCGCGCGCCGCCGCCTCCCACTTCCCATGCCGGGCGAGCAGTCGCCCCTTGGTGGTGAGCGGGGTGGCCTGTCGGCGCCCGCTCCGCTCGTGCGCCGCGTCGCACGCCTCGAGCGCGTCGCTCAGCCGCCCCGCCCCGGCGAGGCACCACGCCAGCCGCTCGAAGGGTTGCCACGCCTCGTGCGGGAGGCGCTCGCGCAACCCGTCGCCGAGCTGCGCGCCTCGCGCGTCGTGCCCCAGGGCGTGGAGCGTGTCGAGGAGCAGCGCGGCGACGTCGGGCAGCTGCTCGCGGGAACGCGGGTTGATCCACGCCTGGGGTCCGACGCCGGCCACCGCCCACACCGGCTCGAGCACCGTGGTGTCGGGGTGGTCCCACGCGCTCTGGAGGTGAGGCAGCGCCTCGGCGAGGCGCCCTTGCTCGTGGAGCCAGCGCCCGCGGAAGGCCTCCACGAAGAACCCGCCGTAGGGGACCGGCGCCGCCTCCGCCGCGTCGAGCGCGGCCAGCGCGTCGATGTCGCGGCCGATGCGGTGGAGCGCCATCGCGCGGAGCAGGTGCGGGAAGCCCAAGAAGGGGTGGTCCGCCGCGAGCTCCTCGAAGAACGTGACGTCCTGGGGGGCGAGCGTGCCGAGGAAGGCGTCGGGCACCCGCTCTTGCAGCCGTTGCAGCCCCTCGCGCGTCCTGCGGCGCTCTTCGGCGGTGGGCGGGCGCGCCGCCCGCTCCGCGACGGGCGGGCGGGCGGGGGCTGGGTCCTCCGCGGCCGCGGCGACGGGGGGCGGAGCGGCCGGCGGCGCCTCGACCGCGTCCGCGGCTCCCGCCGAGCCACGCACGACCCCGCCCGCGACCGGCTCCCCGCGGCCGTGAGCGAGCAGCGCCGCGGCGGCGATGGCGCCGAGCGCGAGCACCGCGCCGGCGAGCGCGAGCGACGCCGCCCGGGCGCGCGCGGTCCGCTCGGCAGGGGCGGCGGGCGGCGCGAGCGTCTCCTCGAGCGCCGCCGCCAGCTCGGCGGCCGAGGCGAACCGCCGCGAGGGCTCCTTCTCGAGGCAGCGCTGGCAGATCGCCACCAGCGCGGGCGGCAGCTCGGGGCGGATGCGGTCGAGCGGCTCGGGCGGCCGGGTGGCGACGTCGGCCAGGACCGCGATCACGCTCACCCCGAGGAACGGCGGGCGACCGGCGAGGAGCTCGTACAACGTGGCGCCCAGCGCGTACACGTCGGTGCGCGCGTCGATGAGGTTCGCGCTCGCGGCGCCGGTCTGCTCGGGCGCCATGTAGCAGGGCGTGCCCACCACGTCGCCCGTGCGGGTCAGCCGCTCGCGCGCGTCGCCGCCGACGAGCTTGGCCAGGCCGAAGTCGGTCAGGCGGGGCTCGTCGTCCTCGGCGAGGAGCACGTTCTCGGGCTTGAGGTCGCGGTGGAGCACTCCGCGCTCGTGGGCGTGCGCGAGCGCCCGCGCCAGGCGCAGCGCGATCCTCCCGGCGCGCTCGGGCGCGAGCGGCCCGGCCCGCAGCGCCTCGCGCAGCGAGGGGCCGTCGGCCAGCTTCATGACGATGAACGGGTAGGCGCCCGCGACCCCGTAGTCCTCGATCCCGACGATGTTGGGGTGGCTCAGGCGCGCGGTGGCGAGCGCCTCGCGGCGGAAGCGCTCGTGCGCCTCGGGGTCGCGCGAGGCGGCCGGGAGCAGCACCTTGAGCGCGACCTCCCGGGTCGAGCCCGGGCGGCGGGCCGCGTAGACCGCGCCCATCCCGCCGCGGCCGAGCTCGCGCACGAGCTCCCAGCCGCCGAGGGTCCGCGCGCCGTCGAGCTCGGAGGGTGAGGTCACCCGGCCAGGATCGCCGCGGGCCCCACCGAGGGCAAGCGGACGCTACCTAGCGAGCCGCCGCGATCCGTTCGCGCGCCCAGGCCATGTCGTCCGCCGAGAGCGGCGGGTCGGGTTCGCCCGCGTAGTCGACCACCTTCGCGTAGGGCCCGCTGTCGTAGGCGCGCGCGAACGCGAGCGGGAGGTCAAGGGCGACGGGCGGGTCGCCCGCGAGCAAGGGCAGCTCGACCCTGGGTAGCGGGTCGCGGACCGTGAAGCCGTAGACCCGCGACTGCGGCGTCGGCGCGCGCTCACCCGCGTGGGACACGACGACCACGTAGTGCGCCGCGCGGCCGCTCCCCGCCAGATAGGCCCGGATCCCCGGCTCGACGGCCAGCCGCTCACCCGCGCGCAGCAGGTCGATCTCGACGAGGTGCGCCTCGCTGGCGAGCACCTCGGCCTGCTTGCGCAGGTAGGCCTCCCGGTCGGGCCCCCGCGCCTTGTTGCTCGGGCTGACGATCTCGATCACCGCGACCACCCGGCCGCCGCCGCGCGCGTCGCGAATCTCGACGAACGGATGGCGCACCGACTCGTGGCCCCAGCGGACCAGCACGGGCGCGGCGAGCTCACCCGTCGAAGCGGCCTTGGCCGCCTGGGGCCCGCCGCCAGGGCGTTGCAGGACGACGTCCGGCACGATCGTGCGCGAGGGCGCGTCGAACACGATCCCGACCTCCTCGCGATGCTGCAGCTGCGCGTAGTAGCGCGCCGGCAGGACCGGCTGAAGCACCTCGGAGATCGTGTAGGCCAGGCGCCCGTGGAGGTCCGGCCAGAGCCCGGGCTGTTCGAGGTGCGGGTCCATGCCGGGGAACGGAGACGGCATGCGATCAGTATGGCCGCCCCGCGCCGGTCGGGGAACCACGCACGCCCGCGCCGACGCTCACTCGGCCAGCGCGCGCAGCTCCTCGAGCAGCAGCAGGGCCTGCAGGGGCGTGGTCTCCTCCACGCGCAGCTCGCGCAGGCGGGTGCGGAGCGGGTCCTCCTTCTTGGCCGTCGCGAACAGGTCGAGCTGGCTCTGGGCGGGGGCCTTGGCGGCGGCCGGGTCGAAGCTCCCCGCCTCGAGGCTGGCGAGGATCACCTCGGCGCGGGCCAGCACACCCGGGGGCAGGCCGGCGAGGCGGGCCACGTGCAGGCCGTAGGAGCGGTCGGCGCAGCCGGGCACGATCTGGTGGAGGAACGTGATCTCGCGCCCGCGCTCCTCGACGGCCACGTTGCGGTTGCGGACGCCGGGCCGCAGCTCGGCCAGGGCGGTCAGCTCGTGGTAGTGGGTCGCGAACAGGGCCCGCGCGCGCACGCGGTCGTGCAGGTGCTCGGCGATCGCCCAGGCCAGGCTGACCCCGTCGTAGGTGCTCGTGCCGCGGCCGACCTCGTCGAGGATCACCAGGCTGCGCTCGCTGGCGTTGCGCAGGATGTTGGCGGTCTCGGTCATCTCGACCATGAAGGTCGACAGGCCCTGCGCCAGCTCGTCGCCCGCGCCGACCCGCGCGAAGATCCGGTCGGCGGCCCCGATCCGCGCGGCGCGCGCGGGGACGAACGCGCCGGTCTGCGCCAGGAGCACGATCAGCGCGACCTGGCGGATGTAGGTCGACTTGCCCGCCATGTTGGGGCCGGTGATCAGGTGGAGCGTGCCGGCCTCGCTGCCGAGCTCGGCGTCGTTGGGGACGAACCGCTCGTGCCCCTCGGCGAGGTCGAGCACCGGGTGGCGCCCGGCCTCGATCCGCAGCTCGAGCCCATCCGTGACCTCGGGCCGCACGTAGCCGCGCTCGCGCGCCAGGCGGGCCAGGGACGAGAGGACGTCCAGGGTGGCGGCGGCCGCCGCCGAGCGGAGCACCGCCGCCGCCTCGCCCGACACGCGCTCGCGCAGCTCGGCCAGGAGCTCGGCCTCGAGCTGCTCGGCCCGGTCCTTGGCCGTGAGGATCTCCGCCTCGAGCTCCTTGAGCTCGGGCGTGAGGAACCGCTCCACGTTCTTGAGCGTCTGCTTGCGGATGTAGCGCTCGGGGACCTTGTGGCGGTGCGGCTGCGTGACCTCGATGTAGTAGCCGGTGACCTTGTTGTAGCCGAGCTTGAGCGAGGGGATCCCGGTGGCCTCCGCCTCGCGCCGCTGGAACGCCTCGAGCGTGGCCGCCACGTCGCTCGAGCTCGCGCGCAGCCGGTCGAGCTCGGGCGAGAACCCGGGCGCGAACACCGGCCCCTCCTTGGGGCTGGCGGCCGGGCGCGGCTCGAGCGCGCGCGCCAGCTCGGCCTGGAGCGGCGCGAGCGGCGCGAGGCGCCCGGCGACCTCCGCCAGGAGCGACCCCTCGCCGGCCGTCTCGGCCGCGCCGTGCGCGGCCGCCTGCAGCGCGGGCAGCCGGCCGAGGGAGTCGCGCAGGGCGGCGAGGTCGCGCGGGCCGGCCCGCCCGCTGGCCACGCGGGCCGCCAGGCGCTCGAGGTCGTACACGTGGCGCAGCGCCTCGAGGAGGGCGTCGTGGTGGGTCGGCGCGGCGAGGAGCGCCGCGACCGCGTCCTGCCGCCGCGCGATCGCGGCCACGTCGCGCAGGGGAGCCAGCAGCCACTCCTTCAGCAGCCGGCGCCCCATGGCGGTCGCCGTGCGGTCGATCGCGCCCAGGAGCGTGCCGGGGCGACCCTCGAGCCGCCCGGGGCCAGCGGGGTCGCGCAGGGTGCGCGTGATCTCGAGGCAGCGCGAGGTGGCCGGGTCGAGGCACAGGTGCGCGTCGGGGCGGTAGAGCTCGATCCCGCGCCCGAACCGCTCCAGGCGGTCGACGAAGCCGGGCTTCATCTCCGCCACGTAGTGGAGCGCCGCGTGGGCGGCGGACACGTAGGCCGCCTGATCGTCCAGCCCCAGCCCGGCCAGCGTGGCCACGCCGAACCGCTGCTTGAGCGCCTCGAGCGCCCGCTGCCGCCCGAGCACCCAGTCGGGCACCTGCGAGACCGGAGCGTGGCGGCGGAGCGTGGCCAGGAGCGCGGCGTGCGCGTCCTCCGCGGCGTCGGCCTCGAGCTCGCCCGGCGCGCGGCGCGGGCCGTCGGCCACCGCGTCGGCGACCACGATCTCGGCCGGCCCGATCCGCGCGAGCTCCTGCTCGAGCTCGGCGCGCTCGACCTCGGCCACCAAGAACCGCCCGCTCGAGGCCTCGAACCACGCCAGCCCGCAGGTCCGCCGCCGCGCCGGCAGGTGGATCGCGAGCAGGAAGTTGGCGGCCGCGTCCTCGAGCAGCCGCTCGTCGGTGAGCGTGCCCGGGGTGACGACCTCGATCACCTCGCGCTCGACGATCCGCTTCCCCTTCACCAGGGCCGGGTCCTCGGTCTGCTCGCAGATCGCGACCCGATACCCCGCCGCGATCATGCGCGGCAGGTACCGGTCGAGCGCGTGGTGCGGGAAGCCGGCCATGGCGTAGCTGCCGCCGTTGCTCGCCCGCGAGGTGAGCGTGATCCCGAGCACCCGCGCCACCACCTCGGCGTCCTCGAAGAACATCTCGTAGAAGTCGCCCATGCGGAAGAACAGCACCTCCCCCGGGTGCTGCTCCTTGATCGCGAGGTACTGCTTGAGCAGCGGCGAGCTCGCCTCGGCGCTCGGCGGGCGCGGCACCGGCGCGGCGCGCGGCTCGCGCGGCGCCTTGTGGGGCGGGTCGAGGGTCCGGGTGACCATCGCGGCCTCCTGCTGGGGGGTGTCGAGACCGGCTCACCTTAGCGAGCGCCACCGACGCCTCCGCGCGGCCCAGACCATCGCGCAGGCGAAGGCCGCACAAGGAGTTGTCGGTGGGTGCGGCTAAGCTCCTCTCGCCGTTGGACGGGGACCGCTCCGCCCGACGGGCTCGATGTCGGACCCGTGGGCACGCCGGCCCCTCCGCCGGGCGCGCTCGGCATCGAGACCCGTCGGCCACCCCGGGCCGGAGGGAACGCATGGTCGAGTGGCCTGTCTCCGAGTCGCACCCCCACGACGCGCGCCGCACGAGCGCCGAATCGGGCCGCCGCCCGGCCTCCGAATCGGGCCGCCTCGGCGTCGGCTCGGGCCGCTGGAGTCGCCCCCCCTGGGTCCCCACCCAGGACGTGGTCGCCTTCACCGACGCCAGCTTCGAGCGCGAGGTCCTCGCCTCCGAGCTCCCGGTAATCGTCGACTTCTGGGCGGAGACCTGCGTCCCCTGCCGCCGCCAGGAGCCCACGATCGAACAAATCGCCGCCGAGCTCCGCGGTCAGGCCCGCGTCGGCCGCCTAAACGTCTACGACGAGCCCAAGACCCCCGAGCGCTTCCAGATCAAGGGCGTGCCCCACCTCCTGGTGATCCACCGCGGCGAGGTCGTCCTGGAGCTGGTCGGCGACCACTCGATCGA
>CAZMSZ010000245.1:6208-11595 GCA_964569055.1 uncultured Planctomycetota bacterium | reverse complement strand
GCGGCCGGAACAAGCGGCCTCGAGACGTCTCGACCGCGTACTGCCCGAAGATCTCGTTGTAGCGGTGCCAGGCGAGCCCCATGAGGTGCAGGCCCTCACCGAGGACGTCGTCGCTGAGCAGAGGCAGCCCCGCGCGTCGGCTGGCCTCCAGCCGGTCACGGCTGGCGTCTAGCCGCTCGGTCGGCGTGCGCTGGGTGTCGAGCACGATCGCGTACATGCCGCCCGTGGTGACGACGTGCGAAGCGAAGCCGAGCGAGCCGCCGCGGATCGAAAAGTCGACGAACAGATCGAAGAAGGTCCCGAGCGGAGCGCTGCCGCCTTTGGCGACGACCTCGCCGTCGACGGAGAGGACGGGCCGCAGTTCGGCGGCGAACAGCGGTGTATCGAGGAGCCCACCGAACCCGGCGATTCGCTGCGCATCGTCGCTGGTGGCGGGTTCGAACCCGACATTGATCCGACTGCTGGAGACGGCCGCCAGCTCCATGGTGTGGTCAAAGCCAAAGCCGACCACCCGGATCTGTTCCCGGTCGGCTTGCGGAATGGCAGCGAAGCGCGACACCCCGCTCACGACCCGCAGCGGATTCTCGCGCGGCAGGGCGGTGAACGTTTCACGGAGGATCGTTTGGCCGCCCTCGAGTTCGGCGAGCGTGACGAGAGGGTCGTGCTCATCGAGGTAGCGGAGCACGGCCTCGCGCCTTTGGCGAAGGAGCTCGTCAATGGCGTCCGTGTTGATCTCGTTCAGGAGTTTGCGTCGAGGTCGACGACACCAGCCGTTTCGAACAGAAGGTCGCTGACCGCGGCGGGATCGAGGCCGGCCTCCTGGTAGATGTTCCGCCCGAGGTGAATTGCGTGCAGCTTGAAGCTCGCGTCGAGGGCATGCGCGCCAGCGCCTCCATCGACGAACGCCTCGTTGACTGCGGTCAGGGCGTCGACGACGTCTCCGAGCGAGGTGCCGGCCGGTAGCGCCGCTCCGCCGAGAACCTGGTTCCCGAGGACTACGAGCTCCTCCACCTTCAGCCCCCCCAGGGGAGAGTCAGCGGGTACCAGCTGGAGATCGCCGAGACCCTGTCGGAAGGGGGGAGTGCCCAGCGTGTCGACGATCGAAGCTCGATCGGAGCAGGCGAGGTTGATCGTGGCCGCGACGACCTGACCGAGGAGGACGCTCGAGCCCTGGTCCGTGTCGATCGGGCCGTCGCGGAGGCCAGCGAACGTCAGCGCCGTCGGACGGCCACCCGCGGGGAGAGCGGCCGCAACGGCGGCCGCATCACGGAACCGGACGCTGCCGCCGCCGTCAGGCGAACCGTCGTAGCGATCACCGACGAGGAGCCCGTCTGGGAAGAGCGCCTCGAAGTTGGCTGCCAGGATCACGCCCGGATTGCCGCCGTGGGGCGCGGCGCCCCAGCCACCTTGCGTCTGAGTGCGCTGAGGAACGCCCGGCACCTCGACCCACACGTGCTCCAACTCGAACCCGACGATCCGGCCACCGCTGACGAGGACGCGCCCCGGGATACCGGCGCTTCCCAGGATCTCCAGGGCCGAAACCGGGTCTTGAACTCCGAGCCAGCTCATGGCCTCGCCGACCTCGAGCTGCACCACGCCGCGGGCGTACTCGGCCTCGGTGCCAGACTCGCGGAGGAGGGCGATCAGCAGTGACGAAATGTCGTAATCGTTGCCTCCGCGCTGGAGGAAGGTCTCGTGTGCGCCCTTGACCGAGCCGAAGTAGGGCTCGAAGTCGATCTCGTTCCTGACGAATTCGTAGATCCGGACGGGGTCATGGCCGAGCTGGGCCGCGAGCTCGCGCAGCTCGGGAGTGATGGCGACCGCGGGATCCGAGCTGCTTGCGCTGACGCTGGAGCTGGCGCTGAGGTCGACCGAGCCACTCGCGGCGTCGTCGTTGGCCGGTACTGGGGACGAAAAGCCGAGAGTAGATCCAAGCGCGACGAGCTCGTCGCCCGGCTGCGCCCGGTCGAGCTCCTTGAGGCGGGAGCGAACGGGCAAATGCTCGGCGTCGATCGCCTGAGCGGGTGGCTCGACGAACAAGCCCTCCGGGAGACGACCTCCACCCGAGCCGCTTGATTCCTCGGCGCAACCAGGAAACGCCAGCGCGATCGACAACAACGCCAACGCGCCATGCAACCACCGGCTTCCAACCGCTCGACTCTGGCTCCTTCTCGTCACCCCTCGCTCCTTTCTCGCTGCACCGTGGCACCGGTCGCCGATCGCGCGCAAGGAGACTGTGGGGCGCTCTCCTGCGGTGTGCGAGTAGGGCGGCATTGGCGCCCGGATCTGGAGGTGACGCGTTGCGCGGTTCGAGCGGAGCCTCTGCAAACTTTGGCTTTGCGCCCACGACGTCCCGCCCGCGCCGTACTCGGCACGCTGGTCGCTCGCCCGATCCCGCGTATCGTGCCGGCCCGAGGAACCATGTCGCGCGCGCCTCTGCTGCTGCTCTCCCTGGCCTCGCTCCTGGCCGCCTCGCCGGCGCGCGCACAGGGCGAGCCCGTGCCCTCCTGGGCCGAAGCCGCGACGCTGCAGCGCCGGTTCGACGAGGTGCTCCGACCCGCGCTCGACGAGGCGCTCGGGGCGCCGCTCGAGGGGGGGGCCGTGGAGGTCGTCCTCGCCGACCGCGTCGCGCTGGCCGCGGTGCTCGCGGCGGACGAGGAGCGGCCCTACGCGAAGGAGGGCGAGGTCGCGGGGCACGTGCGCAGCGCCTGCCGGATGCGCGCCGAGGCGCTGGCGCCGTTCGTGCTCGCCAAGCGCGACATCGAGGGGCCGCGCTTGCTGGTCTCGCCCGACGCCCTCGGGCGCGTGGTCGAGCGGGACGGGCGCGCCGCGGACGCGGCGCTGCTCGACGTGGCGTTGCTCCACGAGGCGGTCCACGCGCACCAGCACGCGCGGTTCGACCTGGGCGCCTTCCTCGCCGGGGCGCCCACGCCCGAGGACCTCGCCGCGCGCCTGGCGGTGGTCGAGGGGCACGCGCAGGCCGTGGCGCGGCGCGCGGCGGCGGCGCTCGGCCTCGGAGAGGCGGCGGGGCGGTTCGAGGCGCTCCTCGACCTCCCCCCCCGCGCCCTGCGGGGCACGCCGCAGGGGGAGGCGCTGGGGGCGCTGCTCTCGATCCAGGCCTACCGCCACCGCGAGGGCGCGGCCTGCGTCGAGCATCTGGCGCGGGCGCTCGGGCTCGAGGGGGCGACGCGGCGCCTGTTCACGCGGCCGCCGCGCAGCCGCCGGCTGGTGTCGCACCCCGAGGAGCTGCTGGCGCCCAGGGCGGCGCCCGACGTGGCCGCGCTCGGCCCCAAGCTGGCGGCGCTGCTCGACGCGCGCCGGTTCGCGGCGCGCGCCCTGGTCATGCCCGAGCCCGCCGTGCGCGCCACCCTCGCTCCCGCGGGAGAGGAGGCGCGCGCGCGCGCCCTGGCCGCGTTCCGCGAGGGCGTGGCCGTGGTCGCGCCGCTGCGCGACGCCGCGCCCCCCGCGGCGCCTTCGGCGCTCCTGGTCGCGTACCTGTGCGGCTCGCCCGAGGAGGCGGTCACGTTCACGGGCGTGCTCGAGCGCGTGACCCGCGCGCGCCACGCCGCGCTGCGCACCGGCGAGGGCGGCGCCCGCTGCCTGAGCGCCACGCTCCGCCCGGGTCCGGCGCCGGGGTATCGCGCGGAGGTCACGCTCGAGCTCGAGGGCGGCGCCCGCCGCGTGCTCGTGGCGGTCACCCTCCAGGAGGGGCCGTGGGTGGTCGAGGCGGTCGCCGACGGCCTCGACCTCGACGCGCTCGGGCCGGCGCGCGGCAAGGACGACCCGCTGGTCACGCTGGCGCGGCGCGCGCTCGAGCAGGCGGCCGCCGCCGGCGCGCGGTGAGCGGGCCCGAGCCGCTGCGGGGCCCCGACGACCCGCGCCTGGCGCCGCTGCTCGCGCTGCGCGCGCGGCCGCAGCGCCCCTGCGCCGAGTGGGTCCTGGCGGAGGGCGTGATCGCAGCCGAGCAAATGGTCGCCTGCGGCCTCGAGGCGGTCGTGGCGCTGGTCACCCCCGCCGCGGCCGAGCGGGTGGCCCGCTGGTGGCCGCCCGCCGCGCCGCTGCTCGTCGCCGAGCGCGCGACGATCGGCGCGCTCCTCGGCTACGACATGCACCGCGGCTGCGTGGCCGCGGCCCGCCGCCCCGGCCTGGGCGCGATCGCCTGGGAGCGGGTCGGATCGCGCGGGGTGGTCGTCGCCGCCGAAGGGCTGGCCGACCCGGTCAACGTGGGCGCCCTGGCGCGCACCTGCCGCGCCCTCGCGGCGGACCTGCTCCTGCTCGACTCGGCCGGCGCCGACCCGTTCGCCCCGCGCGCCGTCCGCAGCTCCCTCGGCCACGTGTTCGGGCAGCCGCTCGCGGTCCCGCCCGAGCTGGGGGCGGCGCTCGACGAGGCGCGCGCGCGCCTCGGGGTGGAGGTCCTAGCGGCCGTGGCCGCAGCGGACGCCACGCCGCTCCCCGCCCTCGAGCCCCCGCGCGGCCCGCGGCTGTTGCTGCTCGGGCACGAGGGACGCGGCCTGTCCCCTGCCCTGCTCGCCCGCGCCGATCGCCGCGTCACGGTGCCCATGGCCGCGGGCGTCGACAGCCTGAACGTCGCCGCCGCCGCGGCCGTGCTGCTGTACGGGCTCAGGCTGGCCGATAGGAGCTGAGGGGCTTCGCCCTCCCTCGGCCTTGCCCTCGCGCTTGCGCGTCGCCGGCGCCCGGTTAGAACCCGAACGCCCATGAGCGACTCCTGCCTACGACGACTCGAGCGGGCCTGGCAATCCACCCGCTCCCCCGCGGCCGAGGCGGCCTACCTGCGCGCCCGCGTGCGGGCGGGCACGCTCGGCGCCGAGCGGCTCGCCTTGACGAGCTACTGCGGCCACGGCCCGGGGGAGGTCGGCCCCGCCGCCGCCGAGCCGTTCGTGGCCGGCCTGGCCCGCTGGGGGCGCGAGGTCGCGGTGCGGGCGGGCGCGGTCGCCTGCCGCGCGGCGGTGGGCCCCGCCACCGCGCTGCCCGGGAGCAAGCGCTTCGCCCGCTGCCTGGGCGCCCTCGGCGACTGGGTCGACTGCCCCTGCCCCGCGCACCTCGGGGTCGTGCAGCGCGCCCACGGGGGCCTGCGAGGCGGCGGGCTCGAGGTGGGCGCGCTCGCCTGCCTGGTGTGGGCCGCCGTGGCCGAGGAGCCCGAACAGGGCGCCCGCGCCGCCTCGCTCGCCCTGCGCCCGCTCGCGACGCTCGCGCCCGAGCGCGAGCTGCTGTCCGCGATCCGCGGGGACCTGCTGCGCTGGGCCCTCGACCCGCGCTGACGCGCCCGGTGAGCGGGTTGCCTCCGCTCGCGGGCGGGGTCATGATCGAGCGCATGCACGCCCGTTCGTCGTCGCGCCGCGCGGCGCTGGTGATCGCCTGCCTGACCG
>CAZMSZ010000245.1:0-6108 GCA_964569055.1 uncultured Planctomycetota bacterium | reverse complement strand
ATGCACGCCCGTTCGTCGTCGCGCCGCGCGGCGCTGGTGATCGCCTGCCTGACCGGCTGCCTCCTGCCCGCCGGGTGCCGGGTCACGGGCTCGGGCAAGGGGAGCGGCGTCGCCTGGAAGACTTACAAGACCGAGCACCCCCGCCCGGCTCCCGACGCGTCGATCCAGAGCGGCGGGGTGGAGCTCCGCGTCCGCAAGGTGTTCCTCGTGGAGCAGTCCACGGTGATCGAGACCAAGGGCTGGGTGGGGCGCGTGCGCGCCGAGGTCCGCAGCCCCGAGCCGCTGTTGCTCTCGACGCTGAGCGAGGCGTTCACGCTGATCGGCGCCAGCGGCGAGGTCTACGACGCGAGCGTGACGGCGGTCGGGCCGGCGCGCGCCACCTGGCAGCGCCAGGAGCACACCGGCCAGCCGACCCACCTCCCGGCGAACGTGCCCGGCGAGATCGAGATCTGGGCCCACGTCGGCGGCGAGTCAGGCCACGACGAGCTGGCCGCGTTCACCTTCCGCGGCCAGCGGGTCGAGCTCCCGCGCTGAGCCGTCCGCCCTCGCCGGGCGGTGGCCGTGTGGAGTAGCCTCGGGCGCGGAGGGCCCGTGGCCGAGCACCTCATCACCCTGCGCGACCTCAAGCCCGAGCGGCAGGTCGACCTCGACGCGCTCCTGCAGGCGGCGATCGACGAGGTCGCCCGCCGGCTGGAGGCCGACCGCGGCACGCTCTACCTCGTCGACCACGCGCGCGGCGAGCTCGTCAGCAAGGTGGCGCACCTCCCCGAGCTGCCCGAGATCCGCCTGCGGGTCGGCGAGGGCGTGGCGGGCTGGGTGGCCGAGACCGGCGAGCGGGTCAACGTCCCTCGCGGCACGAGCGACCCCCGGTTCGCGCCCCGGATCGACGAGCAGACCGGCTACTCGACCCGCAGCATGCTGGCGGCCCCGGTGCGCGCCCCGGGCGGCGCGGCGGTGATCGCGGTGCTGCAGCTCCTCAACAAGTCGCGCGGCCGCACGTTCGATCCGGGCGACGAGCGGCTCCTGCTCGCGCTCGCCGAGGACGTCGGCGCGCTGCTCGCGCGGACCAGCCTGGCCGGGCAGCTCCGGCCCGAGCACGGCCGCCCGCTCGCGTTCCGCTTCAACCGGATCGTGGGCGACTCGCCCGCCATGCAGGCCGTGTTCGACCGCACGGCCCGGGCGGCGCGCACCGACGCCACGGTGCTGGTGCGCGGCGAGAGCGGCTCGGGCAAGGAGGCGATCGCGCGGGCCGTGCACTACAACTCGCCCCGCCGCGACGGCCCGTTCGTGAAGGTGGACTGCGCCGCGCTGCCGGCGGGGCTGATCGAGAACGAGCTGTTCGGCCACGAGAAGGGCGCGTTCACCGGGGCCGACCGCGCGGCCGACGGCAAGGTGCAGGCCGCCGCCGGCGGGACCCTGTTCCTCGACGAGGTGGGCGAGCTGCCGCTCACCGTGCAGGGCAAGCTGCTCCGCCTGGTGCAGGAGCGCACCTTCCTGCGGGTGGGCGGCGCGCGGCCGCAGGAGGTCGACCTGCGGTTCGTGAGCGCCACGCACCGCGACCTCGAGGCGGAGGTGGCCGCGGGCCGCTTCCGGCAGGACCTCTACTACCGGCTGCGGGTGGTCGAGATCGAGGTCCCGCCCCTGCGCGCGCGCGGCCCCGCCGACCTCGACCGCCTGATCGACCACTTCGTGTTCGAGCTGACCGCGCGCCACGGCCGCCCCGAGCTGCGGCTGTCTCTCGCGGCGCGCGCGCGGCTGCACGCCCACGCCTGGCCCGGGAACGTGCGCGAGCTCGAGCACTGCATCGAGTCGGCCGTGGTGCTGTGCCCGGGCGAGGAGGTCCTGCCCAGCCACCTCCCGCTCGGGCCGCGCTCGGGCGCCGCGCCGGTCGCCGAGGTCGCGGCGAGCCCCGCCGATCCGACGTTGTTCACGGCGCGGATCGGCCCGCTGCGCGAGGTCGAGCGCGCCTACGTCGAGCACGTGCTCGCGGCCTGCGGCGGGAATCGGAGCCAGGCGGCCCGGCTGCTCGAGATCGGCCGCAACACGCTCGCGCGCAAGCTGCGCGAGTGACGCAGGCCGGGGAGCCGCGCGCGGCGGCGACCTCGCGTCTCGCTGCTGCAGACGACGGGGCCGCGGCGTAGACTGGTCGCGACGAGGCCGGGCGAGCCTCGTGGAGCCGTCGCCGTTGGCCACCAACTACGACATCCTGTTCCTGCGGCACGTGGTCAGCCGCGGGCTCGCCCCGCGCCCCGACGCCCTGCGCTGCCTGGAGGCGATCGAGAGCGAGGCGCAGCGCGGGCGCGCCCTCAACGCGGCGCAGGCCGTGCTCGAGCTCGGCCTCGTCGACCGCCCCCAGGCCGAGCAGGTCCACCACGCGGTGAGCCGCGAGCTCCAGGCGCAGGGCGAGCTCCTCGTCCCGGTCGACCACCAGACGGCCTACCGCGACGTCTCGAGCGAGGGCGAGCCGGTGCCCGGCGCGCCGCCGCCGGCCCCGCCGCCCCCGCCGCGTCCGGAGGGGGCGCCCCCGCCCGCCGCGGACTACTACGACCTCGCGCGGGAGGGCGAGGGGCTCGAGGACTTCGAGCTCGGCCCGCTGATCGCCCACGGCGCGGCCGGCTCGAGCTACGCCGGGCGCCGCAAGAGCGACGGCGCGCCGGTGGTGATCAAGACCCTCTCCCGCCGCTTCGCCGAGCACCCCGCGCTGCTCGAGCAGGTCCTCGCCGAGCTGCGCGGCTGGGTCGGCTTCACCCACCCGCGCGTCGCGGCCACCCTGGCGGTGGGCCGCTCCCACGGCCACGCGGTGGTCGTGTTCGAGCGCGCCAGCGGGCGCACGCTCGAGGAGCACCTCGACGCCCACGGCCCGCTGCCCGCCGACGAGGCGACCGAGCTCATGGCCGGCCTGCTCGAGGCGGTGGCGGCGGCCCACGCGCGCGGGCTCCACGTCGGCGACCTCCGCGCGCGCAAGGTCTACTACGACGGCGAGCGCCTGGCCCTCACCGACCTCGGCCTGGCGCGCGCCTCCTGCCTCGCGCAGGGGTTCGGGCAGTACGGCCTCCCGTTCGGCCACCCCTCCTACCTCGCCCCCGAGGTGCTGCAGGAGGACATCCGCGCGCCCACCGCGGGCGCCGACCTCTACGCCTGCGGGATCCTGTTCTACGAGCTGTTGTGCGGCCACGTCCCGTTCGAAGGCGACGTCCCCGAGGTGCTCGAGCAGCACCTCGACGCGCCGCTCCCGCGGCCGCCCGAGGGGATCACGTTCAGCACCGCCGCGGCCGGCTTGATCCTGCGCATGACGGCCAAGACCGACGACGTGCGCGTCACCGACGCGGTCGCGATGCTGCGCGCGCTGCGGCGGCTGCGCGCGGGCAAGCCGTTCCGCCTGCTCAGCCTCGCCAGCGGTCAGGGGCCGGTCGAGGCCGTCACCAAGGACGACTGGGAGGGAGCCTCGGCGCAGGCCGGCGAGGTGCCGCAGTGGACCGAGACCCGGATCCAGAAGGCGCCGCTGGTCGGCCCCTCGGACCTGCAGGCCTCGGCGATCGGGGCGCCGACGGGCCCGGTCTCGGCGCGGATCCCGCGCGAGCTGATCGCGCAGCTCGAGGCCGAGGCCGAGGCGGACGACGCCGAAGCCGTCGGTCGCGCCCGCGGCCCCGCGGAGGCCCGGGTCGAGGTCGGGCGCAAGCTGGGGCGGGGCCCCGTGGGGACCGCCTACGAGGGGACCGTCGCGGGGCGCGAGGGCCCGCTCGCGATCAAGGTCCTGTCGCGCAAGTTCGCCAAGCACCCCGAGTTGATGGAGCGCCTCCTGGGTCAGCTGCGCACGGCGCGCGGGTTCACGCACCCCAACGTGGTCGCCACGCTGGAGGTGCTGAGCGCCTCGGGGCGCGACGTGGTGATCAGCGAGCTGGTCGCGGGCAGGACCCTGCGCGCCGTGCTCGACGCCGAGGGGCCCCGCCCGCTGCGCCAGGCGGTCGCCCTGGTGGCCGACGTCGCGGCCGCGCTCGAGGCGGCGCACGCGCGCGGGCTGTTCCACGGGGACGTGCGCCCCGAGAAGGTGTTCCTGGAGGACGAGGCCTCGATCGCGCGCCTGGCCGACTTCGGGCACGCCGAGGCCGCCTGCCTCGGCGCCGGGCTGGGGAAGGACGGCCTCTACTTCGGGCACCCCGCCTACCTGGCGCCCGAGGTGGTGCAGGAACGGCGGCGCGAGCCCGACGCGCGCGCCGACATCTACGCGCTCGGGATCACGTTCTACGAGCTCCTCTGCGGCCGCCAGCCCTTCTCGGGCGCCGACACCAAGGCGCTGCTGCTGGCGCACCTCAAGCAGCGGCTCCCCCCGCCCCCCGACGGCGTGGCGATCCCGCCCACCCTCGCCGACGTGCTGCTCTGCATGACCGCCAAGGACCCGGCCAAGCGCTACGCGTCGATCGCCGAGCTGCGCGCCGCCCTGCGCGCGGGCCTGGAGGTCTCGACCAGCGGCGAGCACGACGCCGCTGGCTCGGCGCTCGCGGTCGAGGAGTTCGACCCGCTCGCCAGCGCTGAGGACGTCTCGCCCGAGATGTGGGGTATGCACTCGCAGGTGGCCGCCAAGCCCGCGGCCAACTGGGACAAGGACCGGATCAAGCAGGCCCGTAAGGAGGGCCCGACCTCCTGGGTCCCGGGCGCCAAGGCGACCCAGGACGAGGTCGGCGCGCTGTACCACGACATTCGCGCCGCCTCGGGCGAGCACCAGGCGCCGCGCCTCGAGCGACGCGCGGCCAAGCCCAAGGCGGCCGCCGGCGCGAGCGGCTTCAAGCCCACGCCGGTGCAGCTGGCCGCGATCGGCGGCGGCGTGGTGGGGCTGCTGGTGGTGGTGCTCGCGCTGTTGATCGGCGGGTCGAGCGGCGACGACGAGCCGCCGGCCCAGCCCGAGCGACCGGTGGCCACCAACGACGTTCCCCAGCCGGTCGGCCCCACCCCCGAGGAGCTGGCGGCGGCCCGCGAGCGGCGCGCGCAGGAGCTGGCCCAGGCGGCCGAGCGCTACCGGCTGGAGGTGCGCGACCTGCTGCGCGTCGAGCGCTACGCCGACGCGCTCGCGCGCGACGACGCGCTCGCCCCCGAGCTCGCCACCACCCCCGAGCTGCAGGAGGCCGTGCGGCGGGCCGAGTCGGAGGTGCTGCTCGCGGCGGGCGACCGGCTCCGGCGCGAGTCGGAGGAGCTCGAGCAGCTCCTCACCCAGAAGGAGTTCGACCTCGCCGCGCGCCGCCTGGAGAGGATCGCCGCCTGGGCGATCGATCGCGGCGCGGTCGACCAGCTCCGCGGGCGGATCGAGCAGCAGCGCGAGGCCGACGCGCGCGAGGTCAAGGCGCTCGCCAGCGACACGCCCGTGGACCTCGCCCGGGCGCGCGCCGAGCTCTCGGCGCGGCTGCGGGGCTGGAGCAGCGGCGGCCAGCTGTTCCCGGGCGGCGGCCTGATCCTGCGCTACCGCCGCGGCGACCCCACGCTCGCGGCGGACCTGCGCGCCCTCTCGGGCGCGCTGGGCGAGCTCGCGCCGACGCCGGTCAGCGGGGTGCGCGGGGTGCACGTCGTGGCGGACGCGCGGCCGGTGATCGCGGCGCTCGACCTCCCGCTGCTGCAGGTCCTCGAGCTGCGCGCCGAAATCGTGGTCGCGGCTCCGCCCGGCGACGAGGCGAGCGTCGTGTTGCTGGCGGGGCTCGACGAGCGGCGCCCCGAAGGCTACGGCGTGAGCTGGGGCGTGATCCCGGTCAAGCGCGGGCCGAGCGGCCTGCAGCCGCTCCTCACCGTCCCCTTCCCCGACGTGCAGCCGCGCCGCGTGCTCGAGCTGCAGTTCCGCGTGGCGCCGGGCCGCCAGGGACGCGGCAACCTGCTCGGGACGCTCGCCGACCGCGCGGGCGCCACGATCCACACGCCCAAGCCCGCCCCGGTCCCCCTGCGCGACCTCGACGGCCGCGTCGGCCTGCTGGTGACGGGCGCGGAGGTGTGGATCGCCGCGCTCGAGGTCCGGGGGCTGCTCGACGTGAAGGCGCTCGAGGGCAAGTAGGGCGCTCGGCGCTTGCCGAGCTCGAACCAGACACGTTTCATGCTTTCACCCCAAGGGGCGTGTCCAGACGGCGCCTT
>CAZMSZ010000244.1:0-11658 GCA_964569055.1 uncultured Planctomycetota bacterium | reverse complement strand
GCCGACGCGCCGCTGCCCTACCGCGCCGGCGCCGACCCGATCCTGGAGGCCGGGCTGCGCGAGGCGGCCGCCCGGGTCGCGCGCCCCGAGCCGGTGGGGGCGCCGCGGTAGGTCTCATGAGCGGATCATGAAATGGCTGGAGAAGACAGCGGCTCGGGTTGACGCAGGCACGGGCGCTGCTTGCGCCCGGCCATGCGCTCCGCCGCCCTGCTCGTGCTGGCCTCGATCCTCCTCGCGCACGGCCCGGTCTCGGCGCAGGAGGCGCCGCGCCCCGCCCCCCGCGTGCGCGGGGTGTGGATCGGCTCGCCGGCGGCGCCGCTCGAGCTCGTCAAGGACCCGCACGCGCTCGCTTACGGGGGGATCGTACGCAAGGACGGCCGGCTGCAGCACGTGACCTTGGTTCGCGCCGAGGGCGGCTGGAAGCTGGTGGTCCGCGAGGAGCTGCCGGGCGCGGGCGCGCGCGGCGCGGCGGGCGCCCTCGCGGGACGGGCGGCCAACGCGACCTGGTCTTGGAGCGCCCCCCGCGAGGTGCCGCTGCGCGAGGTGGGCGACACCCTCGCCGGCGACGCGTTCCGGCTCGAGCACCCGCTGCGGCAGCGTCGGCGGGTCGCCGCGCCGCCGAGTCCCGCCGCGGCCGGGGTCCGCGTGATCGGGCACCGCGGCTCGCCCACCCGCCACTGCGAGAACACGCTCCCCGCGCTGCGCGCGGCCATGACCGAGGGCGCGACGGGGCTCGAGATCGACCTGTGCCTCACGCGCGACGGCCAGATCGTGCTGTGGCACGACCCCTCGCCCAACAGCCTGGTGGCGTTGATCCGCAACCACGGGTTCGAGGGCGACGTGGCCTACATGCCCAACTTCCCCGCCCTCGGGAGCCGCTACCGCAAGCCGGTCCACGAGCTCGACCTCGCCGAGCTGCGCGCGCACTTCGGCTACAGCCGCCGCCGCTTCACGCTCGAGGCGCTCGACCCCGACCCCGAGATCGAGATCCCGACCTTCGAGGAGGTCGCCCCGTTCCTGGCCGAGTCGGACGCGCTCGCGCTGCTGGTGCTCGACGTGAAGGTCCCGCTCGAGGCGGCCCCGCGCTTCGCGCGGCTGATGGCCGACAGCCTGGAGCGCCACGGCCTGGCCGAGCGCGCGGTGTTCATGCACGCCGAGGGCGAGGTGCTCTCGGCGATCAAGGGCGCGATCGGGGCGAGCTGGGGCGCCACCCACGACATCGAGATCAAGCGCCTGTTCCCCATGGGCGACCCGACCGACTACAGCGCCGTGGCCGCGGCCGAGCGCATGGGCAACCGCTTCGCCTCGGTCGGCCGGCCGCGCCTCATGCTGTGGGGCGGGTTCGACTACTACATGGACGTCCTGCGCCACGACCGGGCCCGGATCGACGACGAAGGGCTCGACATGCAGCTCATCTCCTGGACGATCAACGAGCCCGCCGAGCTGAGCGCGGTGCTCGGCGTGGGCGTGGACGCGGTGCTGACGGACTACCCGCGGCGCGCCGCGGCCCTGGTGCGGCAATCGGCGCGGACGGCCGCCCTCTCGTCCTCGCGCTAACCGGGGGCTCGCTCACTGCTGCTGGAGCAGCTCCAGCACCTCGCGCGTGTCGGTCGACACGAGCTCGGTCCCCTCGTAGAGCCAGAGCGTGGGCAGGCGGTTGATCCCGTACTGCTCGGCCACGGGGGTGCCCCAGTTGCCGATGTCGATCTTGCGGAGGCGGGCGGACTCGGTCTTGCGGATGTAGGCCTCAACCTGAGGCCCGAGCTGGCGGCAGCCCGGTCACCAGTCGGCGGTGAACTCGACGACCGTCCGCTGCCCCTCGATCAGGTGACGCCCGATCTCGACCTGCTCCCCCTCCGAGATCGTGGCGACCCGCTCGGCGAGGTCCGTCGGCGCGGGGCCCGTGGCCACGGTGCGGTCGATCGGGACGGCGCCCTGCTCCGCGCGGTGGTTCATGTAGACCATCAGGCCGAACAGGGCCCCGACGACGCCGACCCCGAGGCCGATCGCGATCCGCTCTTGCCGTGTCATGCCTCCACTGTACGTCGGCGCGCGCGGATCGGCAAACCGGGCGCGCGACCCGACTTGCCCGGGTGGAAGCCAGCCCATACGCTCTCGTGAGCAAGGAGGCGCGCGTGGCCGAGCTGTCGCTGGAGCGGATCGACTCCCCGTCGGGCGTCGTGCACGTGGTCGTCGCGGGCACCCTCGACGCCCACACCGCGCCGCAGCTCGACCGGGTCGTCGAGGACGCCCTCCGCGGCGGGGCGCGCCGGCTGGTGTGCGACATCGAGCGCCTGACGTACATCGCGTCGGCCGGGGTGGGCGTGCTGATCGCCGCGCTCAACACCCTGCAGGAGCGCGGCGGCCGGCTGGCGCTGGTGTGCCCCCAGGAGGTCGCGGCCCGCGAGGACGAGACCGGGCTCGCCGAGGGGTTCAACCCCATGGAGGTGTTCCGCCTGCTCGGCCTGAGCGAGGCGTTCACCGTCGCCAGCACCCGGGCGGAGGCGGAGCGCCGGGTCTAGGCTCCCGCGACCACCCGGACCGTGCTGGCGCGCACCTGCTGGTCGGGGGGCACCTCGCCGCGCGGGAGGCCGCTGCCCACGGCCACGTTCACGCGGTGCTGCGCCAGCCAGGCCACGACCGCCTGGCCGTGGACCGCCAGGCTGAGGCTGTCGAGCCCCTCGCCCACGTGGGTCTTGGCGACCACGACCCCCAGCCAGCGGCCGTCGCCGTCGACCAGCGGGCCGCCGCTGTTGCCCGGGTTCACCTTGGCGTCGAACACCAGGCGCCCCTCCTCGGGGCGCAGCGCCGAGATCGTGCCCCGGGTGAGGAGGAGGGTGCTGCTGTCGCCGCCGAGCACGCCGAAGCCGTAGGCGAACACGGGCTGCCCCGCGCGGAGGGCGGCCGGGCTGCGTACCGAGCGCCTGGAGCTGGCCCGCCCGGGCCGGCGTGAGCGGGCCGACCCGAGAGGCCACGGCGACGAGCGTGCGCAGCAGCCGCCGCGCGGCGGCCTCGTCGAGGGTGGCTCGGTAGCTCATGGCCGCCATTGAACCGGAGGCGCTCCGCCGCAGCAACCTGTGCGCGACGCGCTCACCCGCGGGCGAGCTCGAGCGTCAGGAGCACGAGCGCGAGGAGGAGCACGAGGAGCGCGATCAGCAGCAGGGTCCTGCGCTGCCCGGATCGTGGCGCGGGCTGCGGCGCAGGCGGCGCGGGCGGCGGCTCGGCGCGCCCCTCCTCGAGGAACGCGCGCAGGGCCTCGGCGAAGGCGGCGGCGGACTCCGGGCGCGCGGCGGCGTCCTTGGCCAGGGCGGCCGCGCACAGCGCGTCGAGCGCCGGCGGGACGCCGGCCGCCAGCTCGCTCGGCCGAGGCGGCGGGTGCTGGAGGACCTGGTCGAGCACGGCCCACACGTCCTTGCCCACGAACGGCGCGCGCCCCGTGAGCAGGCTGAACAGCGTCGCGCCCAGCCCGTGCACGTCGGTGCGCGGCCCGACGGGCCCGAACTTGCCGGGGTCGACCTGCTCGGGCGCCATGAACTCGGGCGAGCCCTTGATCTCCCCCGCGCGCGAGATCGAGCGCAGGTCGAGCGAGCCGAGCGACATGGCGTGGACGTCGCGCTTGACCAGCCCGAAGTCGCACAGCACGGGGCGCTCGCCGGCGAGCTCGACCAGCACGTTGCCGGGCTTCACGTCGCGATGCACCACCCCGGCGCCGTGGCAGTAGTGGAGGGCCCGCGCGATCGGCTCGAGGACCCGCGCGATCCGCCGCGGGTCAGGCCGCACCCGCGCGGCCCAGGTCTCGAGGTCCTCCCCCTCGAGCAGCTCCATGGCCAGGAACTCGACCCCTTGCTGCTGGCCGAGGTCGAACACCTGCGTGAGGTTGGGGTGCCGGAGCCGGACCAGCACCCGCGCCTCCTGGCGGAAGCGGAGCCGCGCGCCCTCGTCCGCGCCGGGGTCGAGCACCTTGAGCGCGACCTGGTGCCCCAGCTGGCGGTGCGTGGCCTTGAACACCGCGCCCTGGCCGCCGCGCGCCAGCGGGTCGCTCAGCTCGTAGGCGCCCAGGCGGCGGCCGCGCCACGCCTCGGGGTCCGCCCAGGGGTCGTGGCGCGCGCCGTGCCCGAGCTCGATCGTCTCGTCGGCGCGGCCGGCGTCCGCTCGCACCACGTGGGTCTCGGCCTCGGCCATCTCGGGGCCGGGGGGCCCCAGCGGCTCTCCCTGCGCGGCGGTGGGGCGCCGCGCCTCCTCGGGGTAGCGGGCCGAGTCGACGTCGAAGATCGGGATCGCCGGCTCGCCGCGCGCTTCAGGCGTCTCCACCCCACGCGCGCCCTCGAGGTAGCGGGCCGAGTCGACGTCGAGGTCGAGCGGTCGCTCGTCGCGCGAGTCGCTGGGCAGCACGAGCGGCGGCGGCTCGACGAACCGCGCCGAGTCGACGTCGAGGTCGAGGCCGCCGTGGGACTCGACGAACAACGGCGCCACCTCGGCCACGTCGGGCTGCTCGGGGCGCTCGCCGCGCCCCTCCTGCTCGGGTCCGCTCACGACCCGACCGTAGCAGCCTGTCCGAGGGCGCGCTAACCGCCGAGGACCGGGAGCATGCGCCCGAACGGGTCGCGCCCGAGCACGCACAGGAAGTAGGCGGCGCCGAGGAGCCCGTGCGAGAGGGCGAGCGCGTGCACGCTCGCGCCGCGCAGGTAGGCCAAGGCCCAGATCACGCCGACCGCCAGGGTGGGCCAGAACAGCCCGTCGAGCGGCAGGTGCGCCGCCGCGAACAGGGCGCCGCCGATCAAGGCGGTGCGCAGCTCGTCGCCGCCGCCGAGGCGACGGCCGATCCGGTCGACGATGTAGCCCTGCGTGACCACCTGCTGCAGGTAGGCGAACGGGACGTACGCCAGGCCGAGCAGCACGAGGTAGTCGAGCCGCGCCGAGGCGACGCCGAACGCGTTGGCGGCGGCGAGGAGCGCGACGAGGCCGATGAGGGTGCCGAGCGCGATCGAGCGGTGCACGCGGCGCCGCTCCTCGGCGGCGGCCGCGGGGCGGGCGAACGAGGTCGTGGCCAGGAACAGGGTCGTCGCCGCGAGGAACAGCGGGAGGTCGGTCCAGGGGCCGCGCCACGGCCCGAGCAGGTAGATCGACGCGAACAGCACCAGCGCCCACTCGCGCCGCGAGAGCGGCGGGCCGGCGGGGTCGGTGGCCGCCTGCGCGGTGGTGCCACCCTCGTCGAGCCGGAGCGCGTCCATGCGCCCGACCCTAGCCCGCGCGGGTGCGCTCGCCAAGCGATCGGGGCCGGCTCAGCTCGCGATGAGCACCGCCCGCACCGGCGAGGCGTCGCCGCGCTCGAGCCGCAGCGGGAAGGCGGCGAGCGTGTAGCGCCCCGGCGCGACGTGGGCGAGCACGACCCCCTCGAGGTTGGCCATGTCGTGGCGGGCGAGGGCCTGGTGGCTCTCGAGGCGCGCGTCGTCGAACGGGTCGACCGACGGGGTGTCGATCCCGATCAGCACCACCCCGCGGGCGTGGAGCGCGTCCACCAGCTCGGGCGAGAGGCTGTTGAAGTCGCGTTCGAACCGCTCGGGGTCGGGGAAGGAGCCGGTCTTGAACAGCACGCGCGGCGCCGAGGCCGGCCCCGGCAGGTGCTCGGGCAGGATCCGCGCGCCGCGCGGGAGGGAGACCTCGACCACCTCGCACGGGCCGTAGTAGTAGGCGAGGTCGCGCGCCCCGATCTGCTGCCCGCCCGCCACGTAGTGGCTCGGCGCGTCGGTGTGGGCGCCGACGTGGAGCGTGGTCGTGACCGCGCTCAGCTCGAGGTTGTCGCCGCGCTCGATGCTGAGCGCGACCTCGCGCCGGAGCGGCACGTCACCGGGCCACACCGCGGTGCGGGGCGAGAGCACGGGCGAGATGTCGATCAGGCGCATGGCTAGACCTGCGCGATCACCTTGAGCTCGACCGCGATCGGAGTGGGGAGCGCGCCGACCTCGACCGTGGTGCGGGTGGCCCGCACCGCCTCGAAGTACTCGCGGTAGACCGCGTTCATGGCGGCGAAGTCGCGCTTCATGTCGACCAGGAACACCATCACGTCGACCACGCGGTCGAGCGACGAGCCGGCCGCCTCGAGGATCGCGCGCACGTTCTCGATCGTGGCCCGGGTCTGGGCGGCCGCGTCGTAGTCGCGCCGCTCGCCCTGCTCGTCCACGATCGGCCCGCCCGGGATCGCGTTGGTGCCGCGCTGGCGCGGGCCGACCCCCGACAGGAACAGGAGGTCCCCGACCCGGCGCGCGTGCGGGTAGGCCCCGACCGGCGCCGGCGCGCCCGCGGCCATGATCACGTCGTCGTCGCTCACCCGGCCCTCCCGCTCACAGCTGGACGCACACGTTCTTGGAGTCGCTGAAGAACTCGAGCGAGTAGCGCCCGCCCTCGCGGCCGACCCCGCTCTCCTTGACCCCGCCGAACGGCACGCGCAGGTCGCGCAACAGCCAGGTGTTGACCCACACCATGCCGACCTCGAGCGCCGCGCTCACGCGGTGGGCGCGGGCCAGGTCGCGGGTCCACACCGAGGCCGAGAGGCCGTAGCGCACGCCGTTCGCGATCGCGAGCGCCTCGGCCTCGTCGTCGAAGGGGTGCACGGTGACCACCGGCCCGAAGATCTCCTCCTGCGCCGTGCGGCAGCCCGGCGGGAGGCCGCTCACCACCGCGGGCGTGAGGAACGCGCCGCGGTCGAACGGCGCCGGCAGGGCGGGCCGCTCGCCCCCGCACAGCACCTCGCCCCCCTCGCGCCGGGCGAGGGCGAGGTAGCCCTCGACCTTGTCGCGGTGCGCCTGCGAGACGAGCGCGCCGAGGTCGCTCCCGGGCGCGCGCGGATCGCCCACCTGCATGCCGCGGACGCGGGCGACGAGCCGCTCCACGAACTGCTCGTAGATCGGGCGCTCGACCAGGAGCCGCGAGCCGCACAGGCAGACCTGCCCCTGGTTGGTGAACGCGGCGCGCGCCGCGCCCGCCACGGCCTGCTCGAGGTCGCAGTCGGCGAACACCAGGGTCGGGTTCTTGCCGCCGAGCTCGAGGCTGAGCTTCTTGAACAGCGGCGCCGCGCCGGCTGCCACGCGCCGGCCGGTGTCGGTCCCGCCGGTGAACGAGATCGCCTTGACCCGGGGGTGCTCGACCAGCGGCGCGCCCGCCTCGGGGCCCAGGCCGTGCACCAGCGAGAGCAGCCCGCGCGGCAGGTCGAGGCGCTCGGCCTGCTCGGCCACGATCCGCGCCAGCGCGTCGGCGGTGAGGGGGGTCAGCTCGCTCGGCTTGGCCACGACCGCGTTGCCCACCCCGAGGGCGGGCGCCGTCTTCCAACTGAGGAGGTACAGCGGCAGGTTCCAGGGCGTGATCAGCCCGACCGCCCCCAGCGGGCGGCGAAGCGTGTAGTTGAGCGCGCCCCCCATGGGGTGCAGGTCGGCGCGGTCGTGGCGGATCGCGCCGGCGAAGAAGCGGAAGTTGGCGACCGCGCGGGGAATGTCGACGCTCGCCGCCAGGTGGACCGGCTTGCCGGTGTCGAGCGACTCGAGCAGCGCCAGCTCGTCGGCCTGCGCCTCGATCGCGTCGGCCACCGCGTCGAGCAGGCGGGCGCGCTGCTCGCTCGAGGCGCCCGCCCAGCGCGGGTCGGCCAGCGCCTCCTCGGCCGCCGCGACCGCGGCCTCGACGTCGGCCGCCCCGCTGCGCGGGATCCGCGCCAGCAGCGCGCCGGTGGCGGGGTCGACGTCGTCGAGCCGCTCGCCGTCGGCCGGCGGCGCCGGTCGGCCGGCGATCCAGTTCTCGAGCAGGCGCGGCTCGTCGCTCATGGCAAGGCCTTCCCTCGCGTCGTGGGCCGTCAGATCGTGTTGAGGCGGCCGCCGTCGACCGCCAGGGACACGCCGCGAATGTACGCCGCCGCCGGCGAGGCCAGGAAGGCGATCGCCGCGGCGAGCTCCTCGGGGCGGCCGAGCCGCCCCTCGGGCACCAGGCCGAGCCAGCGCTCGCGCACGGCGTCCGGGCTGCTCCCGGCGCGCTCGGCCAGGCTCTCGGCCAGCCCGCTCAGGCGCTCGGTGTCGGTGTAGCCCGGGAGCACGCTGTTGATCGTGATCCCCGGGGGGAGCTCGCGCGAGAGCGTCTTGGCCCAGGCGGCGACGGCGGCGCGCACGGTGTTGCTGACCCCCAGCCCGGGAATCGGCTCGCGGACCGAGGTCGAGATCACGTTGATGATCCGGCCGTAGCCGGCCTCCTTCATGCCGGGCAGCAGCTCACGCACGAGCAGGTGGGCGGCCAGCACGTGGCGGCCGAAGGCGCGCAGGAAGTCCTCGTCGTGGGCCTCGAGCAGCGGCCCCGCAGGCGGGCCGCCGCTGTTGTTGACCAGCACGTGCACCGGGCCGTGCTTGACCCGGAAGGCCGCGACGGCCGCGGCCAGCGCCGGGCGGTCGTCGAGGTTCGCGACCAGCCAGCGGGCGCGCGGGGCGCCCGCCGCCTCGAGCTCGCCGACCAGCTCGACCAGCTTGCGCTCCGAGCGGGCCAGCCCGGTCACCTCCGCGCCGGCGGCCGCGAGCGCCAGGGCGGTCGCCCGGCCGATCCCGGCGCTGGCCCCGCAGACCAGGGCGTGCTTGCCCGCGAGCGACGTCTCCATGCCTCCTCCGCGCTGAGGCCCGATCGTCGCACACCAGTCCGCCGCTTGGGCGCGCCCCGGCAGAGACCCTGCGTCGCCCGGCCGGCCCGGTTGCGGGCCTCACGCTCGCCCGTTGTAATGCGGCTCCGAGGAGGCCCGCCGTGTCGTTGTTCACGCCGCTCAACCTGAAGCAGTGGATCGAAGACCACCGCGAGCTGCTCCAGCCGCCGGTGGGGAACAAACCGGTGTGGGTCGACGAGCGCGAGACGATCGTGATGATCGTGGGCGGGCCGAACGCGCGCAACGACTACCACGTGCAGCCGACCGAGGAGTTCTTCTATCAGGTCGAGGGGGACATCACGCTGCGCGTGATCCGGCCCGACACGGGCAGGCCGCACGACATCGTGATCTGCGAGGGCGAGCTCTACCTGCTCCCGGCCGGGGTGCCGCACTCGCCGCAGCGGCCCGCGGGAACGGTCGGCCTGGTGATCGAGCAGAAGCGCCCCGAGGGCGTCCCCGACGAGCTGCGCTGGTACTGCGAGGCGTGCCACGAGGTGGTCCACTCGGCCACGTTCCGCCTGCAGAACATCGCCAAGGACCTGGCCGAGATCATGGAGCGCTTCTGGGGCGACGACGCGCTCCGGACCTGCAAGGCGTGCGGCGCCAAGGTCGAGCGCCCGGGCGAGGCGCAGCCGCCGGCGCGGACGGCGCGGCGCTGACGTGCTGAAGGTCGACATCCACACCCATATCCTCCCCAAGACGTGGCCCGACCTGGCCGCGCGCTACGGCTACGGGGGCTTCATTCGCCTGGAGCACCACTGCCCGGGGCGGGCGCGCATGCTCCAGGACGACCGCTTCTTCCGCGAGGTGGAGGCCAACTGCTGGGACCCGACCGTGAGGATCGCCGAGTGCGACCGCCACGGCGTGGACGTGCAGGTCCTCTCGACCGTCCCGGTCATGTTCAGCTACTGGGCCCGGCCGCAGGACGGGCACGACCTCGCGCGCATCCTCAACGATCACATCGCCGAGGTCGTGCGCGCGCACCCGGCGCGGTTCGTGGGCCTCGGCACGCTGCCCCTGCAGGAGCCCGAGCTGGCCTGCCGCGAGCTCGAGCGCTGCGTGAGCGAGCTCGGCCTGGCGGGCGTGGAGATCGGCAGCCATGTCGAGAGCTGGAACCTCGACGCGCCCGAGCTGTTCCCCGTGCTGGAGCGCGCGGCCGCCCTGGGCGCGGCGGTGTTCGTGCACCCCTGGGACATGATGGGCAAGGAGGCCATGCCCAAGTACTGGCTGCCGTGGCTGGTGGGCATGCCGGCCGAGACGAGCCGCGCGATCTGCTCGCTGATCTTCGGCGGGGTGCTGGAGCGGCTCCCCACCCTGCGCGTGGCGTTCGCCCACGGCGGCGGCTCGTTCCCGGCCACGATCGGCCGGATCCAGCACGGGTTCGACGTGCGCCCCGACCTGTGCGCGGTCGCGAACCCGGTGGCGCCGCGCGACTACCTGGGGCGGTTCTGGGTCGACTCGCTGGTCCACCACCCCGACGTGCTGCGCTACCTCGTGGGCCTGGTCGGCGCCGATCGGGTGGCCCTCGGCTCGGACTACCCGTTCCCCCTGGGCGAGGCGGTCCCGGGCGCGTTGATCGAGTCGCTCGACGTGGCCGACGAGGTCAAGGCCTCGCTCCTGGGCGGCGCGGCGCTGACCTGGCTGGGACGCACGGCCGAGGGGCTGGGGCGGAGCGGGTCGTGAGCGAGCAGGTCGACAGCTCGGCGTTCGGCCCCAGCGAGGCGGACGCGCGAGCGCTCGACCAGGCGGACCCGCTGGTCGAGCTGCGCGAAGCGTTCTTCGTCCCGCCCAGCCCGGCCCATGAGGACGGGCGCCCGTCGATCTACCTGTGCGGCAACTCGCTCGGCTGTCAGCCGCGCGGGACCGAGACCGCGGTCATGCAGGAGCTGGCCGACTGGGCCTCGCTGGGGGTGGAGGGCCACTTCGAGGCGGCGTACCCGTGGTTCAGCTACCACGCGCCCCTGCGCGAGCTGATCGCGCCGGTGGTCGGGGCCAAGCCGGAGGAGGTGGTGCTGATGAACAGCCTCACCGTGAACCTCCACCTGCTCATGATCTCGTTCTACCGGCCCACGGCGGCGCGTCACCGGATCCTGCTCGAGCGGCCGGCGTTCCCCTCCGACGTGTACGCCGTGAAGAGCCACCTGCGCCTGCACGGCCACGACCCCGAGGCGGGCGTGCGCTGGCTCGACCCGCGCCCCGGCGAGCGCACCCTGCGCCAGGAGGACGTGGAGGAGGTGCTCGAGCGCGAGGGCGAGACGATCGCGCTGTTCCTCTCGCAGGGCGTGAACTACCAGACCGGTCAGCTCCTCGACCTCGAGCGGCTCACGCGCCTCGCGCACGGCAAGGGCGTGGTGGTCGGGGTCGACTGCGCCCACGCCGCGGGGAACGTGGCGCTGCGGCTCCACGACTGGAACGTCGACTTCGCCGCCTGGTGCTCCTACAAGTACCTCAACTCGGGCCCGGGCGCGGTCGCGGGCGCCTTCGTCCACGAGCGCCACCTCGGCCGCGAGGGCGGCGCCGCGTTCGAGGCGTTCCGCGCCCTGCCGCGCCTCGAGGGCTGGTGGGGCAACGACCCCGCCGCGCGGTTCGAGATGAGCGAGTCGTTCGTGCCGGTCACGAGCGCCGACGCCTGGCAGCTCAGCAACCCGCCGATCCTGTCCCTGGCCCCCGTGCGCACCTCCCTCGAGGTGTTCGCCGAGGCGGGCGGCATGGCCGCCCTCCGCCCCGCCAGCGTCCAGCTCACCGGCTACCTCGAGTGGCTGCTCGACCGGATCCCCGACCCCACCTTCGAGGTGATCACCCCCCGCGACCCCGCCGCCCGCGGCTGCCAGCTCTCCCTGCGCGCCCCCAACGCCGAGGCCCTGTTCGGCCGCCTGCGCGCGTCCGGCGTGATCTGCGACCTGAGGCGCCCCGACGTGATCCGGGTGGCCCCGGTCCCGCTCTACAACACGTACCAGGACTGCTGGGCCTTCGCGCAGGTGCTGGCGGGGTAG
>CAZMSZ010000243.1:0-11680 GCA_964569055.1 uncultured Planctomycetota bacterium | reverse complement strand
ACGCGGGCGCGCACCGGCAGCCCGGCCCCGAGGGCGGGGTCGCCGAAGCGGACGGCGAAAAAGGTCTTCATGACCTCGATCATGCCGAGCGTCTTGCCGGCCTCGATCACGTCGCCGGCCTTCACGTAGGGCGCCTGATCGGGCGCGGGGCGGTGATAGAACCGGCCGACCTGGGGCGCCCTGACGATCGCGCGGCCCTCGTCGTCGACCGCCCGCTCGCTCCGCTTCGGCGCGAGCGTGGCCCCCGCGAGCGGGGCGAGCGCCAGCAGGGGCGCCCCGTAGGCGACCCCATCGCCGGCGCGGGCCTCGAGCCGGTGGACCACGCCCTGGGTGCCCTCGGGCACGACGAGCCGCGCCGGCCCCGCCGCGCGCTCCAGGCGCGCGACGGTGGCCCCAGGCCCGAGCAAGGCGCCCTCGGGCGGGAGCTCGTCGAGCACGCCGACGGCCGGGCTCGTGAGGAGCGCCGGCTCGCCCTCGGCGCCGGCGGCGACGCCGCAGGGCAGCGCCTCGAGCGCCTCCTGGCGCGGACCGGCCGCGAGGGCCTCGAGGTCGTGGAGGCTCCAGATCCGCGGGTTCTTGACCGTGCGGTAGCCCGTCGACGCGTAGGCGAGCTCGACCAGCACCTCCAGCGTGGGGCGGAGCTCGCCGAGCCCGACGATCTCGTCGGTGTCGAGCTGACGCGCCGACACGTAGGGGTCCATGTCGGCCTCGATCCGCTCCTCGACCTCCCGCATGGCGCCCAGGATCTTCGCGCGCTCGGCGGGGTCGTCGCTCTTGACCTCGAAGTCGTCGTCGAGCTTGGTGCGGTAGCTCGCGATCGCGAGCGTGCGCCCCTCCATCACGCTCAGGCGCGAGACGGGCGTCGAGAGCTGCACCACGGGGTGATACGGGCGGCCGCTCATGGCGTAGTAGCCCGCCCCCGAGGCGCGCCGCAACAGGACGGTGTAGACCGGCGCGCGCTGGGTCGAGTTGGCGTAGATCAACGAGGAGCCCCACCCCAACAGGCCGAGCCGCTCCGCCTCCTCGCCGATGTCGAACCCCGAGATGTCCTGCAGCCAGATCAGCGGGATCCCGTCGCTGTCGCAGGCGCGCGCCAGCGCCGACAGCTTGGCGATCCCGTCGCGATAGAGGATCCCGCCGGGGCGCGGCCGGCCGCCGCGCGCGCCCGGCACCAGCCGCGGGTCGTTGATCGCGAACGCGGCATACAGCCCGCCGACCCGCCCGACCCCGACCACGACCTCCCGCCCCTGGTGCGGCCACAGCTCCCAGAACAGCGAGCCGTCCACCAGCCGCGCCAGCACCTCGCGCGGGTCGTACGCGACGCGGTGATCGACCGGCACCAGGCCGGCCAGCTCCGCGGGGTCGAAGCGCGGCGGCGCGGGGGCCACCCCGCCGCGGTAGTAGTCCACGGCCGGGCTGGGCAGGCGGGCCAGCTCGCGCCGGATCGCCGCGATCGCCGCCGCGTCGTCGGGGACGCGCGCGTCGGCGACCCCGCTCTGGTGCACGTGGACCTCGGGCCCGCCGATGTCGAGCGAGGTGATGTGCTGGCTCTTGGCCCCTTTGATCAGCGCCGCGCCGGCGATCACCATGTAGGCGCGCTCGGTCATGATCACGCGGTCGCTGATGATCGGCATGTAGCCGCCGCCCGCGATGCAGTCGCCGAACACCCCCGCGACCTGCGGCACGCCGGCCGCCGAGAGCTCGGCGTTCATCTCGAAGATGTGCCCGGCCCCGGTCGCCCCCGAGAAGGTGCGGCGCTGCTCGGGCAGGTACAGCCCCGAGCAGTCGACCAGGTAGATCACCGGCAGGCGCAGCCGGAGGGCCATCTCCTGGGCGCGCTCGATCTTCTCGGGGGTGCGCGGCCACCACGAGCCGGAGGCCACGGTGTTGTCGTTGGCGATCACCACCGCCCAGCGGCCCTCGACGCGGGTGAACAGCGTGATCACCCCCGCGCCCGGCGAGGTCAGCTCGCCGAAGGTCTCGCCGTAGTTGACGAAGGTCCCCACCTCGAGGCGCGGCGCCCCCGCGTCGGCCAGCCGCTCGATCCGCTCGCGCGCGGTCAGCTTGCCCTTCTTGCGCACGCGCTCGGCGTACTTGGGCCCCCAGCCCGCGGCGACCTCGGCGCGCCGCGCCGCGAGCAGCGCCTCGCGCTCGGCCATGCGCGCGCGGTTGGCCGCGAACTCCGCCTCGTCGAGGGCGCGCTCGCGCGGGCCGCCGATCGGCCTCAGCGGGACGTGGGCCATCCGCTCATCCCTCCTGGCCCGGGATCGACCGGGTGTCGTACTCGCCGCGCCGGAACGGCTCGCTCGCGAGCACCCGCTGCAGGAGCGGCCGCGTGGTCGCGATCCCCTCGATCCGCAGCGCCGCGAGCGCGCGCTCGAGCGCGGCGATGCAGGCGGGGCGGTCGGGCGCGTGCGCGATCAGCTTGCCGACCAGCGAGTCGTAGTGCGGCGGCACCACGTAGCCCGGCGCGACGTGGGTGTCGAAGCGCACGCCGGGCGGGACCTCGAGCGCCTCGATCCGGCCGGGGCAGGGGCGGAACCCCTGCGCGGGGTCCTCGGCGTTGATCCGGACCTCGATCGCGTGCCCCTCGAGGCGCACCTCCTGCTGCGTGAGCGCGAGCGGCTCGCCGGCCGCGATCCGCAGCTGGTGCTCCACGAGGTCGACCCCGCTGCGCAGCTCGCTCACCGGGTGCTCCACCTGCAGCCGGGCGTTGAGCTCCATGAAGCGCAGCACGCCGTCGTCGCCGAGCAGGAACTCGAGCGTGCCCGCGCCGCGATAGCCGAGCGCCGCCGCGGCCTGGGCCGCGCGGCGCCCTGCCTCCTCGCGCGCGGCGGGCGCGAGCGCGGGCGAGGGGGACTCCTCGAGCAGCTTCTGGTGGTTGCGCTGGATCGAGCACTCGCGCTCGCCGAGGTGGACGGCGCGCCCGAGGCCGTCGGCGAGCACCTGCACCTCGATGTGCCGCCCCCCCTCGAGGTAGCGCTCGAGGTACAGCGCGGGGTCGCCGAAGGCCGCCTCGGCCTCGGCGCGCGCCATGCGATAGGCCTCCTCGAGCGCCCGCGGATCGTCGCACCGCCGCATGCCCCGCCCGCCGCCGCCCGCGTCCGCCTTGAGCAGCACCGGGTAGCCCGCCGCCTCGGCCGCGGCGCGGGCCTCCTCGAGCGAGCCGAGCAGCCCCGTCGAGCCCGGGATCACCTCGAGCCCGGCGGCGCGCATGGCGGCCTTCGCCTGCAGCTTGCGCCCGAACAGGCGCATCACGCTCGCGTCGGGCCCGACGAACGCCAGCCCGTGCTGCCGGCACAGGTCGGCGAACAGCGGGTCCTCGCTGAGGAACCCCCAGCCGGGGTGGATCGCGGTCGCGCCCGTCTGGACCGCGGCCTGGATCAGCGCCATTCGGTCGAGGTAGCTCCTGGCGGCCGGCGCCGGCCCGAGGCACACGGCCGCGTCGGCCTCGGCCACGTAGGGAGCGTCGCGGTCGGCCTCGGAGTAGACGACCACCACCTCGACCCCGAGGCGGCGCGCCGTGCGGAGGACGCGGGCCACGACCTCGCCTCGGTTCGCGATCAGGATGCGGCGGAACATGGGGCCGGAGTCTACCGCAGACGGGGCTGAGCCCGAGATCGAGAGCGGGAGGTGGGCAGACTCTTCACCCCTCCGACTTCGCCCCCTCAACGCGGGCGGCCGGGGAGGCCGCGGGCGAGGCGGGTCAAGGCCTCCTGCATCCGCCCCGTCACCTCGCGGTAGCCGGCGGCCACGGCGAGCGGGTCGTCCGGGTCGCCCTCGAGGTGCAGCGGTTCGAGCACCTCGATGCGCACCTCGCAGGGGAAGGGCAGGAACGGGGTCGGTGGACCGAGCGTCAGCCCGTAGGGGAGGGTCAGCGTCAGGGGACAGATCTTCACGCGCAGCCAGCGATCGAGGCGCAGCAGGCGCGCGACGCGCTCGCCACGCGCGACCACGTGGAAGATGTCGTGCGCGCCGGCCGTCACCACCGGCACGATCGGCGCCCCGGTGCGCAGCGCGAGCGCCACGAACCCGCGGCGGCCGTCGAAGTCGATCAGGTCGCGGTCGGCGCTGGGGCGAAACGCCTCGTGGTCCCCGCCGGGGAAGACCAGCACCTTCCCGCCCGCGCCCAGGGCCCGCTCGGCGTGCGGCTGCGCCGCCGGCGCCGCGCCCACCCGGCGCGCGAGCGCGCGCACGAGGGGCAGCCGGAAGAACACGTCATGCGCGAGGAGCGTGAGCGGCTCGCGGTACCCCGTCCGCTCGTACCAGCTCAGCGTGAACAGGACCGACTCGGGCGAGCTCAGCCCGCCGCTATGGTTTCCGACGAGCAGCGCCGGCCCGCCCGGGATCCGCTCGAGCCCGACCAGGCTGACCCGCAGCAGCCGGGCGTACAGCGCGCGCAGCGGGGCGAGCCGACGCATGAGGCCGAGGTCGACCCCCGCGGCCGGTGGGGTGCGCAGCGGGAGGCTCACCCGTTCATCTTGGTCCGGGCGGCGCGGGGCCGCAACGCTCGCTACGCGTGGCCGACCAGCGCCCGCCCCAGCTCGAGGCGGCCGCTCACCGCGAGCTTGCGGTAGATCCGGCCGAGCTGGCGCTTCACGGCATCGGCGCTGAGGCCGACCTCCGCGCCGATCTCGCGGTTGGTGAGCCCGCGCGCCGCGCGCAGCGCGAGCATCGACTCGCGCTCGTCCAGGCGCTCGGAGTCGATCGCGGTCAGGCCCTCCTCGCGACGCCGGAGCAGCACCAGCACCTGCGTCGGCGGGCCCTCCAGCCGGCGGAAGATCGCCTCCACGTGGCCCCGCGAGCGGAGCGGCAGCGCGCGGAACACCTCCTCGAGCCCGCCCGGCTCGCCGGGTCCGCGCCCGACCACGTCCGCCAGCGTGACCAGCACGTCGGCGAGGCGGATGGCGGGCAGGCCGATCGCGGCCAGGAGCGCCTCGGCGCCCCGGGTGGAGCCGAGCCGCTCACCCGACGGGCTGAGCAGCAGCGAGCCCGCCTCACGAGGCGCGAGGCGGGCGCGCGCTGCGCACCAGGGGCCGAGCGCCTCCGCCAGGAGCGCCGCGCGCAGCGCGACCGCCAGGGCGGGCGCCACGGTCTGCAGCAGCGCCGCCGCCGCCTCGTTCGAGCCGTCGTCGGCGCGCCCCCAGGCGGCGATCAGCGCCAGCGAGCGCCTCGCGCCGAGCGGGCTCACGTGGAGCAGCATCTCGTCGGCGCCCCCCAGGCCGACGCCGCGCGCGCTCTCGAGCCTCAGCAGCTCGCCGCACCGCGCGCGCGCCTCGCGGAGCGCCCTCGACCGTTGAGCCGCCCACCGGGCCAGCTGCGGCCGCCGCAGGGCGCGGTCACTGCTCCACATCGTGGCCGGGATGACCGAGACCTTGCCCCCGGGCGCGCGCTCGAACGCGAACGCGTGCAGCGCGCCGCCCGCGAGCGCCGGCTCGAGCGCGCCCGCGGCGGCCGCCAGCCGGTCGGCGAAGCACGCCCGCCGCGACGCCTGCCGCAGCGCGCGGCAAGCCGCCGCGACCGCGCTAGGCGACCAGCACGGGCTCATGCGCGCCCTTCCGGGCTTCGAGGGCGGCGCCGAACACGTGGGCGGCGAGCTGCCGGCGGCCGCGCAGGCCCGACTTGGTGTACACCGCGGCGAGGTGCGTCTTGACCGTCTCCACCGAGATCCCGAGCCGCGCCGCGATCTGCTCGTTCGACAGCCCGCTCGCCGCGTAGCGGGCGACCGTCGCCTGCTTGGGCGAGAGCCGCGCGGAGCGCACCAGGTTGGCCAGGCGAACGTGTGGCTCCGCGTCCGGGTTGCGCGATGCTTCCTGACGCCGGGCCGCCACCACCTCTCGCCAGATCAGGCGCTCGCTGCGATCGAACGGGCGGTGCCGCCGCCACAGCGAGTAGACCCGCGCGCGACCCGGCTCGAGCAGGGCGCGCGCGTGCAGCGCGAGGGGCGGCACGGGGCTCTCGAGCTCGGGCGCGACGGCGCGCAGCGCGATCCCGTGGCGCCGGCGCTCGGCGCGCTCCATCTCGAGCACCGCCGCCGGGGCGACCGCCAGCGACCCGTCGGGGCCAGCCGGACCCTCCACCACCGAGAGCAGCGCGTGCGGCACCACCCACTGGAGCGCCGGCGAGGCCACCCACGCCCACTCGCGTGGGTCTCGCGCCGGGAGCAGGGAGAGCTGCAGCGCGGCGGCCGCCCCTCGGAGCGCGGCGCGTGAGGTCGAGAGCGTCTGCACGGCGGAGTTCCCCCTTCCCGTAGCCGTGACGACCGTCCGCGCGCTTCGTTACCTCGCCTCCGCTGCGCGGGCACAAGTCCTTCCCTCGCGGGTGCCGAGCCTGGGCCGTACGGACCGACGGCCCTCGCCAGAGGGACCGGGGGGTCGGCTCCGGGGAGGGCCGCGGCGTCGGGTGGGTGGGATCGGGGAAGCGGTCCCTACGAGAAGACGAGCGGACGAGGCGGCCGCGGGCGCCGCGCGAGGCAGGTGGACGTCAGACGACCATCTCGTCGCGGCGACGGGCGAGCCGCGCCTTGAGGCGGCTCACGATCCGCGAGTGGAGCTGGCACACGCGCGACTCCGAGAGGTCGAGCGCGAGGCCGATCTCGCGCATGGTGAGCTCCTCGAAGTAGTAGAGGATCATGATCAGGCGCTCGCGCAGGCTGAGCTCCATGGTGATCACCTCCATGATGTCCTTGCGCTGCAGGTCGTCGATCGGGTCGCGCGAGCCGGGGTCCTCGAGCAGGTCCGAGCGCGCCGAGCCCTCGTCGTCGTCGCCGCCGGCCGTGTCGGACAGGTAGCACACGGTGGTGGCGCTGGCGTCGCGCATGAGCTGATCGAGGTCCTTGAGCGACATGCCCATCATGGCGGCGAGCTCGAGGTCGGTGGCGGGCCGGCCGAGCTGCGCCTCCGCCTCCTGGATCATCTTCTCGAGCTTGCTGGCCTTGGTGCGCACCAGGCGGGGGACCCAGTCGTTCGCCCGCAGCTCGTCGAGGATCGCGCCGCGGACCCGCCACGAGCAGTAGGTCTTGAACTTCACGCCCCGCCCGAGGTCGAAGCTCTTGATCGCCTCGAGCATCCCGAACAGCCCGGCCGACATCAGGTCGTCGAGCTCGACGCTCTGCGGCAGGTTCACCGCGACCCGCTCCGCGGTGTAGCGCACGATCGGGAGGTAGTGCTCGACGAGCCGGTTCCGCAGCTCGTCATTGGGGTTCGCCTGGTAGGCCTCCCACAGGTCGATCGGGTCCTCGTCCTCGCGGGTGTCCTTCCACCGCCGCCCCTTCATCACGCGATCGCTCTCGAAGCTCCTCCGGCGCACGTCTTCCCCCTGTTTTTTGGCTCTCGAACGGTCGAAGGACGGGCGGGCGCACGGGTCGGGTCCCGTCTATGCCCATGGCGCAATATGTCGCGCTTCCTTCCCGTCCGACTCCTACATGTTGTGTAAGTGAATTTCCCTGCCCGACGAACGCACTATAGGAGCCCCTCCTAGGGGGCGCAATGACGCCGTAGTTTTTTCGCGGAGTCTGCGCCAGCCTCGGCCGCTACTTGGCCCGAGGCGATCCTAGGGTCCGGCGATGGCGCTGGGGGTTGAAGGCGGAGGTCACCACAACGGGTGGTAGGGGGTCTCGACCATCACCTGCAGCCTGCGTGGCGACCCTTGGGGCAACAGGAGATAGGGCAATCCGCCCATCCGCCGATGGCGATGCACCCGGGATGGGAGGCCCCCTAACCGACCCCTCCGACAACTCCGGGCACCCCACCCCCGCAGGAGGAGAGGTCGCCGCTCAGAACGCGCCGATCTGGCCGTAGAGGTTCGCGTAGAAGCTGATCGCCTTGTAGGCGATCAGCATGGCGACCAGCAGGAAGGCGAGCACGCCGCCCACCGTGATCAGCGCGGTCTGCTTGAGGTTGGCGTCGGCCTCCAGCCGCTCGACCGCGTTGGCGAGCAGCCGGTCGAGCTGGCCGGAGCGCGCGCCCGCGCCGATCGCGTCGAGCACGTGCGGCGGGAACGCGTGCGCCTCGCGCGCGAACGCCTCGGGGAGGTCCGCCCCCGCCTGGGCGTGGCCCGAGACCGCGCGAAAGGCGGCGGCCAGCGGCTCGGGGCAAACACCGGCCGTGGTGTCGAGCGCCTCGATCGCGGGCACGCCCGCCGAGTACAGCGCCTCGAAGGCGCGGAGCCCCAGGGCGAGGCCACGGGCGCGGATCAAGCCGCCCAGCACGGGGATCCCCGCGCTCAGCCGATCGGTCAGCGCCGGCTGCGCGCGCCCGAGCGCCCGCGTCCCGATCACCAGGCCCGCGACGATCGCGTACAGCGCGCCGAGGGGGAGCACGGTCTCCTGGGCGTAGGCGGCGGCGCCCGAGCCCACGAGCGTCCCGAGCGAGGGCAGGAACACGGCCGCGTGGAGCAGCAGGAGCGGATAGCACAGCCCGGCCGCGACCTTCTGCTTGAGGGCCGCCCTGGCCTCGAACAGCTCGGCGAGCTGGGTGAACCCCTCGGGCAGGGTGCCGCCCTTGACGGCGGCGCCGATCAGGGCCACCTCGAGCCGCTCGAACGGTCCGGCGGCGAACGCGCCCTCGATCGTGTCGCCCGCCGCGAGGCGCGCCGCGACCGGCGCCAGCACGCGCCCCGCCGCCCCGCCGCGGGCCACGGCGTCGGCGATCGCGGTCCCGAGGGGCAAGCCCGCCTGCTCCACCGCCGCGAGCTGGCGGTAGACGAGGGCCCGGTCGCGCTCGCTGCTCCCGATCATGCGCTCACTGTAGCGGTTCGTCGGCCGTCCGCGTCGCCGCCCTGCTCCCTCGGCGCGGCGGCCCCGCAAGCTTGACCCTCGCGGGTCGGTCCCGCAGGCTACGCTGCCGCGCGAGGCGCTCGCGAGGGCGCGGAGGTGCGCACGTGAAGATCGATCTGGCGACGCTGGCGGCCCTGCTCGGCGGGACCCTCACCGACCCCGCGCGCGGCGCAGCCGAGGTCTCGAACATCCGCTCGCTCGAGGGCGCCGGGCCAGGCGAGCTGGCCTTCCTGTGGGACCCGCGCTTCGCCGAGGCGGCCGGGCGCTGCGCGGCCGAGGCGATCGTGTGCCGCGACCCGGTGCCGGGCAAGACCTGCCTCCTGGTCGAGGACCCGCGCGCGGCCATGCTGGTCCTGCTCGGGCAGGTCTACGCGCTCAAGCACCCCGACCCGCCCGCGGGCGTCCACCCGCGCGCGGCGGTCGACCCCAGCGCCGAGCTGGGCGAGAGCGTCACGGTCGGGCCCGGGGCGGTCGTGGAGGCGGGCGCCCGCCTCGGCCCGCGCACGCGCGTCCTCGGCGGCGCCTACGTGGGCCCGGGCGTGGAGACCGGGGCCGACTGCGTGATCCACCCCAACGCCGCCGTGCTCGCCCACTGCCGGCTCGGCGACCGGGTCACGGTGTGGAGCGGCGCGATCGTCGGCAAGGACGGGTTCGGGTTCGTGCAGGACGAACGCGGCCGCCACACCCGCGTGCCGCAGGTCGGCGGGGTGGTCCTCGAGGACGACGTCGAGGTCGGCGCGCTCTCCACGGTCGCGCGCGGCGCGGTCGAGGACACGATCGTGCGGCGGGGCGCCAAGATCGACGACCACTGCCACGTGGCCCACGGCTGCGACATCGGCGAGGACGCGCTGCTGATCGGCTACGCCCGCATGGGCGGGAGCGTCAAGGTGGGCAAGGGGGCGTACCTGCTGCAGGACTCGGCGGTCGGCCAGGGCCGCAAGGTCGGCGAGGGCGCGATCGTCGGCTCGGGCGCCAAGGCGCGCTACGACGACGTGGGCGCGGGCGAGACCGTCCTGGGTGACCCGGCCCGACCCCACATGCTCATGAAGCGGATCGAGGGCAGCCTCCCCAAGCTCCCCGAGCTGCGCCGGCGGCTGAAGAGCCTCGAGCGCGAGGTCGAGAAGCTGCTCGCCAAGGCGCGCTGAGCCGATCTTCAGGATCCGGGCGGTCCCACGGCAAGATCGCCGTGTTCGACGGGCGCGTGGCGACCGTCGGCAGCTCGAACCTGTTCTGGCGCCACCTCGCCGAGGCGAACCTGTTCGTGCCCGACCCGCGCTTCGCCGCCGAGGTGGAGCGCCGGATCTTCGACGTCGACCTCCCCGACTGCGTGCGCGTCACCGTCCGCGAGCGCAGCCTGTGGGCAAGGCCAAGGGGTTCGTCCTCAAGACGCTCCACGGCCTGCTGTGATCCCGGCGCGCGGCAGCTCCACGTAGACCGCGCGCAGCGGCCCGATCGCGAGCACGTCACCCGGGGCGAGGGCGTGGACCTCGATCGGCGCGCCGTTGACGCGGGTCTCGCGCCCCGAGGTGTCGACCAGGAGCGGCCCCTCGGGCTCCCAGTAGATCGCGGCGTGGCTGGCCGCCACCGCGGGCGCGTCGATCCGGATCGTGGCCGTCGGCTCGCGCCCGAGCACGACCGGCGCGCCGGGCTCGAGGACCAGCGGCGGCGCGCCGGCGACCAAGAGCGCGTGGGTGACTCCGGCCGCGGCCCGCTTCGCCGCAGCCCGCCGAAACGCACGAGTGATCGGGTGTCCCATGAGGTGTCCCTCCGCGCCGCCTTCACAGCAACGCCACGACCACTCCGGAATCCGACGCAACTCCTGAGCGCGGCCCGCGGGAGGGGGTCCGCGGACCCCTGGGTACCGCACGACCCTGGGGAGCCCCCGGCTCCTACCCCCGGTAGCGCCAGGGCTCCGACCCTGGGTAGCGCCCGGGTGCGGGGGCGCTGGTGCGCCGCGCGCCGCTCCTCGACACTGGCCGCATGCCCTCGCCCCTCGAGGAGGCCGTCCTGCAGGCCGCGCTCGCGCGCGGCTACGTCACGCCCGCCCAGCTCGAGCAGGCCATGGCGCGCAGCCGGACGGGCGAGGGCGTGCTCCCGCTCCTGCGCCCCCTGCTCGCGCCGGCCCAGGTCGCGGAGCTCACCGCGCTGTATCGCGAGCTCGAGGCCCGCGCACGGGCAGCGACCGAAGCCGAGGCCACCGTGGCCGGCCCCGCCGGCTTCGCCCCGCTGGCAGGCAGCGAGGCGACGCTCGGCGGCGCAGGCGGCGAGCGCCCCGCCGCCCTCGTCCCCGCCGGCGTGGGGGCGCGGGTCGGGCCCTACGTGATCGAGCGCGAGCTCGCCCGCGGGGGCATGGGCACGGTCGCGATCGCGCGTCACGTAGAGCTCGACCGGCGCGTGGCCCTCAAGCAGCTCCTCGCGGGCGCTGCCGGCCACGCCGCGGCGCGCGCCCGGTTCGAGCGCGAGGCGCGCGCGCTCGCCGCGGTGGACCACCCGCACGTGGTGCGCGTGCACGAGGTCGGGGAGGGGCCGGGCGGCCCGTACCTCGCCATGGACCTCGTGGAGGGCGAGTCGCTCGCGGCGCGCCGCCAGCGCGAGGGGCCGTTCGAGCCGCGCGTCGCGGCCAGGTTGATCGAGCAGGTCGCGCGGGCGCTCGACCACTGCCACGCGCGCGGCCTGCTGCACCGCGACCTCAAGCCGGCCAACGTGCTGATCGACGCGGACGGCGCGCCCCGCGTGACCGACTTCGGCCTCGCGCGCGACGCGTCGGCCGACGCCGAGGCGCTCACGCGCACCGGCGAGCTGCTCGGGACGCCGGCCTTCATGCCGCCCGAGCAAGCCGGCGGCGAGCGCGGCGAGGTCGACGAGCGCGCCGACGTCTACGCACTCGGCGCCACGCTGTTCGAC
>CAZMSZ010000242.1:9748-11699 GCA_964569055.1 uncultured Planctomycetota bacterium | reverse complement strand
CGCCTACGCCGTCCCTCGAGCTCTCTCGACCCACGGCCAAGAGCGGGGCGCTAACCAACCAGCCCGCAATGCCGCCAAGCGAGGGTCCCCGACGACGGCCCACCCGCCCCCGTCATCCGAAGGCGCCCACGTCGACCGTCGAGCTCTCTCAACCACCGTCAACACCGGGGCGCCAACCAACCACCCCATAAATCCGCGAAGCGAGCGCCGCCCGCGCCGACCCACCCGCCGACGCCGTCCAAGGCGCCCACGCCGACGATCGAGCTCTCTCAACTCACGGTCAACACCGGGCCGCCAACCAACCGCCCCCACTAAACCGCCAAGCGAGCGCCGCCAAGCCAACCAACCCGCCCCCGCCAAGCCAACCACCCACCGCCGACCAACCGCCCCCATCTACTCTCGGGGGGCGGTCACGTCGCCGATCTTCACACCAAACCGAGCCGATGGTTCACTCCGCCCAGATCGGCGACGTGATCGCCCCCCGAGAGTAGCCCCAGTTCATGCGGTCGAAGTTGAGGATCTGGTCGTAGGCGTGCGGGAGCTGGATCGTGGGGAAGCGCGTGCCGCCGCCGACCCACACCTGGAAGCCCATGGGGAGCGCGATGCTCTGGAGCGCCTGGTTGCCCGACTGGCCGAGCAGGGCGCCGGCGAGGGCCAGGAGCTGGAAGCTTTGCCCCTGGGGGACGTTGAGGTCGACCCGCTCGAACACGTCGACCCGGGTCCAGCTCTTGGAGGCGGCGGTGTCGGTCCAGGTGAAGGTGTCGTCGCCGGTGAGCACGGCGAACTGCAGCATGGTCTGGCCGTTCTTCACGATGTCGACCCGGCCGTTGGCCGCGTTCTGGACCCGGACCTTGTAGGTGACCTGGCGGCCGAGCGGGACCGAGTCGCCGATGATCGCCTCGAACACGCCGTCGCCGTCGGCGTCCGCGGTGAACTCCACCTCGGGGCCCTGGAAGGAGCCCACCCAGGTGCGCGCCTCGCGGATCCCCTGGACCAGCTCGGCCTGGGTCTTGCCGGTGGCGTGGATCCGGGTGGTGGGGAGGCCGGGGAACACGATCGAGTGGCGGTCGCCGCCGCCCACGATCGCCTTCTTGCGGCCGGCGTTGAGGTGGGCCTCCCAGAACTTGAGCGCCTGGTAGGTCGAGCCGCCGCCGCGGACCGCGAGCGCCTGGCGGATCTCGGGGCTGGCGTCCTCGCCGATCGCGGCCAGGCCCTCGCCGCGCAGCTTGTCGTCGAGGTCGCCGAGGGTCGAGTCCTTGTAGCCGCGCGGAAAGTTCCAGTAGCCGTTCCACACCTCGACCGCGTCGAAGTCGCGCGCGAGCCAGATGTGCACCTTGCCGTCGAGGCAGGGGTGGTTGGCGATCACCGCGCCGCCCTGGCGGTGGGCGTCGTCGTAGGCCGCCTGGACCTGCGCGTTGAGCGTGGAGGCGGGCCCGCCGATCTCGGGCACCTGCTGGCTGAGCCCGACCATGCCGATGTGCACCGTCCCGCCCCACTCCTCGCCGTCGAGGATCGTGAGCGTGTTGGCGCGGTAGGTCGGGTCGCCGAGCTGCGCCATGGTGCGGTGGTCGGTGAGCGCGAGGTAGTCGAGGCCGACGTGCTCGGCGAGGAAGAAGCAGGTCCCGGGCGGGTCGCCGCCCTGGCGGTCGGCGTCCTGCGAGTAGGGCGCCGAGTGGCTGTGGAGGTCGCCCTTGAACCAGCCGCCCTGCGCGATCGGGACCTGCGTGCCCGGGGTGGTCGTGCCCGGGACGGTCGTGCCCGCGGAGGTGGAGGCCGCGACGCTGGACGAACCGCCGCCGCCGCCACCACCCGAACAGCCGGCGAACGACAGGGCGAGCGAGAGGGCGAAGCCAGGAGCAGTCAGGTCGCGGAGGCGCATGAGGATCTCCCTCGCAGAACCAGGGCGAGGACGCCGTAAAAGCAACGCCAGGGCCGACGTAACCCTTTCATT
>CAZMSZ010000242.1:0-9648 GCA_964569055.1 uncultured Planctomycetota bacterium | reverse complement strand
AACCAGGGCGAGGACGCCGTAAAAGCAACGCCAGGGCCGACGTAACCCTTTCATTTCACAGCTGTGCGGGCGCCGAACTCCGCCATTTTCGAAATCTGGGAACGCTCGGCGGAGCTCCGGAAACGGCGACGCCCCGGGAGAGGTCCCGGGGCGTTCGGGCACGAATCCGAGCTCCTCGCGCGCGCTAGGTCAGCGCCATCATGCCGCTGTCGGCGATCTCCCGCACGGTCGCGATCGCGTCCTCGAGGTCGTGGTGGATCCGCAGCCCGCGCCGCTGCAGCGCGCGCGAGGCGAAGTAGCCGTCGAACGTGAACGAGCGGCTGACCACGAGGTGGATCCGCAGCCCCCGCTCGAGCGCCCGCTCGAGCGCGAGCGTGCCCAGGCTGTCGAGCGAGGCGGTCCCGCGCAGGTCGAGCACCACGCGCCGGACCCCGTCGTCGCTCAGCTCCTGCAGCCGCTCGCCGAGGTGTCGGGCCCGGCTCCCGCGCAGCTTGCCAGGCACGGTCATGCGAATCACCCGGTGGGTGACCGGATCGATCTCGTCGTTCGTGTCGAACTCGCTCACGTCCCTAACCCCTGGACGCCCCTCTTGCCGGGCGTCGGCATGAGCGACGTCGAGCAACTGTTGGCCCAGCCCATCGCCCGGCCTAACCCGTTGACGCGGGGACGCCTCCCCCGCCGCGCATCCGCCGTCCGCGGCTCCAAATTCGGGAACTCGGCCGGCGAGTCACCGAACCGTCCGCGTTGACGCGTTCTTGACGAGATGTAAGGTGCCCGCCCCGTCCGAGCCCGAGAGGACCCCTTGCCCGCTTCCCAGACGATCGAGCCGATCGACCTCGCCCAGGCCGCGCGCGAGCGCTACCTGCGCTACGCCATGAGCGTGATCACGGCGCGCGCCCTGCCCGACGTGCGCGACGGCCTCAAGCCGGTGCAGCGCCGGATCCTCTACGCCATGAACGTCGACCTCGGCCTGGGGCCGAACAGCCGCTTCATGAAGTCGGCCAAGGTCGTCGGCAAGGTGATCGGCGACTACCACCCCCACGGCGACTCGGCGATCTACGAGGCCATGGTCCGCATGGCGCAGCCGTTCTCGCTGCGCTACCCGCTCGTCGACGGTCAGGGCAACTTCGGCGCGATCACCGGGGACGGCGCGGCCGCGTTCCGTTACACCGAGGCCCGCCTGCGCGCGCTCGGCGCGGACCTCATGGAGACCATCAAGGAGGACACCGTCGCGTTCCTCCCGACCTTCGACGAGGTGGGGCGCGAGCCCGAGGTGCTCCCGGTCCCGGTCCCGCTGCTCTTGCTCAACGGCGCCACCGGGATCGCGGTCGGCATGGCGACCAACATCCCGCCCCACAACCTGCGGGAGGTCGTCAAGGCCACGATCGCGCTGATCGAGAAGCCCGAGGCCTCGGTGGCGCAGCTCATGCGCTCGTTCAAGGGGCCCGACTTCCCCACCGGCGGCGAGCTGCTCGCCACCAAGGACGAGCTGCGCGAGATCTACGAGAAGGGCGCGGGCGGCGTCAAGCTGCGCGGCACCTGGCGCCTCGAGGAGACCAAGGCCGAGCGGCAGCGCGTGGCGCGCCGGCACATCGTGATCGACTCGATCCCGTATGGGACCAGCACCAACCAGGTCCTGGCCAAGATCAAGGAGCTGGTCGACGGCAAGAAGCTGCCGCAGGTGGCCCACGTCTCCGACCAGAGCAGCGAGGACGACGGGGTGCGGATCGTGCTCGAGCTGCGCAGCGACGCGGCCGAGGGCGACCCCGACCTGATCATGGCCGCGATCTACCGGCTGACCCCGCTCGAGACCACGTTCGGGATCAACCTGACCTGCCTGTTCCCGACCGCCCGCGCCGGCGTGGGCCGGCCCGAGCGCCACTGCGACCTCAAGGCGATCCTGCGCGCCTGGCTCGACTTCCGCTTCGCGACCGTCACCCGCTCGCTCGAGTTCCGCAAGAAGAAGCTCGAGGAGCGGATCCACATCCTGCGCGGGTTCCAGGTCGTCCTCTCCAAGCTCGACCAGGCGATCAAGCTGGTGCGCGCCGCCAAGGACCGGGCCGACGCGCGCGCCAAGCTGTGCCGCAAGCTCGGCCTCGACGAGGAGCAGGCGAACGCGGTGCTCGACATCCAGCTCTACCGGCTGGCGCAGCTCGAGCAGCAGAAGATCCTCGACGAGCTGGCGGAGAAGGAGAAGGAGGTCAAGCGCCTCGCCAAGCTCCTCGCCGCCGACCGGCCGCGCTGGGACCTGATCAAGCAGGAGCTCGGCCAGTACGAGCAGCGCTATGGGGACGCTCGCCGCACCAAGCTGGTGGCCGACGGCGACGAGGCGCCCGCCTTCGACCCCTCCGCCCTCCTCCAGAAGGAGGACACCCACGTGGTCGTCAGCGCGCAGGGCCGCCTCAAGCGGATCCGCAAGCTGGACGACGTGAGCAAGGTCCGCCTGCGCGAGGGCGACGAGCTGCTCGCGGTGGCGCAGGGCTCGACCCTGGCGCCGGTCGCGTTCTTCACCAACTTCGGCTCCGCCTACGTGATGCGGATCCACGACGTCCCGGCCACGGCCGGCTTCGGCGACCCGATCCAGAAGTTCTTCAGCTTCAAGGACAAGGAGCGGGTGGTCGGCGTGCTGGGCCTCGACCCCCGCCTGCTCGGCAGCTCGCCGCCCGGGCTGGTGGTCGCGACCGCCAAGGGGCACGCGGTCCGCGCGCCGCTGGAGCCGCACCTCGAGCCCTCCACCCGCGCCGGGCGCAAGTTCGTGAAGCTCGACGGCGAGGACGAGGTCGTCGGGGTGGCGGTGCCGCCGGCCAAGACGCGCAAGGCGGACCGCGTGCTCCTCGCCACGAGCAAGGGCGAGGCGCTCGCGTTCCCGCTCGACCAGCTCCCCGAGGTCTCGGGCGTGGGCAAGGGGAAGCGCGTGATCAAGCTCAAGAAGGGCGCGCAGGTGGTCGGCCTCTCGCTCCATGGCGAGCTGCGGGTCGAGAGCACCCGCGGCGGCGAGCGGGTCGTCTCGACCGGCGACGTGAAGGTCGGCGCCGCCGGCGACCCCGGGACCGAGGTGTTCCGGTTCGGCTTCAAGCGCGCCCTGCCGCCCCCGCCCGAGCTGATCGAGCTCCCGGCCGAGGGGGGTGAGTAGTGGCCAAGGCCAGCTACACCGCCGCGGACATCACCGTCCTCGAGGGGCTCGAGCCGGTCCGCAAGCGCCCCGCGATGTACATCGGCGGCGTCGGCAAGGACGGCTACCACCACCTCCTGGCCGAGATCCTCGACAACTCGATCGACGAGGCCATGAACGGCCACGCCAGCGTGGTCTCGATCACGCTCTCGGCCGACCGCCGCAGCGTGACCGTCACCGACGACGGGCGCGGGATCCCGGTCGACCCGCACCCCAAGCTCAAGCTCCCCGCGGTGACGGTGATCCTGACCACGCTCCACGCGGGCGGGAAGTTCGAGAAGAAGAGCTACGCCCACTCGGGCGGCCTCCACGGCGTGGGCGCCAGCGTGGTCAACGCGCTGGCCGAGCACCTCGAGGTCACCGTCCGCCGCGACGGCTACGCCTGGACCCAGGCGTTCTCGCGCGGCGTCCCCCAGGGCGAGCTGAAGCGCGGCGCCAAGACCCAGCACAGCGGGACCTCGGTCACGTTCATCCCCGACCCCGAGATCTTCGGCCCGCGCATGCGGTTCGACCCCGAGCGGGTGGTCAAGGACCTCGACGACCGCTCGTTCGTGCACCGCGGCGTGCGCTTCGTGTTCAAGGACGAGGAGAGCGGGCAGGAGCAGACGTTCCAGCAGAAGGACGGGCTCGCGGCGCTGCTCGAGCGCGCGATCAAGCTGCAGAACATCAAGCCGACCGTCAGCGAGGTGTTCCGGCTCGAGCGCGACCTGCCGGGCGAGGACCAGGAGATGTCGCGGATCGAGGTGGTGCTCACCTGGACCGACGACCGCGACGAGGCGATCCGCAGCTACGTCAACGGGGTCCACACCCCCGCGGGAGGCACCCACGTCAGCGGCGTGCGCTCGGCGGTGCTCCGCGCGGTCAAGAGCTACCAGCAGACCCACAAGAAGCTGGTGCCGAACAACGTGAAGGTCGGCAGCGACGACATCCGCGAGGGCCTGCGGGCGGTCGTCTCGATCTTCATGGCCGAGCCCCAGTTCCAGGGCCAGACCAAGTCGCGCCTCAACAACCCCGAGGCGACCGGCGTGATCGAGGCCCTGATGTGGCCCGAGCTCGAGCAGTGGCTCAACAGCCACTCCGCCACGGCCGAGGCGATCATCGCGCGGATCGTGATGGCGGCGCGGGCCCGCGCCGCCAGCCGCGAGGCGGCCGAGGGGGTGCGCAAGAAGGGGAAGAGCCACCGCCGCGGCGACCTGCCCGACAAGCTGGCCGACTGCTCCAGCAACCACGCCGAGGAGTGCGAGCTGTTCATCGTGGAGGGCGACAGCGCCGGCGGCTCCGCCAAGCAGGGGCGCGACCGGCGCACGCAGGCCGTCCTCCCGCTGCGCGGCAAGATCCTCAACTCGGAGCAGGCCTCGCTCAAGAAGGTGCTCGAGACCCGCGAGCTGGCCGACATCATCAAGGCGCTCGGCTGCGGCCTCGGCGAGCAGTTCGACCTCGAGAAGCTCAACTACGACAAGGTCATCCTGCTGATGGACGCCGACGCCGACGGCGACCACATCACGACCCTGCTCCTGACCTTCTTCTACCGCTACCTCCCCCAGCTCGTGCAGGCCGGCCGCCTGTACGTCGCCCGCCCGCCGCTGTTCAAGGTGGAGTCGGGCAAGGAGCTCCACTGGGCGGCCAACGAGGAGGAGCGCGACAAGATCACGGCCGGGCTGCGCAAGAAGGGCCGCAACCCGCAGGTCAGCCGCTTCAAGGGCCTCGGCGAGATGATGCCCAAGGAGCTCTCCGAGACCACGCTCGACCCCGCCCGCCGCACGCTCCTGCAGGTCTCCCCCGGCGACCCCGTCGAGGCCGACAGGACCCTCCGCGAGCTGATGGGCAAGGACACCGCCGCCCGGTTCGACTTCATCATGGACGAGGCGGTCAACCTCGACGCGCTCGACGTCTGAGTCGGCTCGAGGAGGCTGACCTCTCGAGCGACGACAGCCTCCTTGCCCTTGCTCGGCTTCAGCCCTCGGGGTGAGACCGCCAAGGGAAGAGCTGTCGCTGCTGGTTCACCTCCTTGCGCAGAAAGATCGACCGCCAAGAGCGCCAAGAGCGCCAAGGGAGAGCTGTCGCTGCCGCGGTGGCTCCCTCCGAGCCCGAGTCCGAGCCCGAGCCCGATTCCGAGTCCGAGTCCGATTCCGACTCCGATTCCGATTCCGATTCCGACTCCGAATCCGATTCCGATTCTGATTCCGATTCCGACTCCGAATCCGATTCCTACTCCGACTCCGAGAGCACCACGGCCAAGCTGGCCTGCGCGTCGCTCTGGTCTATACTCCCCCGGGGTATCCAACTCGGACCGCGGAGACGGCATGGCGCACACGCAGGTCGATCGCGACAAGCTGAAGGCGCGCCTGGCGCGGATCCGTGGGCAGCTCGCGGGCGTGGGGCGGGCGCTCGACGAGGAGCGCGACTGCGGCGAGGTGCTGCAGCAGGTGGCCGCGATCCGCGGGGCCGTGAGCGGGCTCATGGCCGAGCTGCTCGAGGGGCACGTGCGCGGGCACCTCGCCGCCAAGCGGATCCCGGCCGCCGACCGGGAGCGGGCCGCCGACGACGTGGTGCGCGTGCTGCGCAGCTACCTGCGCTGACGCTGAAGGGAGAGGACGAGTGCACACCACCGACACCGCCGCCTGGCAGCACGCCCACGACTTCGGGCAGGGCGACGTGACCCACGGCGAGCGGCGGACGCTGATCGTGGCGCTGCTCACGGCCGCGTTCATGGGCGTCGAGATCACGGCCGGGCTGGCGTTCGGCTCGATGGCCCTCCTGGCCGACGGGCTCCACATGGGCTCGCACGCCGTCGCGCTCGGGATCTCGGTGGCCGCCTACGTCTACGCCCGCCGGCGCGCGCGCGACGCGCGGTTCAGCTTCGGCACCGGCAAGGTCAACGCGCTGGGCGGCTACACCGGCGCGCTCCTGCTGGCGGCGTTCGCGGCGGTCATGGCCTGGGAGTCGGCCCAGCGCTTCGTGAACCCGGTCCCGATCGTGTTCGACCAGGCGCTGTGGGTCGCGGCGCTCGGCCTGCTCGTGAACCTGGTGAGCGTGGCCCTGCTCGGGGTCCACTCGCACGGCGAGCACGGGCACGGGCACGAGCACGGGCACGGGCACGGGCACGGGCACGAGCACGGGCACGGGCACGGGCACGGGCACGGGCACGGGCACGAGCACGGGCACGAGCACGGGCACGGGCACGCTCACGAGGACCACAACCTGCGCTCGGCGTACCTCCACGTGCTCGCCGACGCGGTGACCTCCCTGGCGGCGGTGATCGCGCTGCTCGGCGGGAAGTACCTCGGCCTGACCTGGCTCGACCCGGTGATCGGGATCGTGGGCTCGCTCCTGGTGGCGCGCTGGGCCTGGGGGCTGATCCGCGTCTCGAGCGGCGTCCTCCTCGACCACCAGGCCGGCGACGAGGTGCTGGCCCAGGTCAAGTCCGCCCTCGAAGGCGGCGGCGACGAGCGGGTGGTGGACCTCCACGTGTGGTCGATCGGCCCCGGCGTCCGGGCCGGCTGCGCGGTCGTCGTCGCGCACGACCCGCTCCCCCCGAGCACCTACCGCGAGCGCGTCCCCGCCGCGCTCGGCCTCCGCCACCTCACGGTCGAGCTGCACCGCTGCGCGGGGTAGCCGACCGCTCGGCTGCCGGCCTGGCCGGACGCGGCTGCGCTACAGTCGAGGTGGAGGCGCAATGCCCCTGCACGACTGGACGCTGGTCTCAAGCAACGTGCTCCGAAGCTTCCACGTCGTCTGGCTCGGTCACCTCGCGGGAGCGCTGAACGGCTCGGTCCTGCCCGAGGGCTATCTAGCACGGGCCGAGGAGTACGTCGGCCCGTTCCAGGCCGACGTCCTCGCGCTCGACGCAGACGCCGCGCCGGGCCAAGCGGCGCCGCGAGCCCCAAGCCCGGCGCTCCAGCCCACCGCGACGATCGATCCCCCGCGGTTCGACGTGCGGCGGCAACGGCGGATCGCGGTGTTCTCGGCCCGCGAGGAGCGGCGGCTGGCGGTGATCGAGCTCGTCTCGCCCGGGAACAAGGACGCCGAACGGCGGGCGCGCTGGTTCGAGGAGAAGCTGCTCGAGTGCCTCGCGGCGGGGCTGCACCTGCTGGTGATCGACCTGCTGCCGCCGAGCCCGTCCGCGCCCGGCTTCGCCGCCGCGGTCGCGCGCGAGCTCGGCTCCGAGGCGGTGCCCGTGGGAGGGCACGCCCTCACCAGCTTCGAGACGCAGGTCCAGCCGCCCGTCGTGCGGGTCTATCACTTCCCCGTCCAGGTCGGCGCCGCGCTGCCCGAGGCGCCGCTGTTCCTCGAGCCCGCCCTGAGCGTGAACGTCCCGCTCGAGGCGACCTACCAGGCGGCGTTCGACTGGCTCCCCGCGCCGGATCGGGCGCGGCTCGCCGGCTGAGCGCGCTCACTCGCCCCCGGGCCGCTCGACGCCGAGTGCGCGCCGCCAGGCGGCGAGGTCGTCGCCGTAGTCGAGGCCGGTGAGCTGCTTCAGCGCGGTGAGCGCCACGGCGCGTGCGTTGCCGGTCATCCACCCCTCGCGCTCGAGGGCCTCGAGGAGCGCAGGCGCGAGCGCCTCGTCGCCGAGGTCGCCCAGGACCGAGGCGGCCATCTTGCGCACGTCCATCGCGCGGTCCTGGCGCAGGATCTCGAGCACCAGCGCCTTGGTGATCTCGTCGCGGTGGTGGCGCAGGTGCTGCAGCGCATAGAAGCGCACGTCGGCGTCGGGGTCGTGGCGCACGATCGCGCGGAGCGCCTCACCCGCGTCGTATCCCTCGAGGTCGCCCAGGGCCTGCGCGAGCTGATAGCGGCCATGCGTCCAGGTGGGGCGGTGCTCGAGCAGACGCTCGTAGCTGGCCCGCAGCTCGCGCGCCGGCTCGACCCCGAGCGCATGCAGGAGCCCGGTCAGCACGCTGAAGTCCCCCTCGTCGAGCGTGCGGCCCCAGGCCGCGCGCACCGCGGCCAGCGCTAGCGCCCGCTCCTCGGACGGGAGCACCCGGCCGTCGTACCGGACGCGGCTCCGTTCGATCGCCTGCGCCAGCAGCTCGATCCCGACCGGACTGCCCGCCGCCGCGCGCTCGATCAGGTCACGCTCGGCGTGGCGCTCGCGCGTCCCGTCCAGGAGCACCACGATCAGCGCGGCGCACGCCGCGGCCAGCGCCGCCGCGATCACGGCCCACCGAGGAGGGCGACGGCGCGCCGGGGCGGCCGGCTGCGCGGCCGCCTTGGCGAGCGAAGGCCAGGCCGCCTCCGCGCCGCAGGCCGCGCAGCGGCCGTGCTCGCTCCAGCAGGCGGTGTGCTGCCAGGCCGTGCAGGCGCTGCAGCCCGCCTTGGCGGGGTCGCTGGCCCGCACCGGCTCGTGGCAGAACGGGCAGCGGACGTGCTCCACCGCGAGGTCGAGCGGCGTGCCAGGCGCGGCGGCCGAGGCGGGAGCGAGCGGCGAAGCGACGGTGTCCTTGGTCATGGGTTCCCTCCGGGTCTCGGAGGGCTCATCGCGCTCGGGCGGAGTCGTGCGGCTGGCTTCCGTAACTGCCTGCAGCGCAAGCACCAGCTCCTCGACCGTCGCGAAACGCTCGGCCGGCTCGGTCGCCATGGCCTGCACGACCACCGCCTGCAGCGGACGCGGCACGCCGCGCCGCTCGAGCACGAACGCGTCGGGCCGGCCGGGCAGCATGGTGTCGCCGGTCAGCAGGTAGGCCAGCGTGGCCCCGAGGGAGTACACGTCGACCCGCCGCCCGTCGGTGGGCCTCCCCGCGATCACCTCGGGCGCGGCGAAGGCCGGCGAGCCGGCGGCCGACAGCGAGCCGTCGAGCTCGCGCGACAGCCCGAAGTCGCCCAGGCGCACCGCCCCGTCGTGACCGAGCAGCAGGTTGGCCGGCTTGACGTCGCGGTGGAACAGCCCCTCCTCATGCAGCGCAGCCACGGCCCCCGCCGCCTCGGCCACGTAGCGGGCCGCGATCGCCGGGTCGAGCGCGCCCTCGCGCGTCACGAGGTCCTGCAGGCTGCCGCCCTCGAGGTACTCCAGCGCGATCCAGCCCAGCTCCTCGTGCTCCCCGGTCCCGAGCGCCTGCACGATCGCCGCCCCGGCGCGCCGCCGCACCTCCTCCACCCGCCGCAGCACCTCGAGCTCGCGCCGGTGGGCCTCGCGCTGCTGCGGCCCGAACACCTTGAGCGCCACCGGCCGCCGCAGCCCCTCCGCCTCGCGGGCCAGGTAGACCGTCCCCGCCGCCCCCTGGCCTAGGAGGCGCTCGCAGTCGAACCCGGGGATCGCGGGGAGCCGGTCGTGCATGTCCGGATCATCGCGCACGGCCGGACACGTGCGGGCGCCAGGCGGGACGGAGGCCCGCCCGGGCCGGCCCGGGCGCTACGACCGGGCCGAGACGCGCCCTACACCGGCGTGAGCGCCTCGCCGATCCGGCGCACCTTGAGCGAGTTTATGTTCCCGGCGGTGCCGAGCTTGGTCCCGCCGACGAACACCACCACGTCGCCCT
>CAZMSZ010000241.1:0-11713 GCA_964569055.1 uncultured Planctomycetota bacterium | reverse complement strand
GGTCGATTCTTCCGGTCCGGGAGCTGTGCTCGCGAGCGACAGCTTCCCTCGGCCTGCTTGGCGGTCTTCCGGCGGGGGAGCCGTGCTCGCGAGCGACAGCTCTTCCTTGGCGCTCTTGGCGGCCGGGTCAGGCTGTCGCTGCGCTCCTCCGAGGGCACCTCGAGCGGCTGAGGGCGCGGTCCGAGTTGGTATCTTCGGCCGCCATGCCGACGGTGGCCTGCCCGAGCTGCTCCTCCACCAACGACGCGAGCCTGCGCTCGTGCGCCTCGTGCGGCGCGCCCCTGCCCGAGGCCGGCGAGGTGACGTTCACCTCCAACCCGCGGCCGCCGGCCGGCCCCGCCCCGGCGGCGAACGCGCCGCAGCCCACCTCGCGCCTCGCCACCAAGAAGGTCGACCTGCGCGACGTGGTGGCCTGGCTCTCTTGCGAGCCCCTCGACCCGGTGCCGATCGTGACCGGCGCCCGGGTGACCGTGGGGCGCAGCCCCGACTGCGACCTCGTCCTGCGCGACAAGGCCGTCTCGCGCCTGCAGGCCGTCATCGTGGCCGAGGGCAAGCAGCTGCGCTTCAACGACGAGGGCTCGTCCAACGGCACGTTCCTCAACGGCAAGCGCACGGCCTCGGGGCCGCTCGAGCCGGGCGACGTGCTCGGCTTCGGCCCCTACGACGTGCACGTCCACTCCAACGACTCGATCTCCTCGCGCAACCGCGAGCTCGACCTCGAGGGGACGCAGGTGCTCGACGCCTCCTCGATCACCACCGGCTTCCTGAACGAGGCCTCCCTGGCCGAGCTGCTGCAGGGGCTCGAGTTCCACGAGAAGTCGGGGACGCTCAAGATCCTCTCGGGCAGCCTGCGCGGGGTGCTCCACGTGCAGAAGGGGCGTCCCTGGCGCGCCGAGCTGGGGGACGCGCGCGACGAGGAGGCGGCGATCCGCATGCTCTCGCTCGAGGAGGGGCGCTACACGTTCACGAGCGACGTGGAGCCGGGCGAGCGCACCATGACCGCGGCGATCACGGGCTTGCTGCTCGAGGCGAGCCGTCGGCAGGACCAGGGCGAGGAGCCCGCCTGAGCGGCGCGGCGGGGCGCGTGCCCGGGGCGCGCCCGCTGGGCGAGGGGCGCTGGCGGTTCGAGGTGTGGGCGCCGCGCGGGCGCGCCCTGGCCGTCGTGCTCGAGGGCGGCGGGCGGCGGGCGCTGGCGCGCGAGGACGGCGGCTGGTTCACGGGCGAGCTCGAGGACGTGGCGCCCGGCGCGCGCTACTGGCTCGAGCTGGACGGCGTGCGGCTGCCCGACCCGGCCTCGCGCCGGCAGCCCGCGGGCGCGTTCGGCCCCTCGGCGCTGGTCGACCCGAGCTTCCCCTGGAGCGACGCCGCCTGGCGCGGGGTGCCCTGGTCCGAGTGGGTGATCTACGAGCTGCACGTGGGCACGTTCACCCCGGCGGGCACGTTCCGCGGCGTGATCGAGCAGCTCCCGCGCCTGCGCGCGCTCGGCGTGACGGTGCTCGAGCTGCTGCCCGTGGTCGAGACCTCGGGGCGCTGGAACTGGGGCTACGACGGCGTGTTCCCCTGGGCCGTCAAGGAGGGCTACGGCGGCGCGCGCGGCCTGCAGGAGCTGGTGGACGCGGCCCACGCCCACGGCCTGGGGGTCGTGCTCGACGTGGTCATGAACCACCTCGGCCCCGAGGGCAACGTGCTCGACCGGTTCGGCCCCTACACGCACGCCGGCGCGCCCACGCCCTGGGGCCCCGGGACCAACCTCGACGGCGAGGGCTCGGCGGCGGTGCGCGGCTACTGGCTCGAGAGCGCGCTCCACTGGCTCGAGGCGCACCACGTGGACGGCCTGCGGCTCGACGCGGCCGACACGCTGGTCGACCGCTCGCCGCGCCCGTTCCTGGCGGAGCTCGGCGCGGCCTGGGACGCGCGCGCCGCGGCGCTCGGGCGCGCGGCTCACCTCGTGGCCGAGGTGGCGCAGCCGCTGCGAGCCCCGATCACTCCGCGCGAGGCGGGCGGCTGGGGCTTCGCGGGCGCCTGGTGCGACGACCTGCACTGCGCGCTCATGGCGCTGCTCACGGGGGAGCGCGCCGGCTACTACGCCGATTTCGGGCGGCTCGAGCAGCTCGTGACCGCCTTCGAGCGCGGGGCGGTGTTCGCCGGCGAGCCGTCGGTCTACCGCGGCCGCCCCTGGGGCGAGCCGCTCGACCACGAGCCGGCGCGCCTCGTCGTGTGCGCGCAGAACCACGACCAGGTCGGCAACCGCCCGCGCGGCGACCGCCTGGCGGCGCGCGTCCAGCCCGCCGAGCAGCGCCTCGCGGCCGCGGTGACCTTGCTCGCCCCGACCACCCCGCTCCTGTTCATGGGCGAGGAGTGGGGCGAGACGGCGCCGTTCCCGTTCTTCGTGGACTTCGCCGAGCCGCGGCTGAACGCGGCCGTGCGCCGCGGACGCCGCCGCGAGGCGAAGCGCTTCGGCTGGCCCGACGCCGGCGCGGGGCTCCCGCCCGACGCCGAGGAGACGTTCTGTGCGGCGCGCCTCACACCGCCGGTCGCGGCGAGCAGCGCGCTCGAGCGCTGGTATCAGGCGCTGCTCGGGCTCCGCCGCCGCCTGCAGCCGCTCGGGCTCCCGCGCGCCGAGGCGCTCGCCGGCGAGGCGCCCGCCTTCGCGGCGCGCTGGCGAGGCGACGCGGGGGAGGTGCTGGCGCTGTTCCACCTCGGCGCCGCGCCGACCCCCCTGCGCGCGCCCGCGACCGACGGCCGCTGGCGCGCGCTCCTCGACGGCGAGGCGGACCTAGGCGCGGAGGGGCGCGAGGCCGTCGTCGCCGACGGCATGCTGACCTGGGACGCGCCCGCGTTCGGGGTGACGGTGCTCGGGCGGGGCGCGATCGACTAAGGCGCCCCGACTCCGACCCGTTACGGCACGGCGGGGAGGGAGACGCCGAGCCGGAACGTGGCGTCGAACGCCTCGCTCGTCTCCTCGTGCCCGCCGACCCCGTTGCCGCCCGAGCGCAGCTCGCCGGCCTCGCTGAAGTCGATGCGCTGGATCGCGTCCTCGGGGTAGGTCGTCCAGCTCACGTGCGGCGCGGGCCGCTGCTGGCCGGCCGGCGTCTCGCGCGGGTAGGCGCTCGGGGTCGAGTCGGCGTCGGGGCCGTCCACGGTCTTGCCGCTCTTGTCGAGCTCGGCGTTCGAGTCGCCGCTCCCCGCCTCGCCCCAGAACACGTAGTCGATGTCGCGCACGAGGTCGCTCACCCCGTCCCAGGTGAACAGCACCAGCCCCTCCCCCGACGGGCGCAGGCGCAGCGACAGCGTCCAGGGCGCGCTGTCGCGCCACTGCGGCGGGTTGTCGTCGGTCGGGCTGAGCATCTGCTCGTTGCCCTGCGAGGCGCCGAGCGCGAAGTCGGGGCGGACCCAGTGGGTGGCCTCGTAGTCGTGGCCGTTGATCGCGATCACCACGGTGCGCCCGGGCGGCGCGCTCGCGCCGGCGGGGAAGCGCACGAGGAAGTCGCCCGAGAACAGGCCCGGGCGGAAGTCGCGGCCGCTCGGGAGCAGGTAATAGCCCTCGTCGTCGCGCCAGTAGTCGGTCAAGTAGACGTCGGTGAGGTCGATCGCCTGGGAGGTCGGGTTGTAGAGCTCGACGAACGCCCCGCTGCTCGCGAACGAGACCTCGCTGATCAGGAGGTGCGGCGTGAGCTCGATCGCGACCGACCCCTCGAGCGGGAAGCTGCCCGCCGGCGTGGCGCTGGCGTCGACGTGGCTCGCGAGCACGACCTCGAGCGTGAAGTCGCGACCGGCCGCCACCAGGGCCGCGCTCCCGCTCGCCACGACCTCGCCGGCCACGAGCAGCTCGACCTCCCCGCCGGCCGGGATCGTGAGCGGGGAGGTCAAGGTCAAGGTGACCTCGCCGTTGTTGCGCGAGAAGGCGGGGGCCGACGCGCGCGCCAGGCGCGGCTCGCCCGCGTCGGGCGCCCCGTCCTGGTCGTCGTCCTGCACCAGCTCGAGGGCGCCGATCACCTGCGGCTCGTCCACGCGGCCGGTCGAATCGACCGTGAGCGCGCGCAGCTCGATCGCCTGGCTGGGGGGCGCCTCGAGCCGCAGCCGCAGCGGCACGGCCCAGCTCCCCGGGCTGGCGGTGGCGTGCGCCAACGGCAAGGCCGTGACCGTGAACACGCTCACCGCGGAGCCGCCGCTCGAGCTGCTGCTCGGCGGGCTCCCCGTCGGCGCGCCCGCGCTCCCGCCCGGGAGCGCTCCGCCCGCAGGGCCGCCGGTCGGCGGAGCGGTCGCGCCAGCGGCCGGGCCGCCCGTCGCGCCAGCGGTCGCGCCGCCGGTCGCACCTGAGCGCAGCGGCACGCCGCCGCCCGGTCCTGCGGTCGGCGCCGCGGCGAGCGCGCCGGGAGCGAGCGGCCCGAAGCCGCCCGCGCTGGTCGTGATCGGAGCCGCGCTCGGCGCGCCGCTGGTGACCGCCCCGGCCGTGCTGCCGGCGCTGCGGCTCGACCCCGAGCCGTGGCCGCCGCACCCGACGGCGGCGATCGAGAGCGCCAGCGCCAGCGGCGCCCAGCGCGTAAGTAGGAGCTGCATGCCTTCCCTCCAGGCGAAGAAGGCGTGCCCCCCGAGCATGTCGCGCGCCGCGAGCACGCGAGCTCCGCGTCCTCAACCCGCTGGGCAGGCGATGGTTAAAAAGCGCCCACCACGGACACACACGAGATTCCGAATCTCGCAAGGCGCCGTGGTTCGAGCGACAGCACCAAACCATGATCCGGAGGAGGCTGGCGAATCGGAGCCCCGCCCCCCGTTCGGATTCTTCGGCGCCCTCGACCAACCGCTGGCACCCCACACCGAACCAGCCGAAGAATCCGAGGCCAACCGAACCAACCAAGCACTCGGCAAGGCGTGGCTGTTCAAGCGACAGCACCAAACCATGGCCGGGAGGAGGCTGGCGAATCGGAGCCCCGCCCCCGTTCGGATTCTTCGGCGCCCTCGACCAACCGCTGGCACCCCACACCGAACCAGCCGAAGAATCCGACGACAGCACCAAACCATGGCCGGAAGGAGGCTGGCGAATCGGAGCCCCGCCCCATTCGGATTCTTCGGCGCCCTCCGCCAACCGCTGGTCCCCCACACCGAACCAGCCGAAGAATCCGTCCGAGCTCAGTCCAGCCCGATCTCGCGCGTGTACGGGAGGAGGTGGAGCACGCCCTCGGCCGCGGTCGGCAGCGTGAACGTGACGGTGAGCGGCCGATCGAGCGCGTCCTCGCCCGTGAGGCCCAGGCCGCGGTACAGCGCGCGGACGCGTCGCTCCGCCTCGACGAGCTCCTCGCCGCCCTTGGCGCGCAGGCGCCGGAGCGCGGGCCGGGTCGGGGTCAGGGCGAGGTGGTCGCGGTAGAGGCGCGCCGTGCCGGCGGCGACGCGGGTCACGCGGACCACCTCCTCGGTGTTGCCGGGGCGGCTCACGACCAGGGTGGCGGGCTCGGTCGCGAGCCAGCGGGCCACGCTCTGCGGGTCGAGGTCGCTGGTGTGGAGCCGCTGCAGCGACGGGATGCACCACACGCGGCCGGCTCGCCGGACGAGGTAGAGGTAGACCTCGCCCAGCGCGTAGTCCTTGCCGTCGAGGCCGCGCGCGTAGCCGATCGCGCTCCCCACGAGCTTGACCTCGTCCCCCGCCTCGAGCGAGCTCGGCGTCGGTCGAGAGGCGAAGTACGGCCGCCCCCGCGTCCGCTCGGCGAAGGCGAGCGCCGGCAGGTCCAGCTCGCGCACCACCACCAGCGTGGCGCTCGGGCCGAAGCGCCCGGTCCACAGCGCGGCCGCGTCGCGCCCCAGGACCTCGCCGTCGGCGTGGGCCGGCAGCCAGCTCTCGGCCTCGCTGCGCGGGCCGCTCTCGCTGGCCGTCACCAGCCCCCCGGCGCGGTGGAGCAGGCGAATGTCCGTCACCTCCTCGGGCCGGTGCTCGGTGACGATCCCGCCGCCGCCGGGCCGGCCGGCGTCGCTGGTGATCACGAGCAGCCGGGAGCGCAGGCTGCGGATCTCGCCGCGGAGCGCGCCGCCGCGCGTGAGCACGACCTCCACGAAGTCGCCCTCCCGCAGCTCGCTCAGGAGGGCGCGCGGGAAGGTCGGGATGTTGATCGTGACCGGACCCGCCGGGGCCGCCGGTTCGCTCGGCGCGTGGGCAGGTGCCGGCTCGGGGCTGGTCGCCGGCGCCGCGACCGGCGTGGCCGGCGCGACGGGATCGGCGGCCAGCAAGGCGCCCTCGGGCTCTGACGCGGGCTCGGGGTCCGACCCACACCCGGCGAGCGGGAGCGCGGCCGCGACGAGCGCGGGCAAGAACCGGGCGGAACGGAGGCGCTGGTGGTGCATCATGATCATGGGTTCAGGGCAGGCCGAGCTTGCCGGGATTGAGCACGTCGCTCGGGTCGAGCGCGCGCTTGACGGGGACGAACACCGCGGAGTGGAGCGGTCCGTGGGCGGCCTTCAGGGCCTCGGCCTTGAGCAGCCCGACCCCATGGTGATGACTCACGGCCGCGCCGCACGCCACCACCGCCGCGAGGCCTGCCTCCCAGGCGCGACGGTGGCGCTCGAGGGCGGAGTCGGCCCCGTCCTGCAGGGCGGCGAACGTGAAGTAGATGCTGCACCCCTCGGGGTAGGCGTGCGAGAAGTGCGCCATGACCAGGGCGTGCGGCGCGAGCGCCTCGCGCACCCGCTCGTGGAGCTCCTCGAGCCGGCTCCAGGTCGTGGCGACCTCCATGGTGTCGACGAATCCGCCGAGCGCGTAGACCGCGCTCTGCTTGAACGAGACCGCGATCCGGTTGCGCCACCAGCGCTCGGCGGGCTCGGGCCCCCTCGGCTCGCCTCCCGCGGCCAGGCAGGCCCGCTCGACCACCGCGGCCTCCGCCCGCGCGAGCTCGGGGTCGCCCTCGCAGGTCAGCACGAGCAAGCAGCCCACGCCCGGGATCGTGCCGGTCAGCCGGTTCGCGAGCGCGGGGCGCGCCAGCAGCGCGCGCTTCCCCTCCTGGCCGAGGTCCGGCAGCCGCTCGGCGAGCGCCGCGCGCAGCCGCCGCAGCGAGAGCGCCGACAGCGGCCACTCGCCCGCGAGCGGCCCGTCCTCCGGGTCGGGCGCGGGAGGCAAGGGGGGCGCGTCGCTGGCGCGAGCCACCATCAGGGTGTCGAGCGGGTCGTACAGCCGGACCGCCGCGGGCCGGGCGCCTCGCTGGAGCGCCTCGCGGATCCCCTCGAACGCGGCGGAGAGCGTGGCGAACTCGTAGCTGCGGAACAGGCGCAGCTCGGGCAGGCGATGCAGCCGCAGCGTCTGGGCCACGATCACGCCCAGCGTCCCCTCCGAGCCCACGAACAGCTGGTTCCAGTCGGGGCCCGTGGCGGCGCGCGGCACGACCGGCGTCTGCACCAGCGTCCCGTCGGCGAGGACCACCTCCACCGACACCACCATGTCCTCGATCTTGCCGTAGCGGGTCGAGAGCTGCCCCGCGCCGCGCGCGGCGAGCGCGCCGCCGATCGTGCTGCAGGTGATCGAGGAGGGGTGGTGGCCCAGGGTCAGCCCCTCGCGGCCGAGCGCGTCCTCGAGCAGCTGGAGGTTGAGCCCCGCCTCGACCCGCACGGTCAGCGAGCGGCGGTCGAGGTGCAGGATCCGATCGAGGCCCTTGAGGTCGAGCGCGACCCCGCCCCGCACCGCGAGCACACCGCCGCTCACGCCCGAGCCCGCGCCCCACGGGATCACGGGGACCCCCTCGGCGTGGCAGGCCCGCAGCACGGCCTGCACGTCGGCGACGCTGCGGGCGCGGACCACCGCGTCGGGCGGCGCGAACCCCGGCGTCCCGGGCGCGAGGCCGGCCGCATACGCCAGGTGGCTCTGGGCGCCGAGGTCGCGCCCGTAGGCCTCGCGCACGAGGTCGCCGGTGTCGACCCGCTCGGGGCCGACCGCCGCGCGGAGCCGATCGAGGAGGCGCTCGGTGGGCGCGGTCGCGGTCGAGGTCACGGGGCCGATTGTGCACGCCGCGCCGATCGGCGCCACCGCCTCGCGGTCGCTGACGCGTCGCGTCAGCGCGCGTGCTATCGTGGCGGAGAGGCCCCGCGGCGGGCAGGAGGAGCGCGTGGACCAGCCGGCGCCGGACGCACCCGAGGGTGAGCAGCAGCAGGCCACCGGCCCGGGGGTGGGCGGCCTGCTCTACAAGGTCGCGCTGGCCGGGGTGGGCGGCGTGATGCTCGCCCAGGAGGAGATCGCGCGCGTGCTGCGCCCGCGCCGCGCGGCGCCCGGCGAGGAGGGCGAGGCCGCGGCGGATCCCGCCTCGGCCGAGCCCCAGCCCGCAGCGGACGCGGCCGAGGCGTCCGCGTCCGACCCGATCCCCGCGGCGGCCGTCGACCGGTTCGACGTGGCGATCGAGCGGGTCCTGCGCACGCTCAAGCTGCCGAGCCGCGGCGACGTCGACGAGCTGGGCCGGGCCGTGGCCGCGCTCGAGGTCCGCGTGGCCGCCCTGGCCGAGGAGCGCGGCCGGTAGCGCGGGCGCGTTCGCCTCCGCAGGCGCGGCCCTGTATAGTTGGGCGGCCCCGGGGGGGCGTCATGCGAACGATCAAGCGCTACTCCAACCGGAAGCTCTACGACACCGAGGACAAGCGGTACATCACCCTCGAGCAGATCGGGGAGCTGGTGCGCGATGGCCACGACATCAAGGTCGTCGAGAACCAGACCGGGGAGGACCTCACCAACGTGACCCTCTCGCAGATCCTGCTCGAGCAGGAGAAGCGCAAGGAGGGGTCGCTCCCCAAGTCGTTCTTCATGAACCTGATCCAGCGCTCGTCGACCTCGGTGGTCGACTTCGTGCGGAAGAACGTGCTGCAGCACTTCGACGCCACGTTCCTCTCCGACGAGGAGAAGCTGAGCGAGAACGTCGACGAGCTGGTCCGCCAGGGCGAGCTGGCCGAGGGCGAGGCCGCCCAGCTCAAGAGCGAGATCAAGACCCGCAGCCAGTCCTTCAAGCAGCGGCTCGACGAGCTGATCGAGAAGCGGGTGGAGGACGTGCTGGCCAGCCTGCACATCCCGAGCAAGGCCGAGGTCGAGGCGCTGCGCCAGCGGGTCGAGGCCCTGACCCGCCAGCTCGACGCGCTCGGCATCGCGCCCGCCGAGCCGGCGCCGCGCGAGAAGGGGAGCGCGGCCCCGGTCGAGGAGCCCGCCGGCTGACGAGAGCCTGCTCCGCGCTGCTCGCGCTGGCGCTCGCCGCCTGCGCCGCCCCCGCGATCGACCTCCCCCCCGACGCCGCCGCCGCGAGGCGCGTGCGCGTGGTGGAGGCGCCCGACTTCCGCCTGTTCATCGAGCGCGACTGCCTGAGCGACGAGCAGCAGGGCGCGCTGCTCGCCGAGCTGCGCGCGGCCGCCAAGCGGCTGCGGGCCGTGCTCGGGCCGTACGCCGCCCCGGGGAACTTCCGCCCGTTCGGCGAGCCCCGCCCCACCTGCCCGGCCGGCCCGAGCAGCCTCCCGCCGCTCGGTCGGATCGACGTGGTCGTGCTCGAGGGCGGCGCCGGCCGCGGGGGGGACCGCTGCCACGCCGACGCCGACGGGATCACGCTGGTGGCCGAGCACCTGCCGCGGCGCGACGCGACCCACGAGCTGGTCCACTACCTCGCCGGCTCGTCGTGGCGCCCGCTCGACGAGGGGCTCGCGGTCTACCTGACCGAGCGGCTGTGGGGACCCGACGCGGGCGTCGCCGTCAAGCTGCGCGCGCGCGCCTTCTTCGACCTCTCGCTCGACGAGGACCTCGACCCCGAGGCGCTGCGCGCCGGCATGTCACGCCGCGACTACGACGTCGCCGGCGCGTTCGTGGGCTGGCTGCTCGAGGCGTACGGACCCGAGCCGTTCTGGCGCCTGTACGCCGGCCCGCTCCGCAACTACCACGGCGCGTACGGCGTGAGCGAGGTCGAGCTGTGGCAGCGCTTCTGGCGCTACGTGCGCAACCTCGACGTGCGCCACTCCAGCGCCTACCACGCCTTCAAGGCGCAGCTCACGCGGTAGCTCGCGCTCAAGGCCCGGGCGCGGGCGGCCCGTCCGGCCGCTCGACCGGGCGCGCCCTCAGCCGGTCGCGGCGGAACACGAGCAGCGAGCCGGCGAGCACCCGGTCCGGCGCGACGCCGCGGAGGTGCGCGTAGGGGAGCGGCGGAGGGGTGTACAGCCCGACGAAGTACGTGGCCGAGACGACTAGCCACTCCGGCTCGGGCCCCGGCGCCGCGGGGCGCGCCCAGGGCGCGGCGCGCTCGGGTCGATACCTGATCCCGTACGCCTCGGGCGGGAGCGAGCCGAAGTAGTCGAGCGCGACGGTCTCGAGCTGCACCTCCGCCATCCAGCGACGGAGCGCGAGCAGGCCCTGGCCCCAGTCGAGGCTGGAGTCGGCGATCGCGCTATAGCCGCGCTCGGCCGGCACGTACTCGCTGGTGTAGGCCAGGAAGTCCGGGTAGGCGCGCGCGGTCGAGGCGCCGTGCGCGAGCGCCGCGACCGCTACCAGGACCCGGACCGGGCGCGCGCCGCGCTCCCAGGCGCGCACCACGCCGACCGCCACGAGCACGCACAGGAGCGGCAGCAGCGGCAGGGCGTGGCGAAAGCCGATGTTCAGCCCCGAGGCGACCAGGGCCGCGCCCAGCACGAGCGCCGCGAGCGCGGGAGCACGCAGCGGCCCGCGCAGCGCGGCCCATGGACCGTCGACCCGCAGGCGCGCGAGGCCGAGCCCGAGCGCGGTCAGGGCGAGGAGGTGGAACCCGACCGGGGTCTTGAGGAAGAGCGCGAGCGGGTAGAACCACGGCCACCCCTCCTGGCCGAGCTCGCCCAGGAGGTAGGCGTTGAACATGCCCTCGCCGTGAGCTGCGCCCTGCGCGCGCGCGAACGTCCAGCCGATCGCCCGCCACAGCTCGCCGAGCGAGAGGTCGCGGTACAGCGCGGCCAACAGCGCCCACCCCGCCAGCAGCGCGACCGCCGCGCCGACGAGCAGCGCCCGAGCCCACGCGCGGTCGCGCCGGCGCGAGCGCCGCTCGACCAGCGCGAGCGCGAGCGCGATCGGCGCCAGCACGACCGCGGTCAGCTTCACGCCCACGGCGGCAGCCACCGCGAGCCCGGCCAGGGCGCCGCGGCCGGGGCCCGGGGCGCGGACGAGCGCGTCGAGCGCCCACACCGCGAGGAGCAGCGCCGGCGCCAGCGGGAGGTCGTTGTAGGCCACGCCCCCGTGGGCGAGCACGTCGGGCAGCGTCGCCACCAGGGCGGCCGCGAACAGCGCCGCGCGCGGGCCCGCCGCGCCCCGGGTGAAGGCATACGTGACCAGCACCAGCAGCGCGACGAACGCCGCCCCGACCGCGCGGCTGGCGCGGGCGAGGCGCTCGGGGTCGTTGCCCACCTCGCAGTAGAAGGCGCGCGCGTAGTCGTACCGACCCCAGCCCTGTCGCCAGCGCGGCTCCTCGGCCGGCAGGCGCGGGGCCTGGACCATCACCGCCGCCCCGTAGAGCAGCTTGGTGAGCGGCGGGTGCTCGGGCTCGAGGTCGAACGCGCCCAGCCGCAGCCCGCGCGCCGAGTCCGCCACGTGGACCACCTCGTCGAAGGTGGCCGACGTGTGCAGCGAGGCGCTCCAGCTCAGCGCCGCCGCGAGGAGCGCGAGGGCCAGCGCGCCGCCGTGCTGCAGGCGACGCCCGCCATCGCCGGGGCGCGGGTCGGGGGTGGGAGCGCGCTCCTCCGCTCCGGCGCCGACGATGCT
>CAZMSZ010000240.1:5325-11726 GCA_964569055.1 uncultured Planctomycetota bacterium | reverse complement strand
CCCTGGCTGGCCGAGGCCGTGACGGGCTTCGCGTCTCGCTTCTGCTCGTGGCCGGCCGGGTGGGCCTCGGCCAGGCGGTCGCGGTAGGTGAAGCCGTAGCGCGTCTCGTCGAGCCAGGCGTAGACCTGCTCCATGGGCGTCACCAGGCCCATGTGGGGCACGGCCACGTCGATCATGTTCTTGTAGGCGGAGATCCGCGAGAGCACGCCGATCATGGCGCGCGAGTCGGCGTGATAGATCCCGCCGCCCGAGTTGCCGAAGATCGTGGGCGCATTGATCATCCAGTAGGTGTTCCCGTCGAGCTCCTTCTCCTTGGAGGTGAGCTCGCCCGAGGTCGGGAGCGGCGAGTAGCCGAGCGGGCAGCCGATCGCGTAGACCTTCGAGAACATGGGCAGCTGGGCGAGCTGCTCGACGGAGAGGATCCGGGCCTGGCGCTCGTAGACGTGGTAGCCCTTGACCTCCACCAGCGCGAGGTCGAGCCGCTCGTCGCGGGCCACGATCCGGCCCAGCTCGGTGCGCAGCAGCTCGCCGGCCTCGTAGAAGTCGATCTCGAGCGGCGTCTCCTGGGCGCCCGCGGCGTTGTCCGACACGATGTGCCAGGCGGTGAGCACGAACGTGCGCGCGCGCTCGCCCACCGCGCGGCTCCAGAGGATCGTGCCCGAGCCCACCTCGTGCCGGGCGTTGACGCGCACCGTCGGCGACATCAGCTCGCGGTAGCGGACCTCGACGTCCTCGTCGGCGTGCGCCGCCGCCAGGAGCCGGGCGTGCTCGTCCGCCGCCTCCCGCAGCTTCGACAGGCGCCCCTCGAGGTCCTCGAGCTGCGCGCGGACCTCCTCGGCCTGGCTGCCGGTGCGGGCCTCGATCTCGCCCAGGAGCCGCTTGCGGGCCTCCGCCTCGAGCGAGCGCACGTCCACCACCGCCCGGCCCACCTCGCCCAGGCGCTGCTCGAGCGCCCCGAGCTCGACCTCCTGCCGGTGCGCGAGGTCCCGCAGCCGGACCATCTCGCTGCGGGTCGCCTGGAGCTCCCGCAGGACCACCGCCACCACCCCACCCAGGCTGCCCAGCATGCCCAGCAGGAGCAGCGCCGCGCTGAGCCCGAGCCATCGCTTCGAGACGCGCACGCTCATGGGGGGAGGATAGTCGTCCATGCACCGCTTCCGCAACACGAGATGGGCCGCGCGGCGGCGCCGGTCGGGGGGTGGTCGGCCGTAGAGGATATCGGGTCGTACGGCGTTCTTGTTCAGTCCGGATCGGATTCTTCGGCTGGTTCGGTGTGGAGGCGACCGGTGTCGCGGAGGGCGCCGAAGAATCCGCAGAAGGGCGGGGCTCCGACGCGCCGAGCCTCCTCGGCGCAATGGTTGAGTGCTGTCGCTCGCACACCCACGCCTCGGCCTTTGACTGGTTCGGCGGGTGTGGGAGAGCGGTGCCGAGGGAAAAGGCCGCCGAATCCGAGGGGCGGGACTCCGGATCGCGTGGCTCCTCGCGGCCAGGGATTGGTGCTGTCGCTCTGACAGCCACGCCTCGCCAGACCCATGCGGCTACGGATCCGCGCTTGGGCGGTCGCACCCCGCGCCCACCTCTCTCGAGGCGGATGCCCTCCCGACGGGTACCCTGGGCGGGGCGGACCCGAGGACCTCCGTGCGTGGATCGATCCCCGTTCCCCTCCCCGACGTGGGCGCCTGGGCGCTCGAGCGGATCGGCGCGGCCGAGGAGCCGGGCGCGATCGAGTCGAGCCCGCGCGAGAAGATGGTGCTGCTCGCGGCGCTGTTCGTGTGGACGTTCGGCGGCTACTACGCGGTCGGGCTCACGGTCGACCCGGCCTCGGCGCGCACGCTGCACACGCCGCTCGACGCGGCGATCCCGTTCTCGCCGGTGTTCATGTACGGCTACGAGGCGGTCTACACCGCGCTCCTGTTCCCGCTGTTCGTGGTCCGCTGCCAGCGCCTGTTCCGGCGGGTGGCGCTGGCCTACCTCGCGGTCGCGACCGCCTCCACGCTGGTTTGGATCGCGTTCCCGGTCAGCGCGGCCGCCCTGCGCGGCGACGTGACGACGCTCGACCTCTCGGTGTTCCACCAGTGGGGCCTGCGGGTCAACTACGCGTTCGACCCGCCGGTCAACTGCTTCCCCTCGCTCCACCAGGCGATCGCGGTCCTGGCCGCGCTCGTGGCCTGGAAGGCGCGCCCGCTGTTCGGGGCGCTGGGCCTGGCGGGGGCGGCGGTGGTGTTCGTCTCGATCTGCGCGGTCAAGCAGCACTACGTGCTGGACGGGGTGGCGGGCACGCTCCTGGCGGTGGTGGTCTACCTGGCGCTCGTGCACGGCTACGACCGCGCGGCCGGCCCGCCCGAGCGGGTGGCCTACACCTGGCGCGGGCCGGCGCTGTACGCCGTCGTGCACGCCTCGGTGCTGCTGGCGCTGCTGGTGGCGTTCAGCCTGGGGCTGCGCCCCTGGGAGCTGGCGGGGAAGTAGCCAGCGCAAGCGCTAGTGGACGCGGCGGAGCGCCTTGAACGTGCGGCCGCTCCAGCCGCGCGCCACGACCTGGCCCTGGTGGAGGTCGACCCACTCGGCCCGGCCGATCAACTGGCCGGCGTCGTCGAGCCCCAGCTCGAACGTGGTCTCGTAGCCGCCCCAGTTGGCGGTGCCGACCCAGAGCCCCGCCTTGTGGGCGAAGCGCAGCCGGGCGCGCACCGTGCCGGGCTTCTCGAGCAGCTCGCCCACCAGCTCGCCCGCCTCCTGGCGGAAGCGCAGGTAGAGCCCGTCGTCGCGCTTCCACACCCCGCTCGGGGTCTCGCCGCTGGCGACCGGGGCCTCGGCCGAGACCCCCTCGGGGCCGACCTCGCTGCGCTCGAGCCGGGTGAACGCGACCGGGGCCCAGCCGGTGACCGGGCCGGCGGTCCACGACGAGCGCCCGACCAGGTGCCCCTCGCCCGCCTCGAACACCAGCTCGACCTGGCACTCGACCCCGTCGACGGCGAGCACGCCGCGCAGCGTGCCGCGCTCGTTGGCGAGCACCATGTTGAGCGGGGCGCCCGTCTTGCGGGTCAGCGAGACCTGCTCGCCCGTGACCACGACCGCCCAGCCCTCGCCGTCGGGGCCGAGCCAGCCGCCGGTCAGCGCGGCGAGGTCCTCGATCTCGTCGCCGAACGGGGCCTCGGCCTCGCCCTCGGTCACCCAGCCGACCTTGGGCACGCGGACCATTTGCATGCCCTCGTCCCAGCCGCGGTCGAAGACCTCGCTCCCCTCCCACGACAGCCACTCGCACCGGCCGCGCAGCTCGTCCTTGGAGGACACGCTGAACTCCCAGCGCGCGGTGGCCGCGAAGTCGCCCTCGGTCCAGGTGGCGTCGCCGGTGAGCTGGGCCCCCTCGAGCTGCAGCGCGACCGAGCAGGCGATCCCCTCCTCGGCCAGCGGCGGGTTGACCATGGGCCCTTCGAGGGCCCCGCTGCCGTTGAGCTCGAGGTGCAGGTAGCGCGCCTCGCCGCCCCCCTGGGCGGGCAGACGCTTCCACACGCCCTCGAGCTCCTCGAGCGACTGGGCGTGGGCGCTGCCGGCGAAGAGAACGAGCAGGGCCAGCGTGAGCGCGGTGTGCCGCGTCATGTGCAACGCCTCCGTGGGCGCAGATCGTAGAAAGCCTGACGGTCGCCCTCAAGGGCACCAGGGCCCCGGAGGCGAGAAAGCGGGCCGCGCCTCACCGCCGGGGGGGCGCGTCGACCACGGTGGTGTTCCCGGCTCCGCTGTGCGTGAACAGGCGCTGGGCGGCCTCGGCCACGGCCCGGTCCAGCTCGGGCGGGCGGTGCAGCTCGACCGGGCGCAGCCCGAGGCGCTTGGCCCGGGCGGGGGCCCGGATCAGGGCGTCTCCGCTGACCCGCCCGTCGGGCGCGAGCTGGAGCGTGCCGAGCCGCTGGTCGTCGAGCCACAGCACCGCCGAGCGGGAGGTCACGGGCGCCAGCCGCACGACCGCCCGGCGCAGCCCGCCGTCCCCATCCTCGTCCTCGGGCGTCCCCGGGGTGGTCTCGCCTGCCTCGGGGCCGGGCGTCGGCGTCGGCGGCGCGCCCTGGCCCAGGATCCAGGCGATCGCCCCGGCGGCCAGCAGGAGCCCGACCACCGCGACCACCAGCCCGATCAGCCCGCGGTTCGATCGGGAAGCCAACAGCCCTGCCCCGCCGCTTGCTTCGTCGCTCACCCCAGGAGGATACCCGACCGCTGCCGTCCCCCGCGGGCGGGCGGCCGGCGCGCGACCTCGCTAACCTGCGGGAGGAGGGATCGGCGTGCGGACACGGCTCGAGGCGGCGTCGCTGCTGGCCGCGGTCCTGGTCGTGGGGCTCGCGGGCTGCCGCGCTCACCACTACGTCGTCGTCGAGGACGGGGCGCCGCTCTACGCCGGGGCCCAGGACGACGAGGTCCTCACGCGCCTGCGCCGGCTCCACCACGAGCCGCTACGGGGCGAGCCGCTGGGCGCTCACGGGCGGGTGCGCGTGAGCTACGGGGGCGCGGTCGGCTACGCGCCGCTCCACGCGGTGAAGACGTTCGACTACCTCGACCCGGTGTTCGACGGCGGCGAGTCGCGCGACGCCGCGATCGCCCGCGCCCTGCGCGAAGCGGAGGTGGAGGCGGTCGGGCGCGGCTGGTCGCCCCGGGTGCGCGAGGCGGTGCGCGAGGGCGAGGTGGTGCGCGGCATGACCCGCCGGCAGGTCGAGGCCGCCTGGGGCTGGCCGACCACGATCGAGCGCGCCCCGGGCCCCGGCGCGGAGCGCTGGGTCTACCGCAGCCGCACCACCCGCCTGGTCCGCCACCGCAGCGAGGCCTTGTGGGCGGGCGACGACATCTGGGGCGCCTACCCCGACCCGATCGCCTGGAGCATGTGGCGCGACCAGACCGCCTCGGGCGGCTGGATCACGATCCACGTCCCGATCGTGTACGAGCGGGTGGTGGTGATCGACGCCGCGGGGCGGGTCGAGAAGGTCACGACCCGCGAGCTGCCGGGCTGAGCCAGCTACGAGGCCAGAGTGAGCCCGGCCGCGCCCGCCGTGACCTTGACCTTGCGCCGCCGGGCCGCGGGCTCGCGCGTCAGGGCGGCGTACGTGCGCACGAAGGCCGCCGCTTCCTCCGGGAAGTGGTGGTGCATGGTCGCGAGCCGGACGTCCTTCTCGACGGACCAGCTCATCTTCGTCGGATCGTCGCCCGACTTCTCCCACTTGATCACTGCGGGGTGAGTCACGTTGAACCGCTCGGCGAACGCCGTGAGCGTCATGGGGAACGAGTGCCGAATGAAGCGGACCTCGTTCCCGCTGAGCCGTGCGGGCTTGGCCACGAGGGCCCGTAGGACGACCTTGGCGAGCGCGTCGTAGTCGACGTCGGGGGTCCATGCCCCGCGCACGCGGATCATGGGAACCTCCACCAGGTCGACCGGGAAGCCGAACCCCGTGTACACGAACTCGTGCTGCGTCTTTCGCTCCACCTTGCGGCTCATGGTCATCCTCCGATCGTGATCAGTCGCTCGCCTGGGTGAGATCGACCGCCGTGATCAGCAGCAGCAACTCCCCCATGCTCGAGTCGAAGCTGACCACGACGCGCAACTCGCGCAGGTCGATCGTCCGGCCCCTGATCGCGTAGCTCCAGGCGTGATACTCGGGCTTGTATTCGTCCTTCCGGCTCTCATGAAACCCGGCCAAGAGCACTTGTCGGACCTCGGGGAGCGTGATCGCGCGTTCGAGCCGGCGTTCGGATACATGGCGCGTGTCGCGATAGTTCCCGGACAGGAGGCGCTCGCGCATCAGCGCGAGGAGGTCAGGGTGCTTCGCAGGCCGCCGCGGACCGCGCTTCTTCTTCGCCATGCGACGTCCCCGGGCGTTCAGTGTAACTGAGTTACACTGTCGGTCCAGGGAGATCGATCCCTACCCTCAGTCGCCGGCGCCCAGCCGCTCGGCCAGGGCGCGCGCCTCCTCGTGGTCGGGGTCCTCGGCGAGCGCGTCCTTCACCAGCGCGCGGACCCGCTCGGGGTCGCGTCCGAGCTCGTGGAGGCAGGCGGCGATCCCGAAGCGGGGCTGAGCGCGGTAGGGGACCTCGAGCTCGAGCGCGACCTCGTACTCCAGGATCGCGCGCTCCAGCTTGGCGGGGTCGCCGAGCGCCGTGCGGCGCAGCGCCTCGCCGAGCATGACGTGGGCGTCGGGCAGGAACGGGTCGATCAGGTTGACGTCGTCGAGCACCTCGGCCACCTCGGCCCAGCGGCCGCGCTCGCGCGCCCACGTCGCGTAGATCACGCGGGTCTCGGCGTCGTTCGAGTCGAGGCGGCACACCTCGCGCAGCTCGGCCATGGCGCCGGCCTCGTCGCCGGCCGCCTTGCAGCAGGCGTGCAGCAGGCGGTGGTGGTCGGCGCTGGGGGGCGAGCGGCGGCCGACCTCCTC
>CAZMSZ010000240.1:2936-5225 GCA_964569055.1 uncultured Planctomycetota bacterium | reverse complement strand
GTGATCGCGTCCTGGTCGCTGCCGTGGAGCGCGTAGGCCCAGGCCAGCGCGCCGCGCGCGGCCACGTCCCAGGGGTGGCGGGTGACCTGCTGCAGCAGGGCCTGGCGCTGCTCGAGCGAGGGGGGCGGCAGCCAGGAGTAGCGCGCGTAGCGCCGCTCGAGGAAGGCGCGGAACTGCGCGTCGAACGCCTCGGGCTCGAGCCCCAGGACCGAGCGCACCGCGGCGGCCGTGTCCTGCCCGGCGGCGAACGCGTCGAGGAGCGCCAGGATCTTCTCGAACCCCCAGCGCGCGTCCACGTACTCGCAGATCATGCCGCCCTGGTAGTAGGACATGATCACCTGCTGCGGGTAGCGCGGCTTGGTGAACCCCTCGTCGAGGCGCGCGATCGGCAGCAGCAGGTCGTGCGCCAGGAGGGTCATGATGTCCGCGTCGTACTCGCGCAGCCACGTCTTGCGCCCGCGCGGCTCCTCGTAGACCGACAGCCCCTCGGTCAGCCAGCGCGGCACCCGGTTCTTGGTGCGGGTGAGCGTGGCCACGTGGGCGAACTCGTGCCACAGCGTGCGCCCCCAGGAGTGCGCGCCGGCGGCTCGCTTCTCCTTGCTCGACAGCACGGTCATGACGTTGCCGAAGCACACGCCCAGGGCCGGGATCCCGGGGAGGCCCACGCTGCGGGCGCTGAAGTCGTCGTGGTCGGGGAACAGCTCCACCAGCACCGGGTCGGGGATCGGCCCGTACTTGCCGCCCAGGCGCTCCTTGGCCTCGGCCAGCAGCGGGCCCGCGTAGCGCGCGGTGACCGCCTCCTCCTCCTTGTGGAGCCGCAGGCGGAAGCCGGGCAGGTCGACCAGGGTGTAGTGGTCGTCGAGGCGGTCCCACAGCTGGAGGTGGTTGAACACGAACACGTCGTAGGGGTCGCGGGCGAACGCCTCGGCCAGGACCTTGCGCCCCTCCTCCTCGGCGCCGGTGCGGGTCAGGTTCACACCGAGCACCGGCAGCGCGGGGTGGTAGCCGGGGTCGAGCTCGAGCGCCTTCCTGGCGAGGTCGCGCGCCTCGGCGTAGCGGAACTTGAGCTGGAGGAGCGAGGCGATCTCCACGTAGAACCGCGCGCAGCGGGGGCGCGCCGCGAGCACCTCGCGCTCGAGCGCGGCGAACGCCTCGCGCTGCCCGCGCAGGAGCAGCACCGCGCCGCGCACGGCCAGCAGGCCCACGTCGCCCGGCCGCTCGCGCAGCCCGGTCGCGATCCGCTCCTCGGCGGCGTCGTAGTTGCCGTCGGTGACCGCGATCCCCGCCAGGGTGGCGTGCGCCTCGGCGCAGGTCGGGTCGGCCTCGAGCGCCTTCTGCAGCCCCTCCGCGGCGGTGTCGTATTTGCCGGCCCCGCCGTAGAAGCCCTCGAGGGCGGCGCGGGCCAGGCCGACCCGGGCCTGGGCGTGGTTGGGGTTGAGCTCGACCGCCCGGGCGAAGCTCTTGTGGGCGAGCGGCGTGTTGAGCTTGCTGAGCGCCTGCTCGCCGCCGAGCACCAGCGCGGGCACGAAGTCGGGGTCGGCCGCCAGGGCCTGGTCGAGCATGCGCCGCGCGTACTCGGTCATGGACTTCGAGTACTCGCCCGCCAGCTCGGGGAAGCGGTCGACCGCGAGGCAGGCCCGCGCGACCCAGGTGAACTCGGCCGGCGAGAGCTCGTCGAAGCGCCGGTAGTACTCCAGCGCCCGCTCGAGCGCTGCCCGCGCGGCGGCCCCGTCGACCTCGGCCAACAGCTCGCCCAGGCGGACCAGCGCCTCGAGCCGGGCCTCGCTCCGCTGCCGGCCGCCCAGCTCGACCGCCTGCTCGTAGGCGGCGCGCGCCCCGGCCACGTCGCCCGCGCGCTCGGCCAGCGTGGCCTGGAGGACGTAGGGCTCGGGCTGATCGGGCTGGAGCTCGAGCAGCGCGTCGGTCGCCTGGCGCGCGACCGCCGGCTGGCCGGTGTCGAGCGCCACGTGCGCCAGCAGCAGCAGCGCGTCCTCGCGCTCGGGCTCCTCGGCGAGGATCGTGTGGAGCGCCGTCTCCGCCTCGCCGTAGCGGCCGCTGTGGGCCAGCACCCGCGCCCGCTCGAGGGGCGCCTCGGGGAGCGCCTCGCTCGTCTCCTCGAGCGGCTCGCCGAACAGAGACCCGAACGGGTCGTCCTCCTCCTGCGCGCAGGCCAGCGAGGGGAGGGCGATCAAGGCCGCGAGCAGGGCGGCCGCGAGGCGGAGGGAGGGCAGCATGCGAGGCATCATCGATGCGCCCGCTGTCCGCGCAAGGGAACTTGCTCAGCGCGGC
>CAZMSZ010000240.1:0-2836 GCA_964569055.1 uncultured Planctomycetota bacterium | reverse complement strand
CTCACAGGGGCTGCAGCTGCTCCAGCCGCACCCGCTCGCCGTGGGCCCGCGTCTCGCCCTGCTCGAGGAGCGACTTCATGCGGATCAGGTCGTCGTCCATGAGCGAGCGCGGGTCCTCGCCGAACAGGCGCAGCAGCGCGTGGCCGATCGCCCCGCCGGCCGGGGTGTAGCTCATGTGCACGTGCACCCGCGTCCCGTCGCGCTCGGGCGCGAAGTGGACCGTGCCGGCGTGCTCGACCAGCGGGTTGGGGAGGCTCTTCCAGGCGAACGCCCGGTTCTCCTCGTGGCGGGTCACCTCGGCGTCGAACCGCACCGGGATCCCCAGCGGGCCGTCCACGACCCAGTGCGAGCGGCTCGGGTCACGCCGGCCGCAGTGGACCTGCCGGACGTGCTGCATGAAGCGCGGGAAGTTCTCGAGGTGGGTCCACAGCTCGAACACCTCCTCGACCGGGGCGTCGACGTAGATCGACTTCTGGAGCTGGACCGCCCCCTCGCCCGCCCCGGCGCCGACCAGCCGGCTGGTGGGCAGGTTGGTGGTGGCCCGGACCAGGAGCGCGCCGCCCGCCAGCGAGCAGGCCGCGCCCAGGATCCCCCGGCGCGCCAGGCCGTAGCCGCCGAGCGCCAGCCCCGTGCCGATCGCGAGGATCCGGGTGGAGGGCGGCCACACCTCGCGCTGCAGCAGCGGGCGCGGGGTCCGCCCCTCGCCCTGGAGCGCGGCGATCGGGCCGGCGGCGCGGTGGCGCTCGAGCCGGTCCTCCACGCCCTGGACGCCGCGCACGCGGCCGATCGCGCGCAGGACGTGGCGGGCCTCGCTCGCGAGCACCGGGCCGGCCAGGGTGACGCAGCCGTCGTGCACGTGGACCTCGATCGCGCTCGGGTGCGAGGCGCAGCGCCCCAGCTCGGCGCGGACCCGCTCGAGGAGCACCACGTCGTCCACTTCCCCGTCGCTGGTGAGGGCGCGGACCTGCGCCCCGAGCTTGCCGGTCGCGCGGTGCGACAGGTCGCGAGCGCCCTTCTCGAGCACGTCGCGCTGGCGCTTCAGCAGGTGGACCGCCCCGTCGCGCAGCATGGCGCGCCGGCGGCGCCCCTGGCGCGGATCGAGCAGGTAGCTCATGCCCGCGCCGATCCCCACCCCGGTGAGCAGCCAGGTGGCCGCGTCGAGTCTGTCCCGGTTCATGTGCCCTCCCGCCGCGTGCGTGCGCGGCCTCTCGTTGGCACGCAACAAGCCTCGTGCCGCCACGAGGGGAGGGGGCGGGGCGTGGCCCTGAGTCGTAGGTGGCGCGGCGGCGGGCGCCGGGCGCCCGCGGCTACGTCGCGACGCGCTCGAACAGGTCGTCCTCGCGCAGGGCGGCGCAGGTGTTGAAGGCGTTGATGAACACCCCGCAGATCCCGGGCATTTGGATCGAGTGGCCGGTGAACCACAGGTTCTTGAGCCGGGTGCGCGGCTGCGGCCGATCGCGCCCCTGCTGCGTCGTGTCGTGGGAGATCCCGAACACGGCCCCGCGCTCGTTGAGCGTGTACCAGGCGTCGGTCAGCGGCGTGGCCGCGTAGGCGTCCTCGATCAGCCCGGGGAGCTCGGGGGCGACCTTGGCGATCATGGCGACCAGCCGCCGCACGAGCGCCTGCTTGAACGCCTCGTACTCGGGCCCGCGCTTGAGCGCGCGGCTGCCGCGCCAGCGGGCGAACGGGGCGTCGTCCATGTAGGTCATGGCCTCCAGGCGCGGCCCCCCGCGCCCGGCCGCGCCCGCCGCGCAGGCGTTGGTCACCAGCGCCCAGTGGAGCGGCGGGTCGCCCGTCGCCTCGTCGGCGTCGTGGAGCAGGACGCAGGTCTCGCCGATCGACTCCAGCGGGGCGCGCAGGCGCAAGAACACCTGCACCGCGCCGCGCGAGTCGCGCATGGCGAGCACCCGCTCCTTGAACACCGGCTTGAGGTCCTCGTCGCTGAGGCGGCGCAGGATCACCTTGGGGTGGCAGGCCGCCACGAACAGCCCGCCCTCCACCTCCTCGCCGCGGCTGGTGGTGAGCGCGCGCACCTCCTTGCCGGCGCAGCGGAAGCCCGTCACCTCGCGGCGGAAGCGGTACTCGACCCCCAGCTCCTTCCCGCGCTCGACCAGCGCCGCGACCAGCGCCCCGCCTCCGCCGGCGATCCGGCTGGTGGTGTCGAAGTTGGAGCGGAACGCGAGCACGTGCTTGGTCCAGGGGACCTCGTGCGCGAACAGGCCGAGGTTGAACGACTGCGCCCCGAGCACCTCGCGCAGCCAGGGGTCGCGCACGCGCGGGGCGAGGTACTCGGCCAGCGACTCGCGCGAGAAGGGGAGGTCGAGCGGGTGCTGGTACTCCTTGCCGCGGCGCAGGTCGAACCAGGCGAACTCGCGGCACACCTGCTCCACGTCGGCCGCGTAGGCCTCGATCGCCGCGGCCTCGTGCGGCCAGGTGGCGCGAGCCTTCTCCACGAACGCGGCGAAGGTCGCGGGGTAGGCGAAGCGGCGCTCGCCCTGGACCACCTCGATCGCGGCGTCCTTGGGGAAGGGGACCATGCGCAGGCGCGGCCACACCTCGAGGTGCTCGAGGAACTGGCGCATGGGGCGGCCGGGCGCGGTCGAGCCGACGTAGTGGAACCCCACGTCGAACACGGTCTTCTTGCGGGTGAACTGCTGCAGGTAGCCGCCCGGCAGCGTGTGCTGCTCGAGGACGACCACCCGGCGCCCGCTCTCGGCGAGGAGGATGGCGTCGACCAGACCGGAGATCCCGGCCCCAATCACGACGGCGTCGTAGCCGCTCACTGCCGGAAGGCGCGGAGCACCACGCAGGCGTTGGTGCCGCCGAAGCCGAAGGA
>CAZMSZ010000239.1:5287-11738 GCA_964569055.1 uncultured Planctomycetota bacterium | reverse complement strand
CGGCGGGTTCGCGAGCCTCGACGGCGCGGTCGCGGTCATGGCGCGGCCGATCGCGGTGCTGATCGCGTTCGTCCACTTCATGGTGTTCGACCTGTTCGTGGGCGCGTGGCAGGCGCGCGACGCGACGCGGCTGGGGATCTCCCGCTGGGTCGTGCTCCCCTGCCTGCTGCTGACGCTGGTGGCGGGCCCCTCGGGGCTGCTGCTCTACCTGGCGCTGCGGGCCGCCCTGCGGCGGGTCACGGCGCTGGAGCCCGAGCCCGAGCTCGGGGTGGAGCCGTCGTAGCGGCGCGAACGCGAGAGGGCGCGTCAAGCGACGCAGCAGGTCCCGAGGACCGCCCTCTTGCGTCACCTCCTCGGCTCCGCCGCGCCTCGAACCTCGGCGCGGTCACGCGCGCGCGTGTGGCCGACGGCTTGCTCGGGCGCGCGCCGGGAGGTGAGGGCATGACGCGCGCGACACGAGGCGGCTTCTTTCCGGAGGAGGATCGGCCCTCGCGGGCGCAGCCGCCCGAGCGCGAGCCCACGGTTGGGCTCGGCTCCCCCGCGCAGTTCCGCGGGCGAGGCGCCCCGCCACGCGTAATCGGGACCGCGCCCGAGCCGCCGACGGGGTGGCGGGCCCACCGGGGCAAGCTCGCGTTCGCCGCCGCGGCGCTGCTCGCGCTCCTGGTCTGGGCGCTCCTCCCCGCCGACCTGCTCCGCTCGGTGTTCTTCGGCGAGGGGTACGTGCGCTGGCGCGAGCACCGCTGGCAGGCGATGCAGCAGGCCGAGCGCTACGAGTGGCCGCTGGTGGTCTACCGCACCGACCCTCGCCACCCCGCCGACCCCGACGCGTTCCGGGCGCGGATCCTGGCCGTCCCCGCGGTCCAGGACTACGCGAGCTACCTGATGTGGCACCACGAGGTCGCGCCGACCGCCGAGGGCGAGGAGCCGCGCCCGCCCGAGGTCGAGATCTGGCACTTCGACGGGCCCGAGCTCCTGATCGAGACCACCCCGATCGCCGAGCTGACGCCCGAGACGTTCTTGGAGGCCATGCGCGAGGCGCGCCGGCTGATGACCGGCACCGACGTGCCGCCCGCGGGCGGCTCGGGCGGGCTGATCCTGCCGTTCTAGGCCAGCCGGTCCTCGGCCGCGCGCAGCGCGGCGCGGTAGACGACGTCGAGCGGGACGGCCGCCGCGCGGGCGAGGCGGGCGCAGTCCTCGAACTCGGGGGCCGCCGTGCGCCGGCCGTCGGGGCGCGTGGCGAGCTTGACCCGCACCGCGCCGTGGGCGGTCTCGACGGTGAGCTCCTCGCGCGGGAGCGCGCGGCGGGCCTCGAGGCGGCGGCGGACGCCGAGGCTGCTGCTCTCGCGCAGGATCAGCGCCTCGAGCGCGTCCGCCTCGGCGGGCGCGGCGAGCGCGGTCACGACCACGCCGGGGCGGCCCTTCTTCATGATCACCGGGGTGAGGAACGCGTCGCGCGCGCCGGCGGCGAGCAGCGCGTCGATCAGATACGCGGTGTGCTCGGCGCTCTGGTCGTCGAGGTTGGCCTCGAGCACCCACAGCGGCTCGCCGCCGGCGGCGGCGTCGTCGAGCTCGCCCACCACCGCGCGCACGAGGTTGGGCGGGAGCTCGGGCGGGTTGACCCGCGTGCCCGCGCCGAGCCCGACCGCGCGGACGCGCAGCGGCGGGTGCTCGCCGAAGCGCGCGGCGAGGGCGGTGAGGAGCGCGGCGCCGGTGGGCGTGACCCACTCGCCGCCGCCGGCGCGCCCCTCGATCGGCGCGCCCGCCGCCTCGGCGAGGTGGAGCACCGCGGGCGCCGGGAGGGGGATCACCCCGTGGGCGCTGGCGATGGTCCCGCGGGCCACGGGGAGGGGCGAGGCCTCCACCCGCTCGATCCCGAGCGACTCGAGCGCGACGGCCACTCCGACCGTGTCGACGATGGAGTCGATCGCGCCGACCTCGTGGAAGTGGACCTCCTCGGGCGCGATCCCGTGCACGCGCCCCTCGGCGCGGGCGAGCGCCTCGAACGCGGCGAGGGCGCGGGCGCGCGCTCGAGCGGGCAGGTCGGCCGCCGTAATGATGGTGCGAACGTCGGCGAGCCTGCGGTGCGGATGGTCCTCGTCGGGCGCGAGCACCTGCAACCGGCGCGCGCGCAGGTGGCGGCGCCCCTCGCAGCAGGTCTCGATCCGCGCGCCGAGGCCCAGGCCCGCGATGGCCCGGGCGACCTCCGCCTCGGCGGCGCCCGCATCAATGAGGGCGGCGAGGAGCATGTCCCCGGCCGCTCCGCCCACGAGATCGAAGTAGACGGTCCGCATGACGGGCGGCAGGATACCAGCCCTCGTCGGCGGCCGCGCGTCGCAACGTCAGTGCTCGCAAGCGGATCGGACCCGCTGCCGGCCGGCCGCGGCGAACCGGACGGCCGATTCTGGGCGACCGGGCGATGACACGACGCTGACCGGTGAGGCGCTTGACTGCGCGTCGCGCACAACTGTATGATCCGCCCCCACTTCCGCGCGGAGGGGCGCGACCTCCGTTCCTCAGGGAGGATCCATGCAGGCAAGCAAGCGGCTCGTTCGTCGTGGGATCGTGATCCTCGCGGCGGTCTGCCTCACGATGTGGGCGAGCCCGGCTCGCGCTCAGGACCCCGACACCGAGTTCCGCAACGGCGTTGCGGCGTTCGAGCAGGGTCGGTTCGAGGAGGCGGAGGCGCACTTCACGAACGTGCTCAAGGCGCGCCCCGACCACGAGACCGCGCTGCGCTACCGCGACGAGGCGGGCTACCGCTTCTGGGTGCAGGTGCTCGCCCGCGGCGGCCGCCTGGCCACCGTCGCCGAGCGCCTGCTCAAGGCGGCCGAGCAGGGCGCGGTCCGGGAGCGTCAGGACGAGGAGAAGCTCCGCGAGGAGCTCAACGGCCTGTGGTCCGAAGACTTCATGGAGCGGATCGTCACCACCGAGCGGATCATCGCCAAGTACGGGCACTACGTGGTGCCGCTCCTGGTCGACGTGCTCAAGGATCGCCACGAGGACGAGCGTCGCGTGACCGCGATCCAGCTCCTGGCGCGCCTCGGCGACGAGGGGACGCTGGCGGTGATCGAGCTGCTCGAGGCCGACGGCGACCTCATGCTGCAGCAGAACGCCGCCGCGATCCTGGGCCACACCAAGGACGTGCGCGCGATCCCGCCGCTCAAGCGCCTGGCGGAGCGCACGCAGGACCCCCACGTCAAGCAGGCCGCGCAGAAGGCGATCCAGGCCATCGGCGACCCCGGCTTCTCGACCGCGGAGTCGTTCGCGCGGGTGGCCGACGCGTTCTACCGCGAGCACCCGCTGTTCCTCGGCAACCGCTACCACGAGCACGTGGTGTGGAAGTGGCAGGACGGCCGCCTCACGCGGCGCACCGTGCCGCGGTTCCGCTGGAACGAGGAGGTGGCCGAGGAGTACGCCTACGACGGGCTGAGCGTCGCCCCCGACGATCAGGTCCTGTGGGCCGAGCTGCTCAACATCTACGGGCAGCAGTACACCGAGATCGAGGAGAGCCTCCGCGTCGCCCAGCAGATCGCCGATCGCGGCGGCGAGGTCGATGAGGAGTCGCTCGAGCAGATGCGCGACATGCAGTCGCGCCTCGCCAAGGCGAAGATGCTCGTCGCCAGCCGCGGCCCCGAGGCGCTGCTGGCCGGCCTGGGCAAGGCGCTCGCGGACCAGCGCGCGCCGGTGGCCGTGTTCTTGATCGAGCGGCTGCAGGAGCTCGAGCTCGACGACGCGTTCCTCGCGACGGGCGGCCCGGTGTCCTTCCTGCCCGAGCCCGAGCGCGCGGCGAGCGCCGCGGCCTCGACCCCCGCGCCCGCGCCGCGGCGCGCGCCGACCCCCGCGCCGGCGCGCCAGCCCGCCTCTTCGAGCGACACGCCCAAGCCGACCCGGGTGGAGGACGATCAGCCCACGCCCGCCCCGGCCGACGACGACGCCCCCGCGCTCGACGACGACGACGCCCCCTCGCTCGACGACGACGACGCCCCCTCGCTCGACGACGACCAGCCCCGGCGCCGGCCGCGGCGCGTGTCGCAGCACGGCGCCGACGGCCGGGTGCTCGCGTTCCGCCAGTCGAGCCTCGTCTCGCAGTCGTTCAGCGCCAACCCGCTGGCCGGCCGCGACGACCAGGTCATGACGGGCGGGCAGGCGCTGTCGGCGGCGCTGACCTACGGCGACAAGCGGGTCCGCTACGCCGCGGCGATCGCGCTGGCCCACCTCAACCCGAAGGCGAGCTTCTCGGGCGCCAACGAGGTCATGACCAACCTCGTGGACGCGCTGGGTGAGAGCGGGCAGCGGGTGGTGCTGGTGGTCGAGCGCGACCGCCACAACCGCAACAAGCTCGTCGGCATGCTGCGCGACCTCGGCTACATGACCTTCGGCCTGGCCGGCGGCCGCGAGGGCCTGGCGCGGGCGCGGGCCTTCCCCAGCCACGACCTCGTGATCGTGTCGACCGAGCTCAACACGCGCACGCTCGAGGACGAGGTCGACCCGGCGGGCGACGAGCCCCTGGCCTACCAGTTCATCGATGAGCTGCGCGCCGACTACCGGACCGCGCCCGTCAAGGTGATGGTGCTCACGCCCGAGGAGCGGGAGTCGGAGATGCAGTCGCTGGTCGACGACGGCCGGGCGCTCGACGTGCTCACGCCGGCGGTCGACAAGGCCACCCTGGCCGACAAGCTCGGCCGCGCCTTCGGCAGCGAGGCGGACCAGCGCGACGAGAAGGCCCGCTCGGACAAGATCGCCGAGCGCGCCGCCCACGCGATCGCCTCGCTCGACCGCCGGCACAGCCAGTTCGACATCTCGTCGGCGGCCATGGCCCTGAGCCGGAACGTCCGCCGCGACGCGGGGCGCCCCGACTCCGTCCGGCTGGCCTGCCTCGAGGCGATCTCGGCGATCGGCCCCGCCGCGTCGGGCCCCGCGCTCGAGGTCATGGTCCGCGAGTTCCGCGACGAGACCAACAGCATCGAGCTGCGGCGCGCCCTGCCCCGCGCGATCGGCGACGTGCTCAAGGGGAGCGCGGTCTCCGACGACGTGTTCCAGGCGCTGCTCGGCGCCCTGGCCCACGAGGACGAGGGGGTGTGGGAGGCCGCGGGCTACGCCCTGGGCAAGGCCAAGCTGACCGGCGCCCAGGCCCTCGCGGTGTTCGAGGCGCAGCGGCTCGAGTAGCCAGCCGCGTCCCCTGCGGCCGGCCGGCCCGAGCCGGCGGCCCTGGAGCTACTCGCGGGCGCCCCACGAGCTTAAGCTCGTGCGGAGGGAGCGGCCCGGTCCTCTCGGAGGGCCGGGCCGGAGCGATTGGATGACGACGTCCGTGAGAAACGAGCACCGCCGCGAGGGGCGCGACCTCCAGGCCCCCCGAGCTGCAGAAGGCCCCGAGCGGCTGCAGAAGCTGCTCGCGCGGGCGGGCTACGGCTCGCGCCGCGCCTGCGAGGAGATCATCACGGGGGGGCACGTCACGATCGACGGCGCGGTCGTGACCGAGCTCGGCACCAAGGCCGACCCCGCGGTGCAGCAGGTGCGCGTCGACGGCCAGCGCCTGCGCGCCGAGCAGCTCGTCTACTACCTCCTGAACAAGCCCAAGTCGGTGGTGAGCACCAGCGACGACCCGCAGCGGCGCCGCACCGTGCTCGACCTGATCCCCGAGCGGCGCCGGATCTTCCCGGTGGGTCGGCTCGACTACGAGTCGCGCGGCGCGCTGATCCTGACCAACGACGGCCGCCTGACCAACCTGCTCACGCACCCGCGCTACGGGATCGAGAAGACCTACCACGTGCGGGTGCGCGGCACGCCGACCCCCGACGCGCTGGAGCGCCTGCGCACGGGCGTGTGGCTCTCCGAGGGGCGCACCCTCCCGGCGCGGGTGTGGGTGATCAAGCAGCGCGACGAGGAGACCGAGCTGGGGGTGGCCCTCTCCGAGGGCAAGAACCGGCAGGTCCGGCGCATGTTCGCCAAGGTGGGCTACAAGGTCCTCGGCCTGACCCGGACCCGGATCGGGCCGCTCACGCTCAAGGGTCTCCCGGACGGGGCGTTCCGCGAGCTGAGCCGCAACGAGGTCGAGATGCTGCGGCGGATCGCCAGCCGGAACGCCGCCGAGGCCCCGCCGGCCGGGCGGGGCCGCGGCCGCGCCAGCCGCGCGCGCAGCCTCGGCAAGCCCGATCCCGCCAACCCGCCCGTGTTCGGCGACCCGACCGTGTTCGAGCTCCCGCGGGAGGACGACCACGGAGCGACGCCGGCGCGCCCCCGCGCCCGCGCCGAGACCGATCGCGGCCGCGCCCGCCCCGGACGCGCGGGCGGCCGCGGCAGGGACGCCGAGGACGGCGAGCGCGACGACCGCCCGCGCGGCGGACGCCGCGCTGGGGATCGCGACGGCGCCCCGACCCGCTCGGGCGCGAAGCCCGCCGGCCGGCCGGGCGCCAAGTCCGGCGGCAAGCCCACGCGCTCCGGCGGCAAGCCC
>CAZMSZ010000239.1:0-5187 GCA_964569055.1 uncultured Planctomycetota bacterium | reverse complement strand
TCCGGCGGCAAGCCCACGCGCTCCGGCGGCAAGCCCGCTCGCTCCGGCGGCGCGAAGAGCGGCAAGCCCGCTCGCTCGGGCGGCGCGAAGGGCGGCAAGCCCGGCGCCCGCGGTCGCGCCGGCGGCGGCCGCAGCGACCGCGGCCGCGCCCGGACCCGCAAGCCGCGCTGACGTCTCCCGAGGAGGTCCCGTGCTCCGACCCACGACGCTCGCCCTCGCCCTCGCCCTGCTCGCGGCCCCGCTGGCGCTCGGCGGCTGCGCGGCCCAGGAAGATCAGCGCCGGAGCCGCGCCGAGCACGACGTCCCCGCCAGCCTCGAGCAGGCCCGCCTGCTCGAGGAGCGCGCGATCGCCGACGTGGCCGCCGGCAACGACAAGACCGACCTCGCCAAGCGCCGCGAGTACTACGACCGCGCCATCGGCAAGCTCGAGCAAGCCCGCGACCTCCACGCCGAGGAGCTGATCAACGACCCGGGCGGCCCCGAGGAGCAGCGCCTCCTCGAGCAGGAGATCCGCCGCCTCGACGACGAGATCGCCGAGCTGTACCGCATCCGCCCGGCGCAGTAACTAACTGATTAGTGGTCTGTCAGGGACGGTTGCATCAGTTCCCGCCCTGACGTGCCGGCCGACGAGCTCCCGAGGCCCAGCGCGTGCCCCTGAGGCCGTGCTCGTGCTCCGCCGAAATCGCCCGCGCCAACCGCCCAAGCGGTGAGCTTCGAACCATTCGTCGCGGACCTCGCGCCCTTGCGCGAGCGGCGTGACGCTGCCCACAAGCAGCCTCAGGGCGCGAGGTCCGCGACGACCCTCAGGCCCCACTCGGGCTTGGCTTCGGTCACTCCGCCGCGGAGGCGCGCCGCGATCTCGAGGGCCTGCGGGGAGAAGGAGCGGTAGGAGCCGCCCTTGATCACGCGGGCCGAGGGGTCCTCGCCCCCCTCGTCGTCGACCCACGCCGTCGAGGTCCACTCGGCCACGTTGCCGGCCATGTGGAGGCAGCCGAGCGGGCTCGCGCCGCCGAGGGCCTCGATCGCATCGCCCGCCACGGCCAGCGGGCCGTCGCTGCGCTGGTAGACCACCCGCTGCGAGCTCCAGGCGTCGCCCCAGGGGTAGACCCGGGCCTCGCCGCCGTTGGCGGCGCGGGTCCACTCGGCCTCGGTCGGGAGGCGGATCGTGACGCCGAGCTCCTCGCTCAGCGACTCGCAGTAGGCGAGGGCCGCCTCGAAGCTGATGCCGCCCACCGGGAAGCTCGCCTGGTTGGCGGGCGGCATCTTGCGGGTCCGGCTCTTGTTCCACTCCCAGTCGACCGGCCACAGCGCGCGCACCGCGTCCTTCTCGGCGTCGGTCTTGGCGGCCAGGCTGCGCTTGAGGCAGAACTTGAGGTACTCCGCGTTGCTGACCTCGCGCACCGCCACGTAGACGTCGCCCTGCAGGCGCACGAAGCCCTCGAGCTGCTCGGCCCGCTCGGCGCGCTCGAGGCGGGCCTTGGCCTCGGCGACCAGCGCCTGGGCGGGCGCGGCGTCGAGGCCCGCCTCGGTCGCGAGCTGCGCGGCGGCCTCGGCCTCCGCCAGCGCCGCCTGCAGGTCGTCGGTCTCGAGCTTGGCCTGCGCCGCGGCCACCTTGGCCGCCAGCTCCTCGCGTCGCGGGTCGGGCGCGGCGGCGGCGAGCCGCTCGCGCAGGGTGGCGAGCTCGGCCTCCACGGCCGCGCGGTCCGTCCCCTGGGGGTGGTCGCGCAGGTAGGCATCGCGCGCGGCGATCGCCGCCTCGAGCGCCGCCGCGTCCGCGCCCTCGTCGGCTGCCGGGAGGAGGTCGTAGGCCGCCCGCGCGGCCACCTTCGCCTCGAGCTCCTCGCCGAGCGCGGCGAGCTGCCAGGTGTCCTCGAGCCCGGCCGCCTCCACGCGCTCGCGGGCGCGCGCCAGCGCGGCCCGCGCCGGCTCGAACGCGCCCTCGGCGAGCTGGAGCCGGACCTCGTCCACGGCCTGGCTCACCTCCGCGGCGGCCGCCTGCCGCGCCACCTCGTCGCGCCGCGCGGTGAACCGCTCGCGCAGCCCCTCGACCGCGCTCCGCAGGTCGGCCTCGAGCGCGGCGTCGCTGCGCACGGCCTCGTCCGCCCGCTCGAGCGCCGCCTCGATCCGCGCGAGGTCGGGGTCGACCTTGTCGAGCTCCCGCTCGACCTCGGCGATCGCCTCGCCCGCGCGGGCCCTGGCGAGGAGCGCCGTGGCCCGCGCCCGCGGACCCGCGGGCACGCCGGCCCGGCCCTGCACCGCCTCGAGGCGGCGCAGAGCGCCCGCGTAGTCGGGGTTCTCGCCCTCGAGCAGCCGCTCCGCCGTCTCGAGGTCGCGCAGCGTCTGCAGCTCGAGCCCCACGGCCGCGAGGTCGGGGAGCGGCGAGCTCCCCGCGGCCACGTGCGCCGCGTCGAGCCCTTCGAGCTCCTCGATCAGCCCGGCTTCGAGCTCCGCCAGCCGCTTCAGCTCGAGCAGGGCCTGCTCCGCGTCGGCCAGCCGGCCGCCTTGCTGGTGCGCGCTCAACCGGCCGAGGGCGTCCTGGAGGGCCGCGCGGTTGTCGCCGTAGCGCCGGGCGGCCTCGCGCGCCTGCTCGACCCGCTCCAGCCGCGCCTCGACGGTGGCCAGCTCCTCGCCCTCCAGCCCCTCGAGCAGCGCGGCCAGCGGCGCCGCGGCCGCGTCCCAGTCCTGCGCCGCGAACGCCTGCTGGACGGCCGGCTCCACCTCGGCCAGCTGCTCCTCCAGGGAGGGCCGACCGAGCACCACCAGGAGCACGATCACGGCGACCAGCAGCAGCGCGAGCGCGCCGGCCCCTCCGATCAGCGCCAGCAGCAGCTTGTTGTTGCCCGGCGCGGGGCCGGCGGGCGCCACCGGCGAGGGCGGGGTCGGGCGCGCGGCGACGCCGGCCCCCGCCACGGCCTGCGATGCGCTCACCCCGCCGCCCTCGCCGCCACGCGCCGCCGCGACCAAGGCCGCCGGCCCCGGCGGGAGGCAGGCCTGCAGCGCGTCGAGCATGGCCTCGGCGGTCGGGTAGCGGTGCTCGGGGTCCTTCTCGAGCGCCTGCATCACGAACGCCTCGACCTGCGGCGGCAGGGCGAGGCCCGGCGCCGCCTCCGCGAAGGCGAGCGGCGGGTCGATGATGTGCTTGCCTATGAACCCCACCGGGCTGTCGGCGTCGAACGGCAGCCGCCCCGTGAGCATCTCGTAGGCGACCACGCCCAGCGAGTACAGGTCGCTGCGCGCGTCGACCTGCGCGCCGCCGGACGCCTGCTCGGGCGACATGTACTCCGGCGTGCCGACCGCGACCCGCTCGGTGGTCAGGAACACGTTCGACTGCGACTGCGCCTTCTCCTCGGCCCCGAGCAGCTTGGCGATGCCGAAGTCCATCACCTTGACCACCTCGTCGCCGGGGGCGGAGCAGGTGACCAGCACGTTGTCGGTCTTGAGGTCGCGGTGCACGATCCCGCGGCGGTGGCCCATGGCCACGCCGAGCAGCACCTGCGCGCAGTAGCGCGCGAACCGCTCCAGCGGGAGCCGCCCCTCGCGGGCCAGGATCTGCGAGACGCTGACCCCCTCCACGTACTCCATCGCCATGTAGAACCGGCCCGCGTCGGTGGTCCCCGCGTCGAACACGCGGACCACGTTGGGGTGCTGGAACTGGGCCATGGCCATGATCTCGCGCTTGAAGCGCGCCACCGACTCGTCGCTCTTCACGAGCTCGGGGTTGAGCACCTTGATCGCGACGGTGCGCCCCATGAGCGTGTGCTCGGCCTTGTAGACCACCCCCATCCCGCCCTGGCCGAGCTTGGAGAGGATCTTGTAGCGGTTGCCGAGGAGCTGACCCGTCAGGTCGAGCTCCGCGCTCATGTCGGGGTAGGTGTCCGAGAGCGTGCGCCCCTTGATCAGCCCCGAGGGGCGGGGCGTGGCCTGCGTCTCGGCGTTGGGGTCGGACGCGCGCCAGGGCGCGAGCCCAGGCCCCGGCGGCGCGAGGTCCGGCCGCGCGATCGGCGCGGTGGTCGCGAATACGTCGATCCCGGGCGCCTGCACGCCGGGCGGCGGCGGCGCGTTCGGGTCGAGCGGCTGCAGGGGCATGGTCTGGCCGTTGGGGTCGAACGCGGGCGGGGCGTCGAGCTCGAGCGTGCGCTCGAAGCGCAGCTCCTCCCCCGACGAGACGAGGTCGGTCGGGCCGAACGCCGGCGGCGCGTCGAGCTGCATGGTGCGCTCGATCTGCGGCTCGTCCTCGTCGGCCGCGGGCGCGGGGGTGAACGCCGGCGGCGCGTCGAGCTGCATCGTGCGCTCGATCGCGAGCTCCTCGGTGGCGCTGAAGTTGGGCGCGTCGAGCTCGAGCGTGCGCTCGATCGCCGGCTCGGCCTCGAACTTCGGCGGCCCGTCGAGCTGCATCGTGAGCTCGACCTCGGGCGCCTCCTCGGCGACGGGCTTGAGCAGCCTGGTGCGCCGCGGCGGCTCGGGCGGTCGCGGCGGCGTCACCGGCTGCGGCCCGGTGGCGCGGCCGGGGCTCGGCGGCGCGGGCGGGCGCGGCGGCAGCGGCGCCGGAGCGCTGGGCGGCGGGACGGCGTGCGCGCCCGTGCCGCGGGCGTGCGCGCCCGTGCCGCGGGCGTGCGCCCCCGTGCCGCGGGCGTGCGCTCCGGTCGCGCGCGGGGGCGTGGGGGGGACGGGCGGGATCGCGGGCGGCGAGACCGGCGGCGGCGCGGGGGCGCCGCTGGCCTCCGCGTCGAGCCGCTCGATCAAGAGGTCGGCCAGCGCGTCGCGCGTGTCGGCGTCGAGCACGCCCTGCTGCACCAGCCGATCGGCCACACGCCAGCGGTAGCCCTCGGCCGCCTGCTGCTGCAGCAGCGCGCGGGCCTGGTCGGTGGTCAGCAGCCCGCGCTCGACGCACAGCTTGGCGAGCCCCTGCTCGGCCCGCACGAACTGGGCGCGCGCCAGCTCGCGCTGGAGCGTGCGGAGCCCGTCGGGCGACAGGTACCCCTTCTGGGCGAGCAGATCGGCGAGGCTCCCGCCGCCCGCCTGCTGCACGTCCGCGAAGCACTCGCGGACCTGCGCCTCGGACGCGAGGCCGTGCTGCACGGCGAGTCGGCCCAGGAGGAGATCGGTTGGGGACACCGCGTGTTCGACCCTCGGAGTTCGCCGCCCGCACCCGCAGGCCCGCTCAGGATAACCCGCCCGTCCACCGCG
>CAZMSZ010000238.1:5880-11789 GCA_964569055.1 uncultured Planctomycetota bacterium | reverse complement strand
CCGCGTTGCCGACCTCGCACGGGCCTGGATCATCAGCGGCGTCGCCGCACGCTCCTCCCTCGCACTCATCCTCCCCGGAGGTCCGCTTGATCCGTGTCCTGCACGTCTGCGCCGAGGCCCATCCGATCGTCAAGACCGGCGGCCTCGCCGACGTCACCGGCAGCCTGCCCCCCGCGCTCACCGCCCACGGCGCCGACGTGCGCCTCGTGCTCCCCGCCTACCCCGCCGCGATCGACCGCGTCGGCGAGGTCGAGACGGTCGCCAGGCTCCAGCTCCCTGGCAGCGGTCGCCCCGTGCGCGTGCTGCGCGGCGAGTTCCCGGGGAGCGGGGTGCCGATCTACCTCGTCGACTCCACCCCGCACTTCACTCGGCCGGGGAGCCCGTACGGCGACCCGTGGTCGGGCCACGACTGGCCGGACAACGCCGAGCGGTTCTGCCTGTTCGCGCGGGCCGCGGTCGAGCTCGCGACCGGTCGCGCCGACCGCTCCTGGCGCCCCGACGTGGTCCACGCCCACGACTGGCACACCGGCCTGGTGCCCGCCCTGCTCTCGCTCGAGCCGCGGCGGCCGGCCACCGTGTTCACGGTGCACAACCTGGCCTACCAGGGCCTGTTCCCGCGCGAGACGTTCACGCGCCTCGGTCTGCCGTCCGCGCTGTGGAGCATGGACGGCCTCGAGTTCCACGGCCAGCTCGCGTTCATCAAGGGCGGGCTCGCCTACGCGGACCGGATCACCGTCGTCAGCCCCACCTACGCGCGCGAGGTCCAGACCGCCGACTACGGCAACGGCCTGGAGGGCCTGCTGCACCACCGCCGCGACCGGCTGGTCGGGATCGTCAATGGGATCGACACGCAGGCCTGGGACCCCGTGCGCGACCCCGCGCTGACCTACGCCTACGGCCTGCACGACCTCGACGGGAAGACCGAGAACAAGGCCGCCCTGCAGCGGCAGCTCGGGCTCGAGGTGGACTGGACGCTGCCCGTGGTCGCGTTCGTGGGGCGGCTCGTGACGCAGAAGGGGATCGACCTGCTGCTCGCCGCGCTGCCGCGGCTCGCGACCCACCGCGTGCAGCTCCTGGTCCACGGCCAGGGCGAGCGGCGCTTCGCCGAGGCGCTCGAGGACGCGGCCCGGGCGTTCCCCGGCAAGCTCTGGGTCCGGGTGGGCTACAGCGAGGAGCTCGCGCACCGGCTGCTCGCGGCGGCCGACGTGCTCCTCATGCCCTCGCGCTTCGAGCCCTGCGGGCTGGTGCAGCTCTACGCCTATCGCTACGGCGCGGTCCCGGTGGTGCGCCGCACCGGCGGGCTGGCCGACACCGTGGTCGACGCCACGCTCGACACGCTGCGCCGCGAGACGGCGACCGGGTTCCAGTTCGCCGAGCCGACCCCCGAGGCGCTGGCGGACGCCGCCGAGCGCGCGCTGGCGGTGTGGCGCCACCCGCCCACCTGGCGCTCGCTCGTACGCGCCGGCATGAACCTCGAGCTCGGCTGGGAGGGCCCGGCGCAGCGCTACCTGGAGCTGTACGAGGAGCTCGTGCCCGCGTCGGTCCGGGCGCGCGCCCACCCGCGCTCCCCGGCCGTCGCGGCGGCCTGAGCCGCGCGTTCGGCCGCGGCACGCGCGCGCCGCCGCCCACGACGGGGACGCGCGCGTCCGCTCGGCGGACGGGCGCGTCACGTTCGAGGCCCGGCCGAGGTCAACCGGCCTGGGCGCGGGTGGCGGCCGCGGGCAGGTGCTCGCGGAACCACGCCAGCGCCAGCTCGGCCACCTGATCGAGCGCGCCGGGCTCCTCGAACAGGTGGGTCGCGCCGCCGACCACGTCGATCCGGCTCGAGCCGCCGAGGTGACGCGCGGCCTCGCGGTTGAGCTCGAGGACCTCGGGGTCGCGCTCGCCCACGATCAACAGGGTCGGGGCGCGCACGGCGGCGAGCTCTCGCGCGCCGGCCAGGTCGGGCCGTCCGCCGCGCGAGACCACGGCCGCCACGACGTCGGGCCGCGTCGCCGCCGTCCGCAGCGCCGCGGCGGCCCCGGTGCTCGCGCCGAACAGGCCGATCGGCAGCCCCGCCGTCCCGGGCGCGCCGGCCAGCCAGTCGACGGCGCCGGTCAGCCGGTCGGTGAGCAGGTCCACGTCGAAGCGGAGGTGCCCGGTCCGGGCGTCGAGCGCGCCCTCGCGCGGGGTGAGCAGGTCGAACAGGAGCGTGCCGAGGCCCCCCGCGGCCAGCCGGCGCGCCACCGCCTGGTTGCGCGGGCTGAGCCGGCTGCTCCCGCTGCCGTGGGCGAACGCCACCACCGCGGTGGCGCCGGGCGGGAGCGCGAGCGCGCCCTCCAGGATCGCGCGGCCCGCGGGCAGGCGGACGTCGCGCGGAGGAGACGGCGGCCGGAGTCGTTCGTCGGGCATGGGTCGATCCTCCGCGCGCGTTCGCTAGCACACGCGCTGCCGGCCGCCTGAGCGGCCCGCCCGCGCGCGCGCGGCGCGCTCGTTGCTGCTCCTCGAGTCGGCGCGCAGCGCCGCAGGAGGGGCGGACATGGCGCAGACCACCCACACCGAGCCGGTCGAGCCCGCGCTCGAGCCGAGCGCCCTCGAGCACGACCCGCGGGTGCAGCTCGGCGAGCGGCTCGCGTTCGCGCTGGCCGCCCTCCTGGTCGGGCTCGCCAGCCTGGTCAACCTGTTCGGGCTCGAGAAGGGGATCCTGGCCGTCGCGTTCGGCTGGCTGGCGCTGCGGCGCTCGGGCGGCCCCGCGCTCCCGACCCGCCGCTGGTGGGCCTGGACCGGGGTGGCCCTGGGCGTGGTCTCGATCGCGCTGGTGGTCGCCGCGCTGATCGTCTACCGCGACGAGCTGCGGGACGTGCTACAGGGCGTCCCGGGGAGCCGCTGAGCGTGGCGGGCGGGCTCCACACGTTCGACAAGTCGCTCGCCAAGGCGAACGCCTGGCTCAAGGAGCTGATGGCGGACCTCGGCTGCGGCGAGGCGGCCGCGCACCAGGCGCTCCGCGCCGTGCTGCACGCGCTCCGCGACCGCCTGCCCGTGGGCGAGAACGCGCGGCTGGCGGCGCAGCTCCCGCGCCTGATCCGCGGGCTCTACTTCGAGGAGTGGCACCCGGGCGAGGGGCCCGTGAAGATCCGCCGCGAGGACGAGCTGCTCGCGGCCGTGCGGCTCCACGCCGACGCGCTGCAGGTCGACGCGGCCGAGGCCGTGGCGGCCGTGCTCGGGCTGATCGCGCGCCACGTCTCGCCCGGCGAGGTCGAGGCGGTGCTCGGCTGCCTCCCGCCCACCCTGCGCGCGCTGTGGCCGACGCCGGTGCGCCGCCGCGTGCGCCCCTACGACCCCGCGCGCGTGCGCGATCACATGAGCCCCGAGGTGCTGACCGTCTCGCCCGACGACCCGGTGGTGCACGCCGTGGAGCTGATGGCGAAGGAGGGCGCGCGGCACGTGCTGGTGGTGTTCGACGACCGCGCGCCCGGCGCGCCGGTGCGCGAGGTCGAGGTGCTGGGGATCCTCTCCAGCGAGGACGCCGCGCTCCTCGTCCAGCAGGAGGACGGCGAGCTCCGCCCGGCCGCCCTGCGCGTGCGCGACGCCATGACGCCCGCCCCCCTCGTCACGATCGACCCCGACGCCTCGATCGAGGAGTGCGCCGCCCGCATGCGCCAGGAGCGCGTCCACGCCCTCCCCGTGATCGCGGCCGGCCGCCTGGTCGGGATCCTGACCAGCGACGACGTGCTCGCCGCGCTGACCCTCGAGCTGGCCGCGTAGCGCGCGGATCCTTCGGCTGGTTCCGGTGAGAGCGGCGCCGTCTCAGCGGGCGACGCGGAAGCCGACCTCGTGGACGACGACGTCGGGGGCGAAGCGCTGGCGCATGTTGACGGCCACGCCCTCGGGGGGATAGCTCCACAGGCCGCCGCGGGAGACGCGCTCGGTCCCGGTGGCGGGGCCGGCGGGGTCGACCTTGGCGTCCGCCGTCAGCGGGCCGAAGCGATCCGCGACCCACTCCCGCACGTTCCCGGTCACGTCGAAGCAACCGAAGGGGGAGCAGTCGCGCGCGAACGACCCCACGGGCGCCACGTACGGGAAGGCGTCCCCAGCCAGGCAGTTGCAGGTCTCGGCGCCGGGTGGGCCGTCGCCCCAAGGGAACGGGTCGCCGCCGCCGCCGCGGGCGGCGTACTCCCACTCGGCCTCGGTCGGGAGGCGGAGCCCTGCCCAGTTGCAGTACGCCTCGGCTTGGTGCCAGGTCACCTTGAACACCGGGTGGCGATCGCCGGCCACGAACGCGCCCTCGGCCGGCTCCTCGAACGTCTTGAGGTCGGCGCCCAGCCGCACGCGGACGTCGATCGTGCGGCTCGGGACGGAGTCGAGCCCCGTCTCGCGCGCGAACCGCTCGAACTGCGCCCAGGTCACCTCGTAGCGGCCCATGAAGTAGCCACGGGTGAGGGTCACCTCGTGCGGGACGTCGTCGGGGTAACGCTGGGAGTCGACCAGCGCGGTCCGCGGCATGAGCGTGAACTTCGCGCCGGGCGGGACCCACACCAGCTCCGACTCGTCCTTGAGCCAGCGATAGACCCGCGGGTCGTCAGCGAAGGTCATGCCCTCGGGGAGCGGCAGCGGCGGCCGGTCCTCAGCCGCGAGCTTGTGGTACCACGACGGGACGAAGTCGCGCACGATCCGGCGGGAGAGCGGCGCGCCCTCCACGCCGTGCGCGTCGCGCCAGCGCACGGTGACCTCGTTCACCCCCGGCCGCAACGCGACGGGGAGCTCGAACCCGGCGCCGCTGGCGACCGGCACGTCCTCGCCGGGGCGCACCCACACCTCGACCCAGCCGCCCCAGTCGGCCAGCTGCCCCTCGAGCAGGACCGTCGACTCGATCGTGCGGAAGCCGTCCGGCGGGTACGTCAGCGTCAGCGGGACGCCCTCGTGATGGTCGCCAGCGCCCGCTGTGGTGACGCGGGTGAGCACGAGCCCGACCCCGAGCACGAGCGCCAGCAGCGGGGCCACGACCGCCGCCGGCGCCAGCAGCGGATGACGCCGCCGCCACTTGCGCAGGCGGGCCCGCAGGTCCGGCGGGCGCGCGAGGATCGGCTCGCCCGCCACGTATCGCGCCAGGTCCTCGGCCAGCGCCTCCGCGCTCGGGTAGCGGTCGGCCGGCGCCTTCTCCAGGCAGGCGGCGCAGATCGTGTCGAGGTCGCGCTCGACCTCGGCGCGGTGGGTGGAGGGCGGCTCGGCCTCGCGCAGCATCGCGGCGGCGATCACGTTGATGGGGTTCGCGCCGACGAACGGCGGGCGGCCGGTCAGCAGGGCGTAGAGGGTGGCGCCGAGCGAGTAGACGTCGGAGCGGGGCCCGAGCGCCTCCTTGTCCCCGCGCAGCTGCTCGGGCGGGGCGTAGGAGGGCGTGCCCACGGCGGCGCCCGTCTTGGTCAGCTGCTCGGAGAGGTTGCTGAGGTCCTTGGCGATCCCGAAGTCGGTGATCCGCGGGCGACCCTCCTCGTCGAGCAGCACGTTGGCCGGCTTGAGGTCGCGGTGGACGACGCCGCGCTCGTGCGCGAACTGCAGCGCCCTGGCGAGCTGCTCGGTGAGGCGCGCCGCCTCGCGCGGCGCGAGCGGGCCGTCGCGGTCGAGCGCGTCCTGGAGCGAGCCCCCCGGCAGCAGCTCCATGGCGAGGTAGCGCCGGCCGTCCTCCTCCCCGAACTCGTGGATCCCCACGATCCCCGGGTGCTTGAGCGCGGCCACGGCGCGCGCCTCGCGCTCGAACCGCTTGGCGCCCCGCTCGTCGGGGCCCTGCAGCGGGTCGGCCAGGGTCAGCTTGAGCGCGACGCGCCGGCCGAGCTCGCGGTGGCGCGCGATCAGGACCACGCCCATGCCTCCGCGCGCCAGCTCGCGCTCGACGTCGTACGGACCGATCGAGCCGGGGACCGCGCCCCCGTCCA
>CAZMSZ010000238.1:0-5780 GCA_964569055.1 uncultured Planctomycetota bacterium | reverse complement strand
GCCGCCGGCGCGAGGGCGGGGCGCAGCAGGACGAGCAACTCTTGACCCGAGGAGGCCGCCTGTCGGCGAGCCGCCTCGACCTGCTGGGGCGAGACGAAGCCGCGCTGAAGCGCGTGGCGAACGACCGCTTGCTCGGCGATCATGCGTCGGTCGTCGGGTGAGGGCACGCCTGTGTAATCTAACACTGGAGGCCTTCAGCCCCACGACGTGGAGGGGGCATGCAGGCCGAGGTGCTGATCGCCAGGGAGGGGCAGCTCGTCGCCCGCCATCAGCTCTCGGTCGGCCAGCAGTTGCTCCTCGGCAGCGGGGCCGACGCGACGGCGCCGCTGCAAGACCCCCTGGTCTCGCCGCGCCACCTCGGCCTCGAGCTGCGCCCCGACGGGGTGTGGGCGACCGACCTCGCCAGCGCGACCGGGAGCTTCCTGGCCGGGCGACCCTTGCCGCACAACCGCGCGGTGGGCGTCCCGGCCGGCGCCACGCTGCAGGTCGGCGGCCACGCCGTCCTCGTCCGTCCGCTCGCGCCCGCTGCGGCCGCCGGGGGGATCCGCGCCGAGTACGAGAGCCTGGGCGAGCTCGGCAAGGGCGCGGCCGGCGCGGTCTTCCGAGCGCGTCACCGGGCGAGCGGCCGGGAGGTCGCGATCAAGCTGCTCCACGAGCAGGTCGACCCGATCGAGCGCGAGCGCTTCTTGCGCGAGGGCGCCGTGTGCCGCCGGATCCAGAGCCCCCACGTGATCACGGTCTACGAGACGCGCGTCGAGGGCGCGGCCGCGTTCACCGTGATGGAGCTGGTCGCGGGCGGTTCGCTGGAGCAACGCCTCGCGGCCGGCCCGCTGGCGATCCCCGAGGCGATCCGAATCGCGGGCTGCATTGCCAGCGCGCTGGCGGCCGCCCACGCCGTCGGGGTGATCCACCGCGACATCAAGCCGGCCAACGTGCTGCTCACGGCGGGCGGGGACGTGAAGGTCGGCGACTTCGGCCTGGCGAAGGACACCCAGTCCCTCGAGCAGCTCACCCGCACGCGCGAGGGCATGGGGACGCTGGCCTACCTCGCGCCCGAGCAGGCCGAGGACAGCAAGCGGGTGGACGCGCGCGCCGACCTGTACGGGCTGGGCTCGGTCCTGTACCACATGGTCGCGGGCAGGCCGCCCTTCGTGACCGTCGGCATGGACGTCCTGGCCGAGGTGCTCGAGGTCGACCCCGACCCGGTGCAGGACCATCGCCCCGACTGCCCCGACGCGCTGGCGGAGCTGATCCGCTGGCTCCTCGAGAAGGACCCCGACGACCGGCCCCCCAGCGCGGAGTTCGTGCTGGGCGAGCTCGGCCGCGCCCGCTGAGCGGAGGACTGCTGTGCCCTGGACCCACTGCGGCAACGACGCCATCGCGGACGACGCCACCTGCCCCGCCTGCGGCCTGACCAAGGCCGGCTGGACGATCCACTTCGACCTGACGCGCACCTTCACCATCAGCTCCAGCAAGAAGCTGAAGAAGGTGGTCAAGCTCGTCCTCTCCGACGGAGAGGGCGGCTATCCGGCCGGCGAGCGCTACCGGGTCGAGCTGCCCGACGGGACCTCGGTCGAGGGCGAGCTGAACCGCGCCGGCTACGCCAAGGTCGACAGCAAGGAGGCCGGCCCCGCGGTGATCAGCTTCCCGGACCGGGCCCCGGGCGCCGTGACGACCGCCACCGAGGGCGTCGAGGAGGCCGCGCCCGGGCGGTTCGTGAGCCCGGTCGGCGGGGCCAAGGTGGAGTTCACGCTGCGGGCGGTCCAGGCCTGGATCGAGCTCGAGGCGCGCGACGCCGACGGCGCGCCGCTGGCGGGCGAGCCGTACGAGCTGCGCCTCGGCGACGGGACGGTGCGGACGGGCGTGCTCGACGAGCAGGGGCTGGCGCGGGTGGAGGGGGTCCCGAGCGGCGACTCGGCGGTCCGCTTCGGCGAGCGCGCGCGCGACGCGAGGACCCCGCCCGCTCCGTGGCTGGAGCTCGAGCTGCTCGACGCCGAGGGGCACCCCTTGGCGGGGGAGCCCTACCGGCTCAAGACCGACGCCGGGGAGGTCCGGACCGGGACCCTGGACGCGCAGGGACGCGCGCGCATCGAGGGGCTCGCGGCGGACGCCGCATACGAGGTGAGCTTCCCCGGGCGCGAGGCGCTCCTCTGGGCGCGCTGATCGGCGCGCGCTCCCGAGGCGCTCACCGAGCCTGGCCGTGGTCGGACTTGAGCCTCTTGAGGAGCTTCTTGGCCGTATCCTTCGCGTTCGGCATCAGCCCCACGCCCACGCTCGTGACGAACGCCGCGACGTCCGCGTCGGTGGCGAACATCGCCCACGGCGCCAGGCCGAGGCCGGCCTTCTCGCAGAGGTCTCGCATCAGCTCGCGCCGGCCGTGGGCGCGCTCGTCGAGGTCGGGCTCCTTCGGCAGCTCGTCGGTCCACGCGTCGATCCAGGCGTACACCTCGAGCGCTCGCTGGGTCCTGGAGTCGGGCTGGCCGCTCGCGTCGAGGCCGCTCTCGCGCAGCCCCTGACTCGCCTGGAACGCCTTCACGGCCGCATCGACCTCGGCCTCGCTCGCCTCGCGCCCCCCGTCGAGCAGGCCGAGGTTGATGAGATGGGCGCGGAGGCCGACGGCGGTCACCGGGTGCTCGAGCGCCCCGACCTCCAGGCGCCACTGCACCTCCTCACCCTCCAGCTTCACGGTCAGCTCGATCGTGTGGGTGTCGTCGGGGACCTCGAGCTCGACCAGCCCCTGCGCTCCGGTCTGTCCCTGCACGGTCTCGCAGGCGGCGGCTCCGCTCCCCCCGGCGGCGGCCTGGATCGTCGCCTCGTAGTCGCGGTACGCGTACGGCGCCCCCGTCCAGTCGTGCAGGCACACCCGCACCCGGGCGCGCGGCGGGGCCTCGACGCGGAACGTGTTGCGCGTGTTGGTGGCGAGCGGCCGCCACGCCTCCTCGTCGGGGCCGGGGATCACCAGCTCGGTGCCGATCGCGAGCATCTGGGGGTGACGGCCGCTGGTCCGCAGCGCCTCGTTGGCGGGGTGCTCCCAGATCGTGCGCCAGTCCTGGAAGCCGTGCGCGTGCGCGATGTACATCATGCTCTGCTGACCGCGCTTCACGACGTGGGTCGTCGGCATGGCTGCTCCGTGGGGCTCAGGAGGTCGCGGATGGGCGCGCCGTCCCATCCGCCGGGGACTCGGCGCTCCGAGGGGTCGCGCGACACTCGGCGCACAGCCACCCCTCGAGCTGCCCGAACAGGTCGCCCTCCTCCTCGTGCAGCACGGGCTCGAGGACGGAGGTGGCCGAGGTGCCGCCGCACGTCTCGACGTTGAGGCAGGGGAGGGGTCCCGCGGAGGGGTCGCTGGGGCGGGTGGTCGGCGGCGTCTTCCGGAGCCGCGGCAGACCACGCTTCAGCTCGCGGCGAATCTCGGCCAGGGCGTCCTCGATCCGCTCGCCGGGGGCCTCGAGCACGTGGTCCCACGGGAGCGACTTGCTCGGCTTCTTCATGCTGGACAAGGGCACGTACCTGTCGATCTCCCCGCCCTTGCGCACCCCCACCTTCAACTTGCCGAGGTCGGCGCCGTCGCGCTGGAGCTGCACCAGGACCTGGTTGAGGAACTCGCTGTGCGGCGTGTAGTGGCCGCTGTTGTCGTCGATCTCCACCAGCCGGCCGTGCTCGACCTTCATCTCGCCCGCGCCAGCGACCGGCTTGCCCCCCAGGAACGACGAGTGGTGGAACCACTCGATCAGGCGCGGCACGTCCTCGGGGTGCGGGAGCGCCAGGCCGGAGAGGTAGGACGCCACCTCGGGGGTCACGAACCCCAGCGCGACGAGCACGTTCGCGAGCCCCATCCCGTCCTGCCGCACGTTCATGAGCGCGGCTCGGAGCTGCAGCTCGCTCAGCTGGAGCGGGACCAACACGCACCAGCCCGTGCCCTTCTCCTTGCGCGCGAAGCACGCGTCGCACACGAAGCCGCCCTCGCCGATCCCCTCGACGCCCACCGGATCGCTGGGCTGCCACTCGTACTCCCCCTGCAGGTTCGTCGCGAGCCCGATCACGTAGCGAGGGGAGCCCGACGTGATCCTCCCGGCGCAATTCTTGCCGGCGCCGACGAAGGACCCGTCGCCCGGGTCGTCCGACGAGTCCCGCGACGAGTGCGTGGACGAAGACGAGCCGGACGCGTCGCGCGCGGCGCGGAGGTCCTCGGCATCGAGGTAGGCCGGCCTGGGCGCGTCCTTCGCGAGCCGGATCGGACGGGCCTTCCAGCCGATCACGCAGTTCGCCCCCCCCTCGGGCAGCTTCCGCTCGCGGTCGAGCGGGGGCTCGGCGACCCACTTGCGGAGCGGCACCCCGCGCCGCAGCGCGTCGGCGAGCCGGCGGTTCTCGTCGGCCTTCCACTTCTTGGCGCCGCCCGCCTCCGACTCGAGCAAGGCGTTCGCCGCGTAGATGTGCCCGCGGTCGTCCATCACGAAGATGAACTTCCCGAAGCGCGGGGCGAAGCCCGGGGTGCCCACGGGGCGCTCCGCGGTGCTCTCGGTGTGGACCAGCTTGCCCGGCTCGTCCGCCAGGCTGAACCCGCCGCCGCGGTGCTCGAGCAAGCCCTGCGCGTTGACGGTCACGCGCAGGCGCTCGCGCTGCCGGTCGTCCAGCCGCCGGACGCGCACGGTGACCTGGTTCGAGAAGTGGTCCCCGTCCTCGTCCGCCTTCGCGGACCGGTGCCAGAACGCGAGCTGGTGCTCGTGCATGTAGTGCGCGCCGAGCACGGTGGTGTACCAGCGCTCTTCGTCCTCGCCCTTGGGCCGGACGAGCCGCATCGCGAGACCGGTGTCCTCGCTCTCGCAGATTGGTCGGACGCGAGCCACGAAGGGGCCACGCTTGACGGTCGTCGGGTTCATGACGCAGCCCTCCAGGCGCGCGGAAGCTTAGCCGCGAGGCCGGGCCGCGGCAACCCGGTGGCCTCGGCGCGCGCCAGGTGGCAGGGTGGGCCCAGCAAGTCCACGTGAGGTGCGACGGCGGTGAGTGAGGAGCGCGAGCTCGACCTGTCTCGGATCTGGCAGGGTCGCGTCCTGGCGGGCTGCCGGCTCGAGGAGCGGATCGGACGCGGAGGGTTCGCGAACGCCCTGCGCGGCGTGCGCCTGTCGGATGGGTTGCCGATCGTGTTCAAGGTCTCGAGGCACCGGCCCGAGCGCGAGCGGGCCGAGCGGCGGCTGCTGCGGGAGGGGCGCCTGCTGGCGTCCCTCGACCACCCGGGCATCGTGCGCTGCCTCGGCTCGGGCTGGACCGAGGGCTTCGCCTACCTGCTCATGCCTTGGCTGGAGGTGCGGACCGCGCGCGAGCTCTCGGCGGAGGGCCCGCTGCCGCTCCCGCGGGCGAGCGACCTCGTCGGGCAGCTGCTGGAGGCGCTCGCGCACGTCCACGCCCGCGGCCTCGTCCACCGCGACGTGAAGCCGAGCAACCTGCTCGTGACGAGCGGCGACCGCTGCCTGCTGAGCGACTTCGGCCTGGCCGCCCGAGCCGACCAGCCGGGACGCGGCGCCGGCACGGCGGGCTACCGCGCGCCCGAGCAGGCGGGGAGCGAAGCGCGGGCGGTCGATCCGCGGGCCGACCTGTGGAGCGTGGGCGTCACGCTCCACGAGCTCCTGACTGGGCGCCGCGCCGCCGACGCGTCCTCCGTCGACCCCGGGCTGCCCCTGGCCGTTCGTGAGCTGATCGAGCGCTGCCTGGCGGCCGAGCCGGGCGAGCGCTTCGCCTCGGCGGAGGCCGCTCGCCTGGCGCTGCTCGAGGCCTGCGCGTAG
>CAZMSZ010000237.1:7600-11792 GCA_964569055.1 uncultured Planctomycetota bacterium | reverse complement strand
CTGCTGGAGATCACCGCCGAGGTGGCCGAGGTCGTGGCCGCGGCCGGCGTGCGGACGGGGTTGTGCCACCTGTTCGTGCAGCACACCTCCGCCAGCCTGTTGATCCAGGAGAACGCCGATCCGTCGGCGCGCGCCGACCTCGAGGCGTTCTTCGCGCGCCTGGCGCCCGAAGGCGACCCCGCCTACACGCACACCGCCGAGGGACCCGACGACATGCCGGCGCACCTTCGGACCGCGCTCACGCAGGCCTCCGAGCAGGTCCCCGTGACGAACGGTCGCCTGGCCCTCGGCACGTGGCAGGGGATCTATCTGTTCGAGCACCGCCGCCGGCCGGGCCGCCGGCGCGTGGTGGTGACGGTGCTCGGCGAGTAGCGCGGGCCTGGGTGGCTACGCGGGCGACTCGTCGAAGTGGAAGCCCGGGCAGCCGTGGTCGTCGATGTCGACCTGGTCGATCGGGTAGCGCCCGCAGGTCCCGTAGTACCAGTAGTGCGTCTGGTAGACCTTGCAGTAGTAGTCCTTGGTCTGCTCGTCCTGGCCGAGGTAGATGCACTCGTACTGCTTGCAGCACTTCGCGCAGCGGGTGCAGGCGCCGCGACGCGCGGAGATCCGCCGCTGGACCTCCTCGGGGCCGAGCACGATGTTGTACTTCAGCAGCCGCACGAACGAGCCGTGGCTGATGTGCACCAGGATCGTGCGCACCACGTAGGCGAGGGTGCGGAAGTAGTTGCGGGCGATCGACCAGTCCCCCGCCTCCCAGGCGATGAAGAACGGCCACAGCGGGAACAGCGGCAGCCCGATCAGGATGAGGCTCACGAACCAGATCCCGCGCAGCCGGCTGTACTCGAAGCCGTTGACCTCGTTGCTGGTGCGAAGCTCCTCCACCGCGGCGGGGGGGCTCGCGGCGGCCGCGCTCACGACCGGCAGCGGGCGCGCGGGCTTGGTCGAGGGGGGGGTGCTCACGGCGACCTCTCAGGCCGAGCGCGGCGAGCGAATGGGCTGCCGGCCCGCAGGACGGGGGCGCACGATAACCGGACGGTCACAGCCCGTTCAACGTCGAACCCGGAGCGTCAGCTCCTGGTCGCGACGGCGGACCTCGAGGGCGTGCTCCCCGGGCTGGGACAGGCGTTCGGCCACGTCGCTCAGGCTCGAGGCGGGCTGCCCGTCCAGGCCCAGGATCAGGTCGTCCGGCCGCAGCCCCGCGCGCGAGGCGGCCCCGTCGGGCTCGAGCTCGACCACGACCGCGCCCGAGCGCTCGGGCGGCAGCTTGGCGGGGCGGCGGTCGAAGAAGGTCAGCTCGCGGACCAGCAACCCGAGCTCGGGCAGCCGGCGGTGCTCGGCCTGCTCCGGGCGGGTCGGGCCGGGGCCGAGGGTCACCTCGACCTGCTTGGTCTCGTCCCCCCGCCGGACCGTGAGCCGCACGGTCGATCCCACGGGGTAGTCGGCGACCAGCGCGTCGAACGACTCGCCCGGGTCGAGGTCGAGGGGGACCTCGTCCAGGGCGACCAGCACGTCGCCCACCGCGAGCCCCGCCGCCTTGGCCGGGCCCTCGTACAGCTCCTCGATCACGATGCCCGCCACGTCCTCCAGCCCGAGCTGCGCCGCGCGCTCGGGGGTGAGCGGCGCGTGGCGAGTCCCGAGCCAGGCCCGCTCCCGGGTGCGCGCGTGCTGCGCTTCGACCTCGCGCGGCGGCTTGGCGGCGAGCGGCGCGACGGTCGCGTGCCCGATCAGGTAGACCCGCCGGGCCTCGGCCAGGAGGTCGGGGCGGAGGACGTCCCCGGCGGGCGCGGGGCCCGGGAGGTTGCTCAGCAGGCCGAGCGGCTCGCCGCCCGACCCGACCACCAGCCCGCCCAGGGCCTGGCTCGGCTCGGGGGAGACCCCGTGGGCGCGCTCGCCGACGAACGCCACCCGCGCGGGGTCGACCCGGACCTTGGCGCCCAGGCTGCTCGAGGTGAGCGAGACCACCAGCAGCGGATCGCCGAGCGCCGGCGCCGCGCCGCCCCAGCGCACGGGCGCCAGGCCTTCCCGGCCCGCCGCGCCGACCCGCGCGAAGGCCAGGCCCGAGGCGAGGTCGCGCCCGAGCCACTCGGCGTCGCGGACGCGGCCGTCGGCGCCCACCACGCGCACCTCGCCGACCTCGGCCGGGGCGGTCCGGCCGAGAAGCGCGTAGGCCAGGGCCGCCGGGTCGAGCGCGCCGGCGGGGAACACCACCAGGCCCTCGCCGTCGACCACCACGCCGCCCGTCGAGACCTCGTGCGTGCGGCGCGCGCCTTGACCGAGGCCGGGGAGGCGCTCCACGGCCACCCGGGTCGTCGCCTCCACCCGGACCACGCTGGCGCGGTGCTGCTCGGCCGCGCGGCGCATGGCGTCCGCCAGCTCGTCGGCCCGCGCGCGCGTCGCGCCCAGCGTCAGCATCACGGCCGCGGCCGCGACCGCCCGCCCGAACTTGCCTTGCACCCGCGCCTCCCTTCGCGCTCGCGCGCGGTCGCCGCGCGCGGGGGCGGAGGCTAACACGCGCCTGCGCTGACGCGGCGACGTCCTCGCCTGCGCGGCGTCGCATACAATCCGCCGACCTGGAGGCGCGCCTTGCAGCTCGGTCTCGCGTTCGTGCTCGGAGGGCTGTGCGCCCTCGTCGTCTGTCTGCTGCTCCTGCTCTGGCGCCTGCCTTACGTGCGCCGCGACGCGCTCGAGGAGTTCCGCGAGGCCCTCGCCCGCGAGGCGACCGTCACCGCCCGCGAGAAGCTGTTCCGCGAGCGGGACGCGTTCGAGTCGGCCCTCGACATGACGCGCACCGAGCTGAAGGAGCGCGAGGACCGCTGCCGCGTGCGCGAGGACGCGCTCGACCGGCGGATCGACGGGATCGAGGCGCGCGAGCGCCAGCTCGCCACGCGCGAGGCCGAGCTCAAGGCGGCCGAGGCCTCGCTCGAGGCGCGCCGCACCGAGGTCGAGCACGCGCTCGGCCGGCACCTGCGGGAGCTGGAGCGCGTGTCGGGCATGCGGCGCGAGGAGGCCGAGCACCTGCTCCTCGAGCAGGTCGAGCGGCGCTGCCAGGCCGAGGCCGAAGAGGTGCGGGCCCGGGCCGAGCTCACCCTGCAGGAGGACCTGCGCGGACGGGCCCGCGAGGCGCTCCTGGTCGCCGCGCAGCGCGTGGCCCGCGCGGTGGCGCACGAGGCTTTGGTGACGGTGGTGCCGCTCGCCGACGACGAGCTCAAGGCGGTGCTCGTCGGGCGCGAGGGTCGCAACGCGCGCGCGTTCGAGGCGGCCACGGGCGTGGACCTCCTGATCGACGACACCCCCGGGGCCGTGGTGCTCTCGGCGTTCGACCCGGTGCGCCGCGAGCTCGGCCGCCGGGCCCTGGTGCGGCTGCTCGAGGGCGGCCGGGTCGACCCCGAGCGGATCGAGCAGGTGGTCAACGAGACCCGGCAGGACATGGAGGAGGCCACCCAAGAGCTCGGGCGCACGACCGCCGAGGCGGCGGGGGTGGAGGCCCTCCACCCCCGGCTGCTCGCGGTGCTCGGCCGGCTCGAGTTCGTGGGCGACGAGCCGCCGGGCTCCCTGCGCCAGCGCGCGATCGACGCCGCGCTGCTGGCCGGGAGCCTCGCGGGCGAGCTCGGGCTCGAGCCCGCGGTCGCCCGCCGCTGCGGCCTGCTCCACCCGATCGGCCGCGCGCTGGCGCACGAGCAGGAGGGCGGCGGCGCGGCGACGGCCGCGGCCGAGTTCGCGCGCCGCTGCGGAGAGCCCGAGGAGGTGGTGGAGGCGCTCGCGGCGGCCGTCGGCGCGCCGCTCGGCGAGGACGCGCAGGTGAGCACGCCCTACGCGGCCGTGACGGCGATCGCGGCCGCCGTCGCCGCCCACAGGCCGGGGGCCGACGAGCCGCAGGCCTCCCTCGCGGTCCGCCGCCGCGCCGAGCTCGAGGCGCTCGCGCTCGAGCACGCCGGCGTCGAGCGCGCCTACGCCGTCCAGGCCGGCCGCGAGCTGCGGGTCCTGGTCGACCCCGCCCGCGTCTCGGAGAAGTCCGCCCTCCGCCTCGCTCGCGAGGTCGCCCGCCGGATCGAGGAGGGCTCACCCGGCCCCGGCCGCGTGACCGTGACCGTGCTCCGGGAGACCCGAGTGCAAGAGGTCGCCGGGTAGGCGATCGACTCGCGCTCGTGCTCGTGCTCGTGCTCGTGCTCGCTCGGGCGGAGCGCGTGACCGG
>CAZMSZ010000237.1:0-7500 GCA_964569055.1 uncultured Planctomycetota bacterium | reverse complement strand
CCTCACCTCCTTGCCGCGCCAGCACTCACGGCTCTTGCCGCGGTGCGGCACGGCTCGCGCGTGCGGCGCTCGGCGAAGCGAGGAGGCCTTCCATGAGCGACGAGGTGTTGATCTTGCAGGCGAGCTGCGGGGGCGGGCATGCGGCGGCGGCGCGGGCGGTGGCCAAGGGGTTCGCGCAGCTCGAGCCGGGGGTGCCGGTGCGGGTGGTGGACGCGCTCGACTTCATGACGCCGGGCTTTCGACGGACCTACCTGCGCTCGTTCGAGCTGAGCGTGGCCTACACCCCCAGCTTCTACGGGGCGTTCTTCTCGCTGACCCGCGACGTCGACCGCTCGCCGGTGGCCCGCGCGGCGCGCGCGCTCTACAACCGGACCCACGGTCAGCCGCTGCTCGAGCTCCTGCGCGCCGCCTCGCCGCGGGCCGTGGTGTGCACGCACTTCCTGCCCCTCGAAATGGCGCTGCGCGAGCGCGCGCGCGGCGGGCTCGACGCGCCGGTGTACGCGGTCGTGACCGACTACGTGGCCCACGGGCTGTGGCGGCAGCCGCGCGCGGAGCTGACCTTCTGCCCGCCCGGGCGGGCCAAGCTCGACCTGCGGCGGGGTGGGGTCCCGACCCGGCGCGTGATCGCGAGCGGGATCCCGGTCGACCCGGCCTGCGGCGACCCGTACGAGGCGGCGACCGCCAAGCGCCTGGCGGGGCTGGCGCCGGACCGGCCGACCGTGGTCCTGCTGGCGGGCGCGGCGGGCATGGGGCCGCTGGTGGCCGTCCTGACCCGCACGGCGCGGGCGCTCGCGGGCGCGGCCGACCTGGTGGTGGTGTGCGGGCGCAACGAGGCGCTGCGGGCCGAGGTCGCGCGGGCGGCGCGCGGGCTGCCGGGGCGGATCGTGGTGCGCGGGTTCGTGAGCCCGGTGCTGGACCTGTTGCGCGGGGCCGACGTGGTGGTCACCAAGCCAGGCGGCCTGACCACGAGCGAGTGCCTGGCCCTGGGCAAGCCGACGGTGTTCTACGAGGCGGCGCCGGGGCAGGAGAGCGCCAACGCGGCCCACGTGGTCGCGCTCGGGGGCGGGGTGCTCGGCGGCGACCCCGCGGGGACGGCCCGGGCGACCGTGGCCCTGGTGCGCGACTCCGCCGCCCGCGGAGCGCTCGCCGCCGCGGCCCGGCGGGGAGCGCGCCCCCACGCCGCCCTGGAGGTGGCGGGGCGGGTGCTCGCCACCTCGGGCGGCTGGCTCGTCCGCGAGCGGGTGGCCTGAGCTCAGGCCGCGCGGCGTCCAGCGCGCTCGCTCTGCTCGCGCAGGATCGCCACGACCTCCTCGTCGCTCACCTGGCCGAAGTCCGCGAAGAACTGCCCGACCGCCATGAAGTCGTGCGGGGTCTCGATCGCGACCACCTCGTTCGCCAGCCCCCTCAGCCGGGCCAGGGTGTCGGGGGGCGCCACGCCGACCGCGGCGATCACCTTCGCCGCGCCGGCGGCGCGGGCGGCGCGCAGCGCGGCGATCATGGTGGCGCCCGTCGCGATCCCGTCGTCGACCACCACCACGACCCGGCCCTGGGGGTCGATCGGCGGGCGGATCGGGGTGTACTCGGAGCGCCGCCGGCGGAGCGTCTCGAGCTGTCGGGCCGTCTCGCGCTCCACGTACCCCGGGTCGACCGCCAGCCAGCCCAGCGTGCGCTCGTCGAGGTAGCGCTCGCCCGTCTCGGAGATCGAGCCGATCGCCAGCTCGGGGTTGCCGGGCGCGCCGAGCTTGCGGACCAGCGCCACGTCGAGCTCGCCCTCGAGGGCGTCGGCGATCACCTTCCCCATGGGGACGGCGCCCCGCGGGATCGCCAGGATCAGCGGGTCTCGCCCGCGCAGCCCGCGCAGGCGCGCGGCCAGCAACCGTCCGGCCTCCGCTCGATCCTCGAACACACGCCCCTCCCCGCGCGGTGACCGCGCCCGCGATCCTGCGCGCGAACCGCGGACCGGGCCGGTCGCCGCCGGCCCGCGCTGAACTCACGGGTTCGCGCGGCGCCTCGCGCACGGGCCGCGCGTCGCGTCCCCCCGCGCGACGGCGGCGCGCGGCCGAGACGCGGCGGGCGCTGGCCGCGCGACGCCGACGCCCCCGCTGGGCTCGTGCGTCCAGCGGCCCGCTGCGCTCGGCGCGAGGCGTGCGTAGCACCGGTCGGCGAGCCGCGAACCGAGGAGGCGCCGGTGCGCTCCCCCACGCTCACGCGCGAGCTCGTCGCGTTCCTCCGACGGCCGGACGCTTACCCCGAGGGGACCGCGGCGGTGCAGGCCGTGGAGACCCACGTCTCGTGGGTGTTCCTGACCGACTCGCGGGCCTACAAGCTCAAGAAGCCGGTGCGGCTCGACGTGGTCGACCTGACCCGGCTCGAGGCGCGGCTGCGCAACTGCATGGAGGAGCTGCGCCTCAACCGGCGGCTCGCGCCCGACGTCTACCTCGGCCTGACCTCGCTGGTGCGGACCGGCGCCGGGTTCGCGCTCGGCGGGCCGGGCGAGCTGCTGGACTGGCTGGTGATCATGCGGCGGCTCCCGGCCGAGCGCATGCTCGACCGGGCGCTCGCGGACGGGACCGCGCGCGAGCAGGACCTCGTGCAGCTGGGCGGCGTCCTGGCCCGGTTCTACGCCGCCGCGCCGCCCGCCCTCTCCGAGCCGGCGGTCTACCTCGCCGGCCTCGCCGACTCGCTCGAGCGCGACCGCGCCGCTCTGAGGAGCGCGCGCTACGGGCTCGACCCCGCGCGGGTCGAGGGCGTGGCCGGAGCGGCGCGCGCCGCGCTGGCCGAGCGAGCCAGCCTGCTCGGCGCGCGGGCCCTGGCGGGGCGGGTGGTCGAGGGTCACGGCGACCTGCGCCCCGAGCACGTGTGCCTCGAGCCCACCCCCGTGGTGATCGACTGCCTCGAGTTCGACCGCGCGCTGCGACAGGTCGACCCCGCCGACGAGCTGGCGTTCTTGGCGCTCGAGTGCGAGCGGCTGGGCGACGCCGCGGTGGGGGAGCGCGTGCTCGCCGCCTACGCCGAGGCCTGCGGCGACCTCCCGCCGCGCGCGGTGGTCGACCTCCACCAGGTGCTGCGCGCGCTGCGCCGCGCCAAGCTCGCGGCCTGGCACCTCGACGACGAGGAGGTCGCCGACCCCGAGCGCTGGCGCCGGCGCGCCAACGAATACCTGGCGCTGGCGGAGGCGCGGCTCGGCGGGGGCGATCGGCAGCAGCCGCGGGCCGCGGCCTGAACGCCAGACGCCGAGCGCCTGCTACGCCGCCGCCCGCCGCGCGGCGCCCTGCGTGGCTCGCGGCAGCGCCGGGCTCTCGGGCGCGAAGTCCTCGAGCAGCGCCACCAGCGAGCCGCCCGTGTGGAGCCGCTCGATCACCGCCGCCAGGAGCGGAGCGGTGGGGAGCCGGACCAGCTTCTCGTCCATGACGGCGCGCGGCAGGTGCGGGCGGATCCCGTCGGTGACGACCACCCGGTCGAGCGCGGGGTCGACCAGCGCGTCGACGGCCTGGGGGGTGAACGCGGCGTGCGTCGCCAGGGCGTGGACCTCGAGCGCGCCTCCCGCGCGGCAAGCGCGCGCGCAGCGCACGATCGTGGCGCCGCTGCTGATCATGTCGTCCACGATCAGGGCCACCCGCCCCTGCACCTCGCCGGCGAGCGCCTCGTCGCCGCTCACCACGTCCTCGCTGCGCTGCTTCTCCATGAAGGCGCCCGCGACCGGCCGGTCGAGCTCCTGCTCGAGGGCGCTGCGCAGCCGCTCGGCGCGCGCCACACCGCCCGCGTCGGGCGAGACCACCGCCAGCGGGTGGCGCGCGTGGTGGCGGCGCACCCAGTCCACGAACAGCGGGCGCGCCTCGAGGTGCTCGGTCCGGCAGCGGAACGCGTTCTGGTAGGCGGCGAGGTCGTGCACGTCGAGCGTCACCACGCGGTCCACCTCGACGGCCTCGAACAGCCGGGCCACGTAGCGGGTGGAGACCGGGTCGCGCGCCTTGGTCTTGCGGTCCTTGCGGGAGTAGCAGAGGAACGGGGCGATCGCGGTGATCCGCGCCGCGCCCGCGTCGCGGCAGGCGCCCGCGAAGAACAGCAGCCGGCAGAGCTTGTCGTTCACGCTGCAGCCCGGCTCGCCGTGCAGCGAGTGCAGCACGTAGACGTCGCGCTCGCGCACGTTGATGAGCGGCCGCGCCTTGTGGTGGCCGTACTCGAACTCCCGCTCCTCGTGGTTGCCGAGCGGGCGGCCGAGCGCGGCGGCCACCTCGGCCCCCAGGATCCGGCTCGTGCCGAGGGCGAACAGCACCGGGTCGAACGCGGCCATGGCTCCGCTCCTGCTCGACCGGGAGCACGCCCCGTTCCACCGCTCAAGCGACGGGCGGGTCGCCCCCCGGCGCGGTGGGCTCGCCCCCGCCGTCCGCCCGGCGGGGCCGGAGCGACACGGCCCCCGCGAGCGCGAACCACGCCGCGCCCGCGGCGGCCAACCAGGCGCCCTCGGGCCGACCGACCGCCCCGAGCACCCCCGCGGCCGCGAACAGCGCGGCCCGGGGCCACGTGCCCCAGCCGAGCCGGCGGCGCCCCTCGGCCCGCCGCTCGGCCTGCGCGCCGGGCCAGCGCCAGACGGGCAGCAGGTGGGTCAGCGCGCCGGTCGCGAGCGGGAGCACGAACCCCGCCGCGAACAGCGGCACGAGCGCCCGCTCCGTCCCCGTGGTCAGGCTCCCCGCCGCGGCGGCCAGGGCGGCGGCGGCCCCGCCGAGCGCCACCAGGAGCGCCCCGCCGCCGGGCGCGGCCGCCAGGGCCCGCCGGTGGGGCCAGGTGACGCGCCACAGCCCGGCCAGCGGGACGAACCACACCGTGGCGCCCGCGAGCGCCAGGATCGTCGCGAACGAGCGCTCGTTGGGCGTGAAAGCCGTGGCCCCGAGGGCGGCCGCCAGCGCGAGCGCGGCCACCCCGGCCAGCGCGAGGGGCAGGTCGCGCTGCAGGCGCGCGGCGGCGTCGCGGTCGGCGTAGCCGCCCACGGTCGGGAGCAGCACGGGGAGCGTCCCGAGCGCCGCCAGGCCGACCCCGCCGAACAGGTTGAGCCGTACGTGCGCGGCGCGCAGCGGCGCCCACAGGGTCGTGACGTGCGCGGCGACGCCGATCGCGAGCAGGCCGAGCCCGAAGCAGGCCAGGCAGGCCTGATACCAGCGCAGCCCCGGGTGCACCGCGCCCAGGGCGCGCCGCGCGCGCCACTCGCTCCACCCGAGGAGCCCCAGCACGGCCACCAGGCCGAGCGGCGCGCCCACCATGGCGGCGGCCTGGGTGTGCCCGCGCACCAGCGAGCCCACCACCAGCGCCGCCGCGGCGAGCGCCGCGAGCGGGGCGGCCGCGACCCACCGCTCGGGCGGCCCGGTGCGGGTCAGGGTCGGGACGAAGTAGGAGATGGCGCCCAGGATCAACGGGAGCGCCCCCGCGGCGAAGAAGGCGTGCGCGCCGGCGGGCGTGCCGGCCACCCCCGGGGCGGCGTGCGCCACCGCCCACACCACCACCACCAGGCCGCCGAGGGCGACCAGCGCCAGGTAGGGGGGGAAGCGCGGAGCCATGGCTTCACCCTATCCGCTGGCGGGGCTGCGGCCGATCGCCGGGGCGAGGCTCTGTCTCGAGGCTGTCGGGAGGATGGGCTACCGTGCGAGGTTCCCATGAGCCGCCCTCTCAGCCAGCCCCGTCCGCTCGTCCGCCCGCGCGCCCGCGCGCACCCGTTCACGGTGAGCGAGGTGCTGCACCAGGTGCGCGACTGCCTGGACGACCACTTCCGCCCCCTGCTGGTGAAGGGCGAGGTGCGCGACCTGCGCCGGCCGCGCAGCGGCCACCTCTACCTGACGCTCCACGACCGGGCCTCGCAGCTCAAGGTGGTCGTGTTCTCGCGCGTCCTGGCCGAGCTCCCGCACCAGGTCGCGGACGGCGACGAGCTGTTGGTGTGGGGCCGGATCGGCGCCTACCCCGCGGCCGGTGAGGTCCAGCTCGTGGCCGACCACCTCGAGCCGGCCGGCCTGGGCGCGCTGTGGGCGCTGCGCGAGCGGCTGCGGCGGCGGCTCGAGGCCGAGGGCCTGTTCGCGCCGGCGCGCAAGCGCCCGCTCCCGCCGGTCCCGCGCGCGGTGGGCGTGGTGACCTCGCCCAGCGGCGCGGCGATCCGCGACGTGCTGACCACGATCGAGCGCCGCTTCCCCGGCATGGCGGTGGTGATCGCGCCCGCGCAGGTCCACGGGGCCGCGGCGGCCAGCTCGCTCGCAGCCGCGCTGACGCGCCTCGACCGCGCCGCACGGGTCGACGTGATCCTGCTGGTGCGCGGCGGCGGCTCGCGCGAGGACCTCGCCGCGTTCGACGCCGAGCCGGTGGTGCGAGCGGCGGTGGCTTGCCGCGTCCCGGTCGTCACCGGCGTGGGGCACGAGACCGACGTCACCCTGGTCGACCTCGTGGCCGACCGCCGCGCGCCCACCCCGACCGGCGCCGCCGAGCTGGCGGTCCCGGTCGCGGCCGAGCTGGCCCGCGCGCTCGAGCTGCGCGAGACCCGCCTGCGCCGCGCGCTCGCCGCCCGCCTCGACCGCCTCCGCCGCCGCCTCGAGCTGGCCGCGCGCGCCCACGGCATGCGCGCCGTCCCCCTGCGAGCCGCCGCGCTGCGCCACCAGCTCGACGCCGCCGAGCGCAGGCTGACCCTGGCGCACCCCCGCGCCCGCCTGGCCCGCAGCGGCGAGCGCCTGCTCGACGCGCAGCGCCGCCTGGCCCTGGTGCACCCCGGCGCGCGCGTGAGCGCCGAGCGCGCCCGCCTCGACCAGCTCGAGCGCCGCCTGAGCCGCGCCCTCGCCCAGCGCCTCGCCGCCGCCAAGCGCGACCTCGCCGCCGGCGCCGGCCGCCTGGCCTCGCTCTCCCCCCTCGAGGTGCTGGCCCGCGGCTACAGCTTGACGACCGACGAGGAGGGCGCCGTGGTCAAGCACGCCGCCGCGCTGCAGCCCGGCGACGTGGTGCGCACCCGCCTGGCGGAGGGCGCGTTCACCGCCCGGGTGGAGTCGATCGAGCAGGAGTCGGGAGAGTAGCTCGGACTCGGACTCGGACTCGGACTCGGAATCGGAGTCGGAGTCGGAGTCGACCAAGGAGCTCTCGCTCGAGCGACAGCTCCTTGGCGGACTCGGCGAGCCGAGGAGGAGCGCCCGACAGCGACAGCTCTTCCTTGGCGCTCTTGGCGTCCTTGGCGGTCAGTTTCGACGCCGGGGAGCTGGCCTCATCAGCGACAGCTCTTCTTGGCGGTCTCGGCTTCGTCCTCGACGGCATCGGAGTCGGACTCGGGAGCATCGCGAAGAACGAGCACGAGCACGAGCACGAGCACGAGGGTGGCGGCGGCCTCGCTCCACGATCCGGCGAGCGGTCACGCTGGCCCGCGAACGCGCCGCGGCCGGCTAGCGGGCTCGCGGGGGGGTGGGCCCGGGTCACTCCTCCAGCGCGAGGTCGTGGCGCTTGAAGTAGGCGTCGCGCGCCGCGACGAACGCGTCCAGCGCG
>CAZMSZ010000236.1:0-11836 GCA_964569055.1 uncultured Planctomycetota bacterium | reverse complement strand
CCCGACTGAGCGACGACGCCCACGCGCGGCGGGCTCGGGGCCGGCGCGCGTGGCATGATCGCGCCGTGCACATCGGCCCCTACGAGATCACCGGCGAGCTCGGCCGCGGCGGCATGGGGATGGTCTACGCCGTGCGCCACCCCGAGGATCCGCGGCCGCTGGCGCTGAAGGTGGTCCTCGCGCACGCCGCCAGCCCGACGGCGCTGGCGCGGCTCGAGCGCGAGGCGCTGGCCATGGCCAAGGTCAGCCACCCACACGTGGTGCGGATCGTCTCGGTCGGCAGGCTGCCGCAGGGCCCCTACCTCGTGCTCGAGCGGGTCGAGGGCGAGGCGCTCGAGGAGCGGCTCCTGCGCGGGCCGCTCTCGCCGGTCGAGGCGGCGCGGGTCGGGGCCGAGGTGGCCGCGGCCCTCGGCGCGCTCCACCGGGCGGGGATCGTCCACCGCGACGTGAAGCCCGGCAACGTCATGCTGCGCGAGGACGGGAGCGCGGTGCTCCTCGACCTCGGCCTGGCCCACGACGACTCGGCCGAGACGCTGACCAAGACCGGGCAGCTCCTCGGCACCCCCGCCTACATGAGCCCCGAGCAGGCGGCCGGCCACCACCACGAGGTGGACGAGCGGACCGACCTGTACTCGCTCGGGGCGACGCTGTTCGCGGCCGTGGCCGGCCACCCGCCGTTCGAGGAGGACTCGGTGGTCGCGCTGGCGCGCGCGATCATGCGCGACGAGCCGAGCTGGCCGCCCGATGCGCCCGCCGACTTCGTGGCGATCCTGGCGCGCGCCTTGCCCAAGCGCCCGGAGCAGCGCTATCCGGGCGCCGCGGCCCTGGAGGCCGACCTGCGCGCGTTCGCGGCGGGCGAGCGCCCAGAGGCCGCGCCGCGCCGCCGCCCGCTCGGTGGGGTCGCCGTCGCGGGCGCCCTCGCGTGCGCGGCGCTCGGCGCGGTCGTGGGGACGTGGTCGCTCGGGGCGAGCGCCCCCGAGGCGCCGCCCGCCGTCGCCTCCCCGCCGCCGACCAGCGGACCGCGCGTCCCCACCCCGGCCGACCCAGACCCCCGCCGGCCAGCGGTGAGCGAGCTCCCCGACCTCCCCGACCTGGCGGACCCCGCCCCCAAGGCGCGCGCCGCCGCGGCCGCTGCCTGGCTGCGGGCGCACCCGGCGGACCCCCGCCGCGAGGAGGTCCAGCGCGCCTACGTCGCCGCCAAGCTGGCGAGCGGACCGCGCCTGTTGGGCGAGACGGGCGCTCGCGCGGCGCTGGGCTGGCGCGGCCCGGCCCGGCTCCTGGTCGCGCACACGGTGTTCGATCGTTCGCAGCGGGCCGAGCTCCAGCTGTTCGGCTGGGAGGACGTGAGCCGGCCCGGGGGCCCCACCGCCCTGGACGCCGCCGCCGACACCTTCGTCCGCGCTCGGCCCCTGGTCCGCCCCGGGGCCGCTGGCCCCATGACCCTGTTCTTCGTGAACGGCGCCAAGCGCGCCGCGCTGATCCCCTCCACGGGTCGAACGCGCTGGCTCGTGACCGAAGGGGCGGAGCGCAGCAGGATCGTGAGCGCCGCCAGCTCGCCGGACGGGCGCTGGGTGGCGGTGGGCTACGACGACGACGAGAGCGCCGCCGCGGGCTCGATCGAGCTCTACGACTGGAAGGTGCTCGCCGACGCGGCGGTCGTCGTGCCCGCGCCGGTCGCGCGCGCCCGCTTCGGCACGCGCGTCCTCGAGCTGGCGTTCGTCGACGAGCGCACGCTGATCGCCCACGGACACCCGGCGGACCGGGAGCTGCAGGTGTGGGACGTCGGCCCCGACGGCGCGCTCGAGCGGCGCGCCGTGCACGCGCTGCCCGGGGTCGCGGCCACCTTCGCGCTCCACCCCAACCGGCGCTGGCTGGCGCTCGCGACCACCGCCACCTGGTCGCTGTTGGTCCTCGACGTGGCCACCGGCGAGGTCGTGAGCCGGCTGCGCGACCCGCGCCTGTTCCAGGGGGACGCGCTCGAGGACGCGTTCCTGCGCGCCGACACGCCGCCCGCCCACGCGAGCAAGCCGCGCGCGCTCGCGTTCTCGCCCGACGGCCGCCTGCTCTACAGCGTGGGCGGCTACGCCGACTCCCCGAGCGAGCTCAAGGTGTGGGCGACCGGCCCCGAGCCGAGCACCCACGGCGAGTGGATCGACCCGCTGATCCGCCCGCTCGAGGCCCCGAGCTTCCAGGACGCCGCGCTCTCGCCCGACGGCCGCTGGCTGGTCACCCTCGCCGTGCGCGGCTCGCAGTGGGCCGCGGTGGAGCTGTGGGACGTGGGGCCCGAGCCGCCTCCCCGTTGAGCGCTCAGCCGCCGCCGCGGAACACGCGCTCGCCCTGGCGCAGGTAGCCCAGCCGGGCGCGCAGCGCGCGCTCGATGCTCCAGGGGTCGTCGTGCAGGGCCTGCGCGTCGCGCCGCAGGTTCGCGATCGACTCCTCGAGCACCTCGACCTGCTGGCGCTGCTGCTCGAGCTGGGCGCGCAGCTGGCGGGTCTTGAGGCGGCTCGGGTAGAGGATCAACACCGCGTAGGTCGCGGCGGCCGTGGTCAGGAGCGCCGCGAGGTAGGCGGCCTCCCGCAGCGCTGCCCGGCGGCGGGTGCGCGCGGCGTGGATCCGGCGCGAGTCGGTGCGGGGGGTGGCTCCAGACACCAGGCGCTCCTCCCCTTCCTCTTCGGCGCGCTCCCGGCGGGACTTGAGGGATCCAGGCCCGGGCGGATCTGGCACGCGCAGGAACCGACGCGGCCCCTAATCGAAATGGCGCGCCGGCTTTACCATCGCCGGAGCGGTCCGACTCCGTTGGGCCTTGAAACGCAAAGGCTTGACCACGCTGAGCAGCCCCATTACGATCCCGCCCTTCGGGCGACGCCCCTCCTGCCCCCGGCCAGGCAACACCGGGAGCCGGTGCGCGTTCGTGCCCCCCCGCAGCCGTGGAGCCTTGCTCGGTTTGATGTTGACCGCCTCAGCCATCGTCTCCGGTTGCTCGGCCACCGAGCAGCTCGAGCTCACGCGTCCGCTGGACGCCCCCGTCGCGCTCGACGGGGTGCGCCGGCTCGGCGTGGCCGCGTTCTCGGGTGAGGGCGGCGAGGCGGTGGCGCGGCGGCTGCTCGCGCGGCTGCAGGGGCCGGGAGAGCGCGCCTTCTCGGCCGCCTGGATCGACGGCGCCGCGAGCGACGCGCTGGAGCTGGCCCGCACGCACGGGCTGGACGCGGTGCTGGTCGGCTCGGTCGAGCGCGTCCCCGCCGCCGACCCGCCCGCCGGCCTGGTGCGCGTGCGCACGCGCCTGATGCGGCCGGAGGGCGAGGCCGCCTGGGGCCCCGACGCCACCGTGCCCGTGCTGCAGGAGCCTGCCGCGGCCTGGGCCCGCGCGGCCGACGAGGTCGGCGACGCGCTGCTCCCGAGGGCTCGCGGCGCCACGATCACCTGGGAGCGCGCCGACGGCCTCGATGAGCCCGCGCGCGAGCTCCTCGAGCAGGGCGACGTGGCCGGCGCCCGCGCCGCCCTGGCGCGAGCGATCGCGACGAGCGCCGGAGAGGCCGCGCCGGTCCAGGCCGCCCTGCACTACGACCTCGGGCTGTGCCTCGAGCTCGCCGGCCTCGTCGCCGAGGCCGAGCACAGCTACGACGAGGCCCTCACCCTGCACGGCTCGGAGCTGCACATCGAGGCGCTCCGCCGCCTGCGCGCCCGGAGCGCGGGGGGTGCCAGGTGAGCGAGCCCCGCCGCGATCGCCTCCAGAAGCTGTTCCGCACCACCCGCGAGCTGGTCGAGGACCTCGACGGCGGGCGCCCCGACCTGCTCTCGGTGAGCGACCTCAACCGCGCCATGCGGCAGGTGCTGCGCAACCAGGTCGCGATCCTCGACGCGCTCGCGGCGCTCTCCGCCCCCGAGCCCACGGCGGAGCCGGTCTCCTCGGTCGAGGACCTGGTCGTGGTGCGCACGTTCGCCGCCGACGCCGAGCTCGCGCCCCGCAACGGGCACGGCCGCCGCAAGGAGGCCGAGGGGCCGGGCGGGGGCGGTGACGGTTCGCGCGCCGGCGCGCTGGTCGGGGAGACCCGCGAGCTCGACCCTCACCTCGCGCGGGTGTGCGTGGAGCAGTTCGACAATCGCGACCAGAGCTACGGGCGCGGGCTCGAGAAGCTCAACCGCTGGACCAGCGGCGGGACCGGCGGCACGCCTTATCAGTGGCGCGGAGACCGGGCGTACCTCAACCTGACCGAGGCCAGCCCGGCGGGCGCCAAGACGTACGAAGAGCAGTTGACGCAGAGGATGGGCTTCAGCCGCCGCCTGGGCCGGCTGGTGGTCCCAGGGCTCCTGGGCGAGATCGTCGTCTACGAGCGGCCATAGCGCGGGTAGAGTAGTCGAAGCAACATGGTGAAGACGCAGGACATCGTGGCCCCCGAGCTGACGCGCGAGCGGATCTGCCAGTACGTCTGGGACCGCTACATCGACCAGAAGAAGCCCGCGTTCGAGCTCGACGAGCAGCAGGCGGTCAAGTTCTTCGAGAAGCTGTACGCCAACCACCCGCTCAACGAGGATCAGGACTGCTACTTCTACGGGATCCTGCTCTACGAGCTGGCGTTCATCGACGCGCAGAACCGTGACCGCTACCTCGTGAAGGCGAAGGAGGTCCTGGAGGTCTACCGGAACATCACCGGCGAGACCGAGTGGGACGTGACCGAGGACCGCTACGCCGACGTCTGCGACATCATCGAGAGCGAGAACCTGCTCGAGAAGGTCAAGACCCGCGCGCAGCTCGCCCCCGAGATTCCGGGCATGGTCCTGGTCCCCGGCGGCCCGTTCCCGTTCGGGCCCGACCGCCAGGAGATCCACCTCGAGCCCTACTACATCGACGTGACCCCCGTCACGAACCGGCAGTACCGGGAGTTCCTCGAGGAGACGCAGTACCGTCCGCCGGTGGTGTGGGAGACCAAGCCCGACGCGGCGCACGACGAGCTCCCCGTGACCGGCGTCTCGTGGATGGACGCGCTCTACTACTGCAAGTGGGCGGGCAAGTCGCTCCCCACGGTGCAGCAGTGGGAGAAGGCGGCGCGCGGCACCGAGGGCTTCACCTACCCGTGGGGCAACGAGCCGCTCTCGCCCGAGAAGGCGAACTACCGCCACGACGACTTCGCCCCGCCGCGCCTCGAGCCGATCTCGAAGTACGACGCCTACGCCTCGCCCTACGGCTGCAAGGTCATGGTCGGCTCGGTGTGGGAGTGGACCAACACGATCTACCCCGACGCCGAGGGGTGCTGCTACATCAAGGGCGGCTCCTACGTCGACCCCGGCGACCCGGAGTTCGTCTCGGCCACGGCCGCGCTGTGGGCCGACAAGAAGGCCAAGACCGACATCCTCGGGTTCCGCTGCACGAAGATGCTCGAGGGCGTGTAGGTAGGTAGGGCACGTGCCCGCCCCGCGGCTCGTCGTCGTGCTCGATGGCCCCGCGGGGGCCGGCAAGAGCACCATCGCCCGCCGGCTGGCGAAGCGGCTCGGCGCCTTCTACCTCGACACGGGCGCGATGTACCGCGCCTGCACGCTGCGCGCCCTGCGCGCCGGCGTCGACCTCCAAGACTCGGCCGCGGTCGCCGCGGTGGTCGACGACGCAAGGATCGCCCTCGAGCCGCAGCCGAGCGGCCCCGCCCGGGTGCTCCTCGACGGGGAGGACGTGAGCGCCGAGATCCGCACCCGCGAGGTTACCGGCGCGATCCACCACCTCGCCGACGACCCGGCCGTCCGCGAGCGCCTCGTCGCCCAGCAGCGCGCCCTGGCCGCCGCCCAGCCGGGCTCGGTGGTGGCCGAGGGCCGCGACCTCGCCTCGGTCGTGTGGCCCGACGCCGACGTCAAGATCTACCTCGACGCGTCGGCCCGCGAGCGCGCCCGCCGCCGCCAGCTCGACCTCGGCGACGCCGCCCCCGACCTCGACGAGCTCCAGGCCGAGATCGAGGCCCGCGACCGCCGCGACCAGTCCCGCCCCGTCGGCCCCCTGGTCCGCGTCCCCGAGGCCGCCTACGTCGACACCACCGACCTCACCCCCGACCAGGTCCTCGACCGCCTGGTCGCGCTGGTCGAGCAGGCCCGCGCGCGGCCCTGAGCCTCGCGGGAGCGGCCTCGCATGCGTCAGCGACGCGCGCGAGGCGCTCGAGCCCGACCGTTCGCGCCGCCGCAGAGCGCCTCCAGCGCCGCGAGGAGCTTCGCCCGAGAGCGCTGCTGCGCGACCGCGCGTCCAATCGCGAGGAGTTCCTCCTCGTCCGCCCCGGCAACCGCCGCTAGGAACCGGTCGGCCCCGGTCCGAAGCCGATCACGCAACTGCGCAGCGACGAGCTCCGCTCGCCCCTCGAGTCGGCCCTTGCGCTCGCCCTTCTGAACGATCCGGTCGTACGTCGTAGATCGCATGTGGTCCTCAGTTGGAACTCGGGCAAGTACAGCGCCACCCGTAGCTCGGCCGGCCGCGTCCGGTCGTGCACGCGCCCGAGCGCCCCGAGCGCGCGATCGACTCACGTGAGCGGCCTCGCTAGCGACGCGCGCGAGGCGCTCGAGCCCGACCGTTCGCGCCGCCGCAGAGCGCCTCCAGCGCCGCGAGGAGCTTCGCCCGGGAGCGCTGCTGCGCGACCGCGCGTCCAATCGCGAGGAGACGCTCGTCATCGACCGCGGCGAGCGCCTCGACGAAGCGCACGGCGTCGCGCCCGAGCCGGCCCTGCAGCAGCTCCGTGACGAGCTCCAATCGTCCCTTGCGCTCCCCTTCCTGAACGATCCGGTCGTACGTCGTAGATCGCATGCGGTCCTCACCTGGGATTCTGGCAAACCAATCGACGGTCGGGAACACGTTGGCCGCGAACACACACAGCGCCACGCGGAGCTCGGCCACGCGGGTCCGGTCGCGTACGCGCCCGAGCCCGGCCAGCGCGTGATCGACGTCCGCTGGCCTGGCGTCTCGTGTGAACGGAAGCAAGGGGAGCAGGCCCGGCGGGCCCACGAGGATCTTCTCGGCGGTGTCGTCCCACGCGCACACCACCCGGTAGCGGAACCGGAGCGCCTCGGCGATCGGTCCGGCACCTGCCACTCGGTACTCGTCTCGTGGACGCCCTTGCTTGCGGCCGCGCTTCAGGACCACGAGCAGCGAGAGCAGCCGGTCGTGCGCGGGGTGGAGCTCGGTCCAGTAGCCATGGACCCGCCGCCCCGCGTCCGCCTTGGCACCTGCCAGGAGCTCGACGTGGAGCGAGGCCCGCCCGGCGGCGGTCTGGACCTCCAAGAGCTCGTCGACCTGCGCCTCGCTCCACGGCAGATCCTTTCGCACCACCCGCGCCCGCTGCACCGGCCCCTCCCACGCGAGCGCCGCGACCTCACGCGCCGCATTCGCGATCCAGGCCTTCCCCGCCAGGTCGAGCGCCCCCATGCGCGCCTCCTTCCGCGGGCGATCGTATGGGCCGGACCGACAGGGCGAGTTCGCACTATGTTCGTGCACCCTCCGCCCGCGGGGCGCACGGGCACCGCCCGGCACCGCGACCCGCGGCTCAGCCTCGCCTCACGTCGCGGCCAGCAAGTTGCGAGGGCTGCACGCGGCGAACGGCGCCGCCATGACCAACAGCTCGCCGGCCGAGCCCGGCTGGCAAGCCGAGGCGCTCGGCGGTGTTCAACCAATCAATCTCTTCGCAAGGACGGGGCGCTCCGCCGCCCTCGACCAATCAATCTCTTCGCGAGGACGAGTGTCCTCGACCAAGCAATCTCTTCGCAAGAACGAGGCGCTCTGCCGCCTTCAACCAATGAATCTCTTCGCAAGAACGGGGCGCTCTGCCGTCTTCAACCAATGAATCTCTTCGCTAGAACGGGCGCCTTGCCGTCTTCAACCAGTGAATCTCTTCGCAAGAACGGAGCGCTCTGCCGTCTTCAACCAATGAATCTCTTCGCAATAGCGGGGCGCTCTGCCGTCTTCAACCAATGAATCTCTTCGCAAGAGCGGGGCGATCACCGACCGCCCCCACCAAACCTCAACCAACCAACGGGGACGTCTCGCCGACCCCACCCACTTGAGTTCGCGAAGCGAACTCAAAAGGAGAAGTCGAAGTCGCTCGCTCGGGAGCCCTTCACGATGCCGCGCAGCTCCATCTTCAGCTCGTCGGGGTTGTCGGCGAGCCTCATGGCGTCCTCGAGCGCGATCAGGTCGTCCTGGTACAGCTTGCGGATCGACTGGTTGAAGGTCTGGCAGCCGAAGTACTCCGACTCGGCCATGCACTTGTAGAGGTCCGAGGTGCGGCCCTCCTTGAGCATGTCCTTGATGCTGGGGGACTTCATCATCAGCTCCAGCGCGGGGACGCGGCCGGCGCCGCCCTTCTTGGGGCCGAGGCGCTGGGCGATGACGCCCTCGAGCACCATGGAGAGCTGCATGCGGATCAGCTCGTGCTGGTGCGGCGGGAAGTAGTTGATGATGCGCTCCACCGTCTGCTGCGCGTTGACCGTGTGGAGCGTCGACATCACGAGGTGGCCCGTCTCGGCCGCGTGGATCGAGGCGTTCATGGTCTCGAGGTCGCGCATCTCACCGATCATGAGCACGTCGGGCGACTGGCGCAGGGCGGCGCGGATCGCGCTCGGGAAGTTGGCGGTGTCGGCGCCGACCTCGCGCTGGGTCACGATCGAGCGCTTGTCCTTGAACACGTACTCGATCGGGTCCTCGATCGTGATGATGTGCTTGTTCTGGTGGTGGTTGATGTAGTTGATGATCGCCGCCAGGGTCGAGCTCTTGCCCGAGCCCGTGACGCCCGTCACCAGCACCAGCCCGCGCTGCAGGTTCGCGAGCTTCTCCAGCTGCTCGCGCGGCAGGTGGAGGTCCTCGAACGTCATGACGGCGCGGGTGACCGTCCGCAGCACGAAGAACAGGTTCCCGCGCTGCGAGGAGATGCTCACGCGGAAGCGCCCCACCTTGGGCACGTCGTACGCGATGTCGATCTCCTTGCGGAGCCGCCCGGCGCTGTCGAGCTGGTTGCCCCCGCGCGACTTGGTGATCGCGTGCAGGATCTTGTTCGCCTCCTCCTGGGAGGTGACCTGCCCCTGGAGGAACCGGATGCGGCCGTCGATCCGCATCGACGGCGGGCTGCCGACCTTGATGAAAAGGTCGGATGCCCGCGCCTTGACCATCTTCGTCAGCAGGTTGTGGAAATCCACCTACCCTCCGGCGTTCGCGCTGTCGCGGCCCGTACGTTAGCAGGTCGCTCCCAGGCGTGCCACGTCGACGGGACCCCTGGACAGGTCTCAATCGAGGAGGTCGGCCCCCGCGTCGGGCTGGCGCAGCAAGGCCTCGAGGGCCACGAGCGCTTCGCGACAGCCTGCCCCGCTCACGGCCGAGATTCGGCGAACGGGCGCCCCCGCCGCCGCCTCCAGCGCGGCCGCGCGCTCCTCCACCTGCTCGGGGAGGAGCGCGTCGGTCTTGTTGAGGCACACGATCTCGGGCTTGCCCGCCAGCCCGCCGCCCGCGTAGCGCTCGAGCTCGCGGCGGATCGTGCGGTAGGCCTCGACGGGCTCGGGGCCGCCCGCCTCGGGGCTGGCGCCGTCCACGAGGTGGAGCAGGACGCGCGTGCGCTCCACGTGGCGGAGGAAGTCGTCGCCCAGGCCGCGCCCCTCGCTCGCGCCCTCGATCAGCCCCGGGATGTCGGCGATCACCAGCTCGCGCTCGGGGCCGAGCACCGCCACGCCGAGGTTGGGGACCAGGGTGGTGAAGGGGTAGTCCGCGATCCGCGGGCGGGCGTTGGAGACCCGGCTGATGAAGGTCGACTTGCCGGCGTTGGGCAGCCCCACGATCCCGACCTCGGCGATCAGCTTGAGCTCGAGCCGGTAGCGGCCCTGCTGGCCGTCGCGGCCGCGGGTGGCGATCCGCGGCGCCTGGTTGATCGCGGTGGCGAAGCGCGCGTTCCCCTTGCCTCCGCGCCCGCCGCGGGCGAGCACCAGCTCCTGGCCCGCCTCGGTCAGATCGGCGACCTGCTCGCCGCTCTCGTCGTCGATCACCAGCGTCCCCGGCGGGACGCGCAGGCGCAGGTCCTCGCCGCTCTTGCCGGTGCAGTTCTTGCCGCGGCCGGGCTGTCCGCTCTGAGCCTTGTAGCGCGGGTGCTGCGCCACGTCCTCCAGGGTCATCCGGTGGGGCACGACCACCAGCACGACCGAGCCGCCGTCGCCCCCGTCGCCCCCGTCGGGGCCGCCCCTGGGCCGGAACGCCTCGCGCAGGAACGACACCGCGCCGTCGCCGCCCCGGCCCGCCTGCACCTCGATCGTGACCCGGTCGACGAACATGACCGACGCGCCCCAGCCGTGAAGCGAAAGCGGGCGGAGGTGGCTCCCCCCGCCCGCGCGCGGGCGCCGCGGCGCCCGCCACGATCCCAAATGTACTCGAGCCGCGCCGAAGGCTTGGCTTCAGCCCTGGGGGGCCGCGACCGGCTCGACGCTGACCCGCTTGTAGGCCTTGCCCTTGGCCTTGCGGGTCTCGAACTGGACGCGCCCGTCGACCAGCGCGAACAGCGTGTAGTCGCTGCCCATGCCGACGTTCGGCCCCGCGTGGTAGCGCGTGCCGAGCTGGCGCACGATGATCGAGCCCGCCCGGCAGGCCTGCCCGCCGTAGACCTTGACCCCGCGCCGCTGCGCGTTGGAGTCGCGCCCGTTGCGCGACGAACCCTGTCCCTTCTTGTGAGCCATGGCGTTACCCCGCAGCCTCGATCTTGGCGATCTTGACGCGTGTGTACGGCTGCCGGTGACCCTTCATGTCCATGGAGTCCTTGCGGCGCCGGAAGTGCACGACGTCGATCTTCTTCCCGCGAACGTGGGCCTGGACCACCTCGCCCTGGACGCTGGCCCCGGGCACGGTCGGCTCGCCGACCTTGACCTGACCCGCGCCGTCGGAGGTGAGCAGCACGTCCTCGAACGCGATGCCCTGCCCGTCCTGCACCTCCGGCATGAGGTCGATCTCGATGACCTCGCCCTCGGTGACCCTGTACTGCTTCCCGCGATCCCGAATGATGGCGTGCATGTCTCTCGCTCCGCGCATGTTGCCGCGGCTTCGGAGCGGCGTCCGCCTGGAGCGGGCCGCAAGGCGGCGAATTCTAGCGGCGAAGGCGCCCGCTGACAACCGACCCGTCAGCGGTCGCGTGCCGCGGCGGGCCTCCGCCGCAAGGCCCTAACGCCCAATGGGTTGTCTCAGCGCGTGAAGTAGTCCTCGATGAACCCGGTCGTGGCGTGCCCGCGCTGGAACTGCACATGGTTCATGATCTTGCGATGGAGCGAGGCCGAGGTGGGGATCCCCTCGACGACCAGCTCGCCCAGGGCGCGGCGCATGCAGTCGATCGCCGCCTCGCGGCTCTCGCCCCACACGATCAGCTTGCCGACCATGGAGTCGTAGTTGGGCGGGATCTTGTAGCCCGCGTAGATGTGCGAGTCCCAGCGCACGTTGCGCCCGCCCGGCACGAACAGCCGCTCCACCTGGCCCGGGCGCGGCTTGAAGCCGTCGTCGGGGTCCTCGGCGTTGATCCGCACCTCGATCGCGTGGCCGCGCAGCCGCACGTCCTCCTGCGTGAAGGGGAGCTTCTCGCCGGCCGCGATCCTCAGCTGGAGCTGCACGAGGTCGAGCCCGGTGATCTCCTCGGTCACGGGGTGCTCGACCTGGATCCGGGTGTTCATCTCGATGAAGTAGAAGTTCCCCTTGCCGTCGACGAGGAACTCCACGGTGCCGGCGTTGGTGTAGCCCACCTCCTGGCAGAGTGCCACGGCCGCCGCGCCCATCTTGCGGCGCAGCTCGGGGTCGAGCGCCGGAGACGGCGCCTCCTCCACCAGCTTCTGGTGGCGGCGCTGCACCGAGCAGTCGCGC
>CAZMSZ010000235.1:0-11893 GCA_964569055.1 uncultured Planctomycetota bacterium | reverse complement strand
GTTCGCGCCGCGGCGCCCGAAGCGGCGCTGCTCCTTGGCGAGAAGGCGCTCTGTATAGCGCGAGGGGCTTCGGGCCCGGTGCCCGCTCTCGCTGTCGCTGGTTTGCCGGGCGCGGGTCCTTTTGCTCAGAGCACCCCGGCTGTCGCTGAACTTGCGCGCCGCCGCGGCGCCGCGGCTCAGCGCGGCGTCATCCGGTGCACGTCCGCCTCGGCCAGGCGCTCGGTGACCCAGGCCTTGATCGCCGCTGGGTCCGCGCCCGCGTGCTTCTCGATGAGCTTGGCGATCGATCGCTCCTCCCGCAGGCGCTCGCGGAGCGCGTCGGGCGTGGCTCCGATGTCCACGAGCGCCGCGCTCAGCGCGGGGTCCGCAGCCAGCGTGGCGGCGACGGCCTGCTCCACCGCGGCGAGCTCCGCCTCGTCGAGGGTGACCTCGCGGCTCGCCAGCGCCCACAGCGCGCGGTGCTCGATCAACCGCTCGAGCGCCGCCTGCTGGTACTCGCGGGCCTTGGCGGCGTCGGATCCGATCGCGCGAAACTCGACCTCGAGCACGCACCAGCGCAGGAGGTCCGCCTCGCTCGTCGGCACCCCCGCCACCAAGGCGAGCGGGGCGTGGCCGGAGAGGAACGGCGCGCGCGCGGCGCGCTCGGCGTAATCGGCGGCGCTGATCGGCTCGATCCAGAACTGATCGCGAAGCGGGATCGGCCGCTCGTCCCGCCAGAAGTCGGGCTCCTGGTTCATGATCGCGATCGCGCCTCGGGGGTCGAGGAGGACCTGCCAGTCGTCGACCAGCACGGAGCGGGCGTGCGCGGCGGAGGTCGCTGTCCAGCCGAACTCCGGGCGCAGCCGGTGCAGCTCGCTCTCGATGGGACTCCGGAACGACACGCTCCAGTCCGCGGGCAGGAGCGCATCGCTCAGCGGGGCGAGCACGAACCGGGCGAGCTCCGCCGGGAGGTCGCGCTCACTCACGTAGAGCTGGAGCGTGTAGGGGAGGCTGCCGTCGTGCTCGACGCTCAGAGTCAGGCGATCCCCCTCCCTCCCGGTCGTCCGCCAGCGCTTGACTCCGCCTTGGTCGACGTCCACCTGCAGGCGGTCGAGCCGCGACAGCACGCCGTCCCAGGAGACGCGGCAGCGCTCGTGACTCCACCTCTGGCGGGAGAGCCGCGTCCGCTCGATCCTCACGTCGAGCCCGCTGCCGTCGTCGGCGAGCGCGCCGTGGACCGCGAACAGCTCGACGGGCGATCGGTTCGCGTACCGGACGAACAGGCGACTCCCGAGGACGCGCTCCAGCGCGCCCGAGGCGCGCGCCGCGCGCAGGGCGTTCGCGGTCGCCTGACGCGCGGTCAGCGGCCTGCCGACGTCGGTGGCCACGATCTGCACGTTGCCGTTGGCATCCGGCCTCGCCGAGCCGCCCACGTGGATCTCGACCAGGGCGAAGTCGCGGTGCGCGTCCAGGACCAGAATGGCGCGTGGGTCGTCGTAGGCGAGGTAATGGAATCGTCCCCCAGCCTCGGTCTGCGACGAGATCGCCTCGCCGACCCGCGCCACGACCTCGCGGGCCGGCATGCCGATCTGCAGGCCGCGCCAGCTCCACGCGCCGGCCGAGAAGGTGACCACGTCGCGCGTGAACATGGCCTGGTTGCCGTTGGCGTCGAGCGGCGCGTCGGAGCGCACCCGCCCGTAGAACGAGGCCAGCGCCAGCCGCCGCCCGCCCAGATCGAGTAGGACGCTCGCGCCCAGCCGTCGCCAGGAGAGGCGCCAGAAGCTCCCCACGCGCGTCTCCTCGTCGGGCTCGCCCAGCGCCGCGATCACCTCCGCCTGGGAGCAGCCGGGGATCAGCGTCTCTGGCACCACGCGCAGTTCGGGCGCCGGCTCCGGATGCCCGACCGCGACGCGGGTGCGCTCGACGCCGGCCGGCGCCGCGGCCAGCGAGGCCGCCCCGTCGGGCTCGGACGTGAGCGCCGCGACCGCCGCCACGCCCGCCAGGCCGAGCCCGCCCGCCAGCCAGCGCCAGCGTCGCGGGCGCGAGGGCGCGGCCGCCGCCGGCCGGATCACCTCGACCCCGGCGCAGCCGGGCGCGCTGCAGCGGCCGTGGGCGGCGAAGCACTCGGCGTGGTGCGGCGCCAGGCAGCTCGCGCAGAAGGCCGCCTCGGCCGGGCGCAGCCGGTCGTGGCAGTAGCAGCACGAGACCGAGACGGAGATCCCGAGGTCGCGCGCGGCGGGCGGCTCGGCGCGCTCGGCGGCGATCCGCTCCCAGGTCTTGTCGGGCGCGGGCAAGGCGGTCGCGGGTAGCGTCAAGGCGTCCTCCAGGGTGTCGCTCCACCGGGCGCAGGCGGCGCAGGCGACGAGGTGATCGGCGTAGGCCGCGGCCTCCGGCTCGTCGAGCAGGTCGAGCGCGGCGGGGACGAGCAGCGGGCGGCCCACGCTGCAGGGCGAAGCGGCCTCGGCCCCGGCCTCGCGGGCCGCGAGGAGCGCCTCGCCGGCCGAGAGCAGCCGCTCGCGCAGGCGCGCCGGCACGGCGGACCAGGCGCGGGCCAGCGCCTCGAGCGAGGCCCCGCCGCGCCGCTCGAGCAGCAGCGCGCGCTCGTCGAACCCGATCGGGTCCGCCGCCAGGCCGCCCGCCTTGGCCAGCACCTCGAGGGCGGCGTGGCGCGCGTGCTGCAGCACCTCGGCCAGGGCGGGGGAGCTCCCGCCGTCGAGCCGCACGAAGGCCGCCACCAGCGCGCGCTCGGCCAGCCAGGCGTCCCCCTGCAGCAGCGCGCACAGCTGCGCGAACGCCTCGCCGGCGTGCGCGTCGAACGCGCGCCGGAGCGGCGCCTCGCGCGCCGGCTGCGGCGCCGCGGTTGCCGCCGCGCGGACGCGCGCCTCGAGGTCGGCCGCGGGCTCGGCGGGCGGGACGCGCCGCAGGGCGGCCAAGAGCTCCGCGTGCTCCTGCTCGAGCTCAGCCGTCATGGCGACCTCCTGCCTCGCCCGCAGCGAGGCGCTGCCGCAGGCGCGCGAGCGCGTAGCGGTAGCGCGAGTGGACCGTGCCGAGCGGCACGCCGGTGCGCGCCGCGATCGTCTTGAACTCGAGCCCCTCGTGGACGCGCAGGTGCACCACCTCGCGCTGCTCGGGCGGGAGCGCCGCCAGGGCCGCGGCCGCGCGGGCCGCCTCCTCGTCGAGGGCGGGGTCCGCCGGCGCGGCGGCGGGGTCGGCCGCGCGCTCGAGCCGCTCCTGCGCGACCCCCGCGGTCTTGCGCCGGCGGAGGTGGTTGTAGGCCAGGTTGCGCACGGCCCGCGTCACGTAGCCGTCGAGGGCCTCGGGGTCGGCGAGGGCGTCGCGCCGCGCGAGCACGCGCACGAACGCCTCCTGGACCACGTCCTCGGCGGCCCCGCGCTCGCCGAGCAGCGCGTGGGCCAGGCGGAAGGCGGGGCCGCCGGCGCGGCGGAACAGCGCGGCGACGGGGTCGTCGCCGGGGTCGGGCGCGGGCGAGCGCGCGGCGTCGAGCACGGCGACCTCGCGAGGGCTCGGGGCGGTGGTGGGCATACCGACGACACACGCTCGACGGCGCGAGCATCTAACCGGAGCCGCCGGTCCTCACAAAGCGTTTCCCGACAACGGCCGGGGAGCGATCGCGCCGCATAGACTGGGCCCATGCGGACGCGCACCAAGGGGAGCCTGGCGGTGATCGTGGCGGCGGCGCTGGCGGCCGCGGTCCTGGTCGCGGCGCGCGACGGCTCGCGCCGCGTCGACCCGCCGCCGCTCGACCCGCGCCTCGCCGGCGTGCTCCCGCTCGAGCCGGGCAGCGTGCTGGTGCTCGAGGCCGCGCGCGACCAGAGCCCGCTCCCGCTCGGGGTGCAGCGCCGCGTCGCCCGCTGGGAGACCGTGGACGGCGTCCCGCACGCGCGGGTGGAGTGGTCGACCGGCGGGTCGAAGGGCTGGCGTCAGCGCTCGATCGACTGGCTGCGGGTCGAGCCCCTCGAGGACGGCGGGCTGCGCGTGGTGTGCACCCAGCGCCAGCTCGGTCCGGGCGTGTTCGCGCTCGACCCCCCGCAGCCCGTGCTCGAGCTCCCGCTCACCGCCGGCCGCCGCTGGTCCTGGGAGGGCGAGGTCCGCGGCGAGCACACCCGGCTCGAGGCCGAGGTCCACGCCGTGCAGGACGCCCTCCACGGCGAGGTGTTCGAGGTGGTCCAGCGCGTCCAGCTCGACGAGGGACCACCCGCCGTGACCGTCTCGGTCTACGCCCCCGGCCGCGGCCTGGTCACCGAGCGCTGGACCTTGGCCGAGGGGCAAGAGGCGGAGCGGACCGCGAAGCGCCCCGCGGGTCAGTAGCGAGCGGATTCGTCGGGGTCGGACGGGGACTCGGAGCGATCTTTTGTCTTCTGGCCCTCTCTTCCTCGAGCGAAAGGATGCCTCAGCCAGCGACAGCGCCAACGAGGCGAGAGCCGGGGTGCCTTCCTGCTTTCCTGCCCTTTCTGCTCTCCTGCCCTCTCTTCCTCGAGCAAAAGGAGGCCTCAGCCAGCGACAGCGTCAACGAGGCGAGAGCCGGGGCGCCTTCCTGCTTTCCTGTCCTTCCTGCTTTCCTGCCCGCTCTTTCTCGAGCGCAAGGAGGCCTCAGCCAGCGACACCCCGTCTTCCATCGCGGGAGGGAGTGCGCGGCAAGCGACAGCCTCTCGGACCCGCCTCCGCCCCGAGAACCTCATGGAAATGCCCGTCACCCGGCGCTAGAACGGGGATCTCGGAGACCACCCCCATGCACCACCCGCGCGCCCTCGGCTCCTCGCTCGTGCTGCTCTCGCTCCTGATCGCCGCGCCCGCGCGCGGGCAGGACGAGCTGTTCCGGCTGTCTGACCTCGCGCGCGCGATCGGGGGCGATCCAGCGGCGCTCGACGCGGCGCTGGCGGCGCTCGGGTTGGACCCGGCGGCGGCGGGGCTGCTCTCGCCCGCGCAGGAGCGAACGCTGCGGACCGCGATCGCGCGGGGGGACTACGCCCTGCTCGATCGGTTCCCGGCGCTCACCGCCGACGGGCTCGGGCGCGCGGTCGCCGCGGCCGGTGCGGCGGCGCGAGCGCGCCAGGGGGCCACGCCCGCCGCGGCCGAGCCGACCAAGCAGGCCGGGCTGACGGGCGGCCCCGTGGGAGCTCGTGGCCCCGTGCGGCGCGAGGCGCTGGGGATCCCCACCGGCGCGCCGGCGCTGGCGCCGGGCAGCCTGTCGCGGGACCTCGGCAACGGGCTGCGCTCCGGCGACGAGGTCGACCCCGCGCGGGCCGACGCCTACGCCGACGGGGCGCGCCTGGCCGAGGTGCTCGACCTGCTCTCCGAGAACGACCCGGCCGATCCCAAGGCGAGCGCGTTCGAGGTGACGGTCGGCGCGGGCACGGCGCGCAGCCCCGCGGAGCTGGTCGAGATGCTCGAGGCCAGCGGTCACACCGTGGAGGTGCGCGACACGCGCAACTTCGCCAACTTCGGCGACCTCTCCTTCCAGGGGCGGGAGGTGGCCACGCCGTTTTGGGTCGACACCGAGCTCGCCGTGCCCGGGACCGAGCGCACCCTGCTGGTGCCGGTCAGCCACTCGCAGCACGAGCTGATCGTGCGCGGCCCGCGCGTGAACACCAGCGTGGCGTTCTTCTTCGGGAGCGACGGGCAGGCGAAGTTCCGGCCCATGGGCGGCCGCAGCCAGGCCTGGACGGGCGGCACGACCAAGCACACCTACACGGGAGCGCGCGCGCGCGAGGCGGTGCGCCTCGCCGGCGAGGTGCGCCGGGCGTACCTCGCCAAGCGGGCCGCCCACCCCGACCTCCCCTTCGGCGGCTACTACGCCCTGGGGGTGTGTAACGACGTCAACGCCATGCTCGAGCTGCACCTCCAGGGCCGCACCACGCTCTACCCGCTCACCCGAGACCTGCGCCTGTTCCAGGGCCCCGGCGAGGTCGACGCCCTCGCGCGGCGGCTCCCCGTGGACGGCCGCGGCAACCCGCCCTCCGACCTCGGGCGGATCCTGGGCGCGCTGCCCGTGGACGAGCTCGACCAGCTCGCGTTCCCCGAGCTGCGCGCCGACGTCGAGCGCGTGCTCGCAGCCCGCTCGGACGAGGGCGGCGCCGAGCAGGACGTGGAGCGGCGCGGGATCGTGGACGAGCTGAAGAAGCGCCCGCGCTAACCTTCGCTCGGCTGGAGCTCCGCGCGGCGGTAGCGGTGGCGGGCCGGGGTGTAGCGCCCGTCGGCGGCCAGGATATGGAACCGCAGGAACGCGATCCCGCCGGCCACGATCAACACGTGCATGAGGTCGTGGGGCCCGAACACGCCCGGCCAGAGCGCGGGGCGGTCGAGCGAGTCCATGACCCCGCCGATCGAGGCCAGGGTGCCGCCGGCCAGGAGCGGGAGGAAGCCGGGCGCGCCGGCGCGGGCCCGCACCAGGAGCAGGTTGCCGAAGCACGCCCAGCCCATGCCGACGTAGAGGAGCGGGCTGACCCACAGCGGGAGCCGCTCGAGGAGCACCAGCTCGAGCACGGCGCCGATCACCGCCAGGGTCCAGATCCCGCGGAGCTGGCGGCGATACCAGCGCTCGGGGGCCAGCGCGACCTGGATCGGCGTGAACGACGCGGCCAGGGCCAGCCAGATCGAGCCGTGATCGAGGTGCCACAGCACGCGCCCGAGCGAGTGCTCGCGACCGAGCATGTGGTACGTGCCGCTGAACAGGAACATGGACGCCACGCCGGTGAAGTAGACCGCGAGGGCGAGCCGGTGGTGATCGTCGCGAGCCTTCAGCACCACGAGCGGGGCCAGCGCCAGCCAGGCGATCCCGGCGACCAGGTGCGAGACGGCGCTGAACGGTTCGGCGAGCTCGAGCGGCATGGCGGCAGGTCGGAGCCCAACCTAGCCGTTTACGACGCAGCGCGCAAAGGGGCCGCGCGCCGCGTCATTCGTCGTCGGCGTCGACCTCAGCCAGCAGCTCGGCGAGCAGGCGCGTGTAGGCCTGGCGGGCCTGCGAGCTGGTCCGCACCGCGGGGGGCAGCTCGAAGTGGAGCGCGCGGCGGGCCACGGCAGGGTGCAGGGAGCCCTGCTCCTGGGCCTCGCTGGCGTGGAAGTAGAACGGGATCAGCCAGCCCTCGTACTCGTACGGGTCGTCGAGCCGGTCGATCGCCAGCGGCACGCGCAGGTAGAAGGGGAGGTCGTCCTGGAGCCGGTCGTAGCAGGCGCGGATGCGGCGGAGCTGCGTCAGGGTGAACCCGCGGGTCGCCAGCTCGATCGCCTGGACCCGCACGTTCACGCCGCCCAGCCGGACCCGACGCGCGTGACCGTGCAGCTCGACCAGCAGCTCGAGCCGCTCGCCGCCCACCTGCTGGCCGGCGCGCGCCAGCGCCCGCATGTAGTCCTCGAACACCGCCTGGGCCCGGGCGGTGACCCGGTCGACCCCGAAGTCGCCGCCGATCCAGGCTCGCTCAGTCGGGCGGTTGACGTCGAACCAGAAGCGCAGCGGCTCGGAGCGGTAGCCGACGGCCGTCGCCCAGCCCCAGTCGAGCCGGCGGGCCACGCCGCGGGCGAGGTCCTCGGTCTCGCGGTCGTAGCCGCCGTGCGGGGCGGCGACCACGCGCCCCGCGTGCTCGGGGGCGCCGAGTCCCAGGGTGATCTGAGCGGCGACGACGACGGGAATCAGGGCGCAGACCAGCATGGGGGTCGACCCTAAGGTCTTGTCGCGCGCCGTCTGTCACGCCGACGTAAGGATCCGGGCGGCTGCCGCACGGCGCAGCCTGGCGAGCCGGCGCGGAGGCCGCTTAGGCTCGCCTACCGGTGCAGCGGATCGGCCGATACGAGGTCGTGCGCGAGCTCGGGCGCGGCGGCATGGGCGTGGTCTACGCGGTGCGCGACCCGGCGAGCGCGCGCGAGCTGGCGCTCGAGCCGCTGCGGGCGCTCCTCACGGGGCGCTGAGCGTCACCGCGCGCGCAGCGCGTCCTCCCGCTCGCTCCCCCACCGCCCGTCCCGCCTGGGGGGTGCTCGCGGGCGGCGGATACGGCAGACTGGGCGGCGTGGGGAGAGCGGGCGCGCTGCTGCTGACGTGGCTCCTGTTCGCCGGCGCGGCGCACGCCGAGGAGGCCTCGCCGGACGCGACCCCCGGCGCGGCGGCCCCCGGCGTGCGGACCCGCGCGCCGGAGGGCGAGGACGGACCCGCGCAGGATCCGAGCGAGCCGCCGACCTCACCGCGCTGGCTCCGCCTCGAGCTCGCGGGCCGGCTGGGCGCCCCGTTGATCGGCAAGCTCAAGCGCGGGACCGAGGCGGACTCGCGCGGGCTCGACCTCCAGAAGGACGCCCACCTGCCCCTCGACCCGACCTACGGCCTCTCGGCGCACGTCGACCTGGCGCTCGCCTCGTGGTGCAGCCTGGGCGCGACCTACACCGGGATCACCGCGCGCGGCCCGACCACCTCGATCCACCACCGCGGGATCGACATCGGCGACGACGCGTTCCCGGGCGGCTCGCGCGTGCGCACCACGGTCGACCTCCAGTACTTCGAAGTGAGCCTGCGCTACGTGTGGATCAACCGACCCACGATCCGGCTGTGGTTCGGGATCGGCCCCGCCTACACCCGGCTGCGCGTCCGGCTGGAGGGCGAGGGGGAGCGCGCCCGCGCCACGGTGCACGCCCTGCTCGGCCCCGCGCTCACCTACGAGCTCTCCGCCCGGGTCGGCGTGGTGACCCTGTTCTTGAACAACGGGATCACGATCGCGCTCGACCACCGCCTCCCGTCCTTCGTCAGCAACTCGCGCCTGGGCGCCCGCTGGCACATCCTCGGCGACTCGCTCGAGCTGGTGACCGCGATCAGCGCCGTGAACGGGCTGCTGACGAGCTGGAACGAGCAGTTCCGGCGCGAGCACCTCAGCGAGGGCCACGTGTGGCGGCGCGCCCGCTGGAACAACGTCGGCCTGGAGATCGGGGTCGCGGTCACGTTCTGAGGCGGGCCGCGAGGCGACGCGTGGACACTCCGAGTCGACTCCGGCGGGGTCGGTCGTGTCGTACCATTTCGAGCCGGAGGAGGTGGGCGTGACCGACCACTGGCTGGACTACGAGGCCTTCTGGCGCGAGGTGCAGCTCTACCGCGAGTTCGACTACTCGTGGTCCGACTCGCTGAGCACGGCCCACCACCATCCGGATCACGACGCGACCAAGGGCTACGGCGGCATGACCAACGCCGAGCGGATCGCGACCGCGCCCAGCCCGGGCAAGACGTGCGCGGTGGAGGGCTACCCCCTCTCGCTGCTGCAGCGGGGGGACGCGCTCTGCAAGCGCGACGACGAGGACGAGACCAACGACAACTCGAACGTGTGCCTGCGCACGACGCAGTTCACGAAGCGGACCGCAGACCCCGCGGTGGACCCGCTGCACGGGCGCTGCTACACGTGCTGCTGCGTGTTCGTGGAGGGGGTCGTGCTCGGCGCGGCGTTCGAGTCGGCGACCGCGGCCGAGCTGCGCTTCAGCCTCGACGACCACAACCACGCGATCGCGCTCAACAGCAAGTCGGACGTGTGGCGAGCCTACGTCGACGCCGGCCTGGGCACGCGGATCGACCCGATCCCCGAGGCGCTCGAGCCCGACACGTACTACGTCGTGCAGAGCAACGGCCACAACTTCCTGATCATCGACTACGACCCCGAGACGGACCTGATCCTGACCCTGGAGGCGGCCCACCGGCCCGAGCTGTGCAACGGCGCGGGGACGTTCGGCGGGGTCGGGCACCGCGGGATCGGGCGCGCCGGCGCGCACCCACCCGAGGACTGGGTCCTGACGCTGCTCGACAAGTATGGCCCCACGGGGGTCGACGAGTTCACGTGGACGAAGTTCCGCGACGACGGGATCGTGTGCATGGTCCGGCTCAACATGCGCGTGCCCAAGGCGGGCCTGGGCGAGCTGCGCTACCCCCTCGGGCTGGCGACCGACGGCGGCCGCGCGACCGCAGCCAACGCCGACCTCCTGTTCCGCGACACCGAGCAGGAGCACGTCGGCGGCTACTACCCGGTCGGGATCAACACCGTGTGGCACGGCGGGCTCCACCTGCGCGCCTGGCGGGGCGCGGCGGTCCACGCCCCCGCGCACGGGCAGGTGATCGCGGCCCGCCTGGGGCCGCAGTCCTCTGCCTGGGGCGCCTGGGGCAGCCACAACTTCGTGCTGACCAAGCACCACTACGAGACCTTCGACTTCTACATGCTGTTCATGCACCTCGACGCCTGCGACGGACAGCACGCGCTCGAGGAGCTGCCCTGGCTCGACCCGGCGCGGACGGGCGAGGCGACCTTCGCGCCCACCCTCGACCCGGTCGCGCTCGAGGGCGACTACGTGGTCGGCGGCGACCCGAACGCGCGGCTGAGCGCCAACTTCTCGCTGTGGGAGTTCGAGGTGACGCCGGGCGCGTACCGGCTCCACCTCGGGCTGCTGCAGCACCTGCAGACGCTCCGCGAGCGCTGCGGCTGCGCGGTGAGCGTGACGCTCACCGGCTCGAACGGCCTGTTCTGCAACCTCACCAGCAGCACGCCCACGCTGGCGTCGCTGGCCGCGGGCCTGGCCGCCGAGCACCCCGAGCTGCAGGCTTCGGCCACCGCGGAAGGCGTCACGTTGATCCTCGACGTCTCGGCCCTCACCTGCCCGGTCAGCGACGACCTGATCGCCAAGCTGAAGCAGGGGCAGGTGATCGCGCCCAACGTGTGCGTTCAGGCCGGCGACCTGCTCGGCTGGGTGGGCGAGTACGGGAAGGAGCACGCGCTCGAAGGGCAGATCCACTGGGAGATCTTCGCGCCCCAGAACGTGTCGATCCTGCTCGGGGACGCCTGGCGCGAGGTCCGCGACACCGACGAGAACTTCAACGTCGACTGCCAGGCGATCATGGACTTGTTCGCGCCGCACCAGCAGAACGGGATCTGGGACAGCGACGCGCTCCTCAGCGAGGAGGAGCTGGTCTCGTTCTTCCAGCAGGGCGGCGCCCCCGCGGCCGAGCTGCGCCGCTACGCGACGTATTTCGTGAGTGAGTGGGGGATCGACCTCGAGGTGGCCCTCGAGCAGCTCCTGAGCTGGGAGGAGTGGTACACCTACGACCTCGAGGGGAAGCTGCGCCACTACCAGTGGTGGGACCACGCGCTGGCCGCGGGCGCCGAGCTGCCGCTCAGCCGCCACGTGTGGCACTTCAACCCGGTCGCGTTCCTGCAGGACCTGTACGCCAAGATCACCGCCGAGTCGGAGGACTGAGCCATGCCCTGGACCTGCACCGGCTGTCAGACCGAGTCCGCCGACGACGTCAGCGAGTGCCCGACCTGCTCGCAGGCCAAGACCAGCTGGACGGTGGTCGGCGACGTCACGCGCAGCTTCGTGGTGGTCGGCGGCAAGCGCTTCGAGCTGCGGCGCGGCGAGCAGACCGCGCCCGGGGGCCCCGGCGCCGACGCGCCCCTGGTGCCGATCAGCAAGATCTCGGCGATCGACAAGGCGGAGGTGCGCGGCTGGTTCGACGCCGACCACCAGCCCCCCTCGGCCTACCTCGTGTTCGTGGCCCTCTACCCGAGGGGCGCCCCGAACCCAACCGTCACGCTGGAGCTGATGTTCGCCAGCAGGCCCTCCGAGGAGCTCGAGCTCCCGGCCGAGCCGCCGCCCGACGCCGCGCCCGACGACCCGGTCCACGTCCCGATCCTGTTCGTCCGCGGCGCCGGAGACCTCACGGGCGTCGAGTTCCCGGGCACGCACCTCGTCGACGTCAGCGAGGACACCGAGGAGGGCTTCGCGCCCACCGTCGAGTTCCGGGCCCTGGGCAAGCCCGCCCAGGAGCTGCCCGTGATCGGGACCAAGCGGCGGCACTTGGTGTGGAGCCTGTAGGGCGCAGCCGATCGCCAGGGCCGCTCGGCGCACCTGCGCGCGGCCAGGCAGGCCCTCGCAGCGCCGTCCT
>CAZMSZ010000234.1:4493-11895 GCA_964569055.1 uncultured Planctomycetota bacterium | reverse complement strand
GGAGGCGACGCTCAGTCGTCGCGCAGCGCCTCCTGCTCGGCGCTCTCGGCGCGGCGGTGCGCCTCGCCCTCGAAGCGGGCGCGGTTGAGCAGCAGGCGCTCGGGGAGATTACCGAGCCGCGCCGCCTTGATTCGCTGGGCAGCGAAGCGGGGCCGCTCCTCGTCCTCGTCCTCCACCAGGGCGTACCCGATCGTCTCCATCATGGCGCCTCCCTTCGCGCCGCAGTCTAGCGGAGGGGGGTGACGGTGGCGAGTCGTTTTCCCGCAGCGGTTTACGACGCACCGTGTTAACTCCGTCAACGAGCGCTCCCAGCCCTCCGCGTTCAACGACTTGACGCGGTGCGCGAGGCCCGCGACCCACCGAGCCGTGCTTAGAATGCGCGCCCCTCCTCCCGCCGAACCCGATCCGCCCTCGGGGGTAAGGAACGACCATGCCGGCCGACTCGATGCGAGGGCAGCGGCTCGCGGTCACCGGGACCGTGGTGACCCTGCTGGCCGCAGCCGCCGCCGCCTGGGCCGCCGCGCGCACCGGCTCGTTCGCGGCCGCCGCGGCCGCGGCGCATCTCCTGGTGGGCGCGGTGGTGTGGCTGGCCGGCGCCCTCCACACGCGCCGGCTCGCGGCCGCCGACCTCGCCCGCCGCGAGCGCGAGCGGCTGCTCGCCCTGGTCGCGGAGGGGCGGCGCGCGCTGTTCGACGCGGGCGCGCACGCCGCCGAGCAGGACTCGGCCGCCCGCCGGTTCGAGCGGGTCGCCTTCCTGGCGTTCGCCTTGGCGGTGGGGGCGCTCGAGCTGACCTCGGCGGTGTGGCTGCTGCGGAGCTACCCCGTCGAGCAGCTCCGCGGCGACCTCGGCCTCGGCCTGGGCGCGCTGCTCGCCGGGACGGCCTTCGTGCTCCTGGTGCTGGGGCGCTACGCCCTGGCGGTCGGCGCCGCCCCCAACGCGAGCGCGGCCCGCGCCGGCGGGCGCCGCGCCGCCTCGGGCGCCCTGGTCGCGTTCCTGGCCGGGCTGGCCCTGGCGGTGCAGGAGCCAGAGCGCGGCGGCTCGCTCCTCGGGTTGGCGGCCTGGGGCCTGACCCGGCTCGACCTCGTCGGCTACGCCCTGGCCGGGCTCGCGGCGGCGCTCGGCCTCGAGGCGGGCCTGCTGCTGCTGCTCGAGCTCTACCGGCCCCGTCGAACCCAAGAGGCCGCGCGGCCGCCCTACGACAGCCGGCTGCTCGGACTGCTCTCGGCGCCGGGGGACGTGGCCCGCTCGATCGCGCGCGCGGTCGACTACCAGTTCGGGTTCTCGCTCTCCCAGACCTGGCTGTACCGCTTCCTCGAGCGCTGGATCCTGCCGCTCGGCGCGTTCGCGGCCCTGGTGTTCTGGGCCCTCTCCGCCCTGGTAGCGGTCGGGCCGCACGAGCAGGCGCTGGTGCGCCGGCTGGGCGTCACGCGCCCCGAGCTGCTGGGCCCCGGCCTGCACCTCGAGCTCCCCTGGCCCCTGGCCTCCGTCGAGCGGCTCCCGACCGGGCGCGTGCACGAGGTCGTGACCGGCGGGCACCTCGCCGGCGAGCACGACCTCGAGGTCCGCGAGCCGAGCCTGCTGTGGACCGCCGACGGGCACGCCGACGAGCTCGGCGAGGACGAGGACCCGCTGGTCCTGATCGCCCGCGAGTCGACCGGCCCGAGCGCCGGCACCCCCGTCAACCTGCTGTCGGCCTCGGCGACCGTGCACTACTCGATCGCGGACCCGCGCGCGTTCCGCCGCGAGGTGCAGGACCCCGCGGCGCTGCTCGAGGTGCTCGCCGAGCGCGAGCTGTGCTCGCTCCTGCGCGGCGAGGACCTCGACGCCCTGCTGCGCGAGCGCGGCGCCCACGCGGCGCGGCTCCGCGAGGCGCTGCGCGCGCGCGCGGCCGCGTTCGGGGTGCGCGTCGAGAGCGCGTCCCTGACCGACCTCCACCCGCCCGTCGAGGTCGGCGAGGCGTTCGAGGCGATCACGGTGGCGCAGGAGCGCCGCGAGGCCGAGCGGCTCACGGCCGAGGTCGAGGCGATCCGCACGGTCGAGCGCGCCCGCGCCGAGGCGGCGCGGATCGTGGCGGACGCGCGCGCCCGCGCCGCGGCGCGGGTCGCCCTCGCGCGGGTCGACGCGGCGCGGTTCGCCGGCCTGCGCGCGCTCGACCGCGCCGCGCCCGGCGTGTTCCGCACCTCGCGTCTGCTCGAGGGGCTGGTGCGCGGCGCGGCCGGCAGCCGCCTCGTCGTGCTGGGACGCACCGACGGGGTCCAGACCGACCTCGACCTGCAGGAGAAGGTCAGCGTGGAGGAGATCGGGCTCGGGCTCGAGCCCGCCCCCACGCTGTGCCCCACCTGCGACGCGCCGCTCGAGCCGAGCTGGACGCGCTGCCCGCGCTGCGGCAAGGAGCTGGAGGATCGATGAAGTCGCGTCGCCTGACCCTGGTCGCCGCCGCCGCGATCGCGCTGGTGCTCCTGGCGCGCATGACCTCCTACACGGTCCACGACACCGAGGTCGCGGTCGTGCTCACGTTCGGCGAGCCGACGCGCGAGGACGCCGAGCCCGGGCTGGGCCTGAAGTGGCCGGCCCCGATCCAGACCGTGCGCACCTTCGACCGCCGCCTGCGCGTGCTCAAGGCGCCGCTCGAGGAGATGACCACGCGCGACCAGCGCGCGATCCTGGTGGGGACGTTCCTGTTGTGGCGCGTCTCCTCGGCCAAGACGTTCCTGGAGCGGGTGGGCGAGCCCGCCGCCGCCGAGCGGCTCCTGCGCACCTCCCTGCGCAACCATCAGGCGGCGGCGATCGGCGCCGTCGAGTTCGGCCAGCTCGTGTCGGCCGACCCCAGCCAGCTCGCGCTCTCGGCCGTCGAGGAGCGGATCCTGGCCGGCGTGCGGGCCGACGTCCGCGCGCACGGGGTCGAGATCGCCGCGGCCGGGGTCCGTCGGCTGGGCCTGCCCAAGGCGGCCACCGAGGCGGTGTTCGCGCGCATGGCGGCCGACCGCCGCAAGCTCGCCACCGAGACCCTCGAGCGCGGCCGGCGCGAGGCGGCCCTGATCGAGACCGAGGCCGAGCGGCGGCGCGACGAGCTGCTCGCGGCGGCGCGGGTCGAGGCGCGTGAGCTGCTCACCCAGGCGGAGGAGGACGCGCGCCCGCACCTCCAGGCGCTCTCGGCCGACCCCGACCTCGCGGTGTTCCTCGAGAAGCTCGACGCGCTCGAGCAGCTGCTCGAGCGCAAGGAGGGGCGCCCCGCGCCGACCCTGGTGCTCGACACCGACGACCCGCCGTTCGACCTGCTCCGGCCCGAGGCCACGGCGCCCTCCGAGCCGGCCGCGCCGGGTGAGCGCCGGTGAGCGCGCGCGACCCCGAGCCCCGCGGGCCCGACGAGGCCGCGACCGCGGCGCTGGAGGAGGCGGCGGCCCTCGCGTTCGGCGTGCTCAAGGTGGTGATGGCGCTCCTGCTGGCGCTGTTCCTCGCCTCGGGCGCGTTCACGGTCGCGTCGCACGAGGCGGCGTTCCGGCGCCGGCTGGGCGTGCTCGACCCCGAGCCGCTCCACCCCGGCCTCAACTGGGGCTGGCCGGTGATCGACGAGGACGTGCGGGTCGACCGCCGGCCCGAGGTGCACGTCGTGCGGACGTTCGACCTCGCGCGCGGGGCCGAGGACCTCGGGCGGGAGCGCCCCGTCCGCGAGGGCGGGCTCGACCCCAGGCGCGACGGCTACCTCCTGACCGGCGACGCGAACCTGCTCCACGTGACGCTCGCCGCGCAGGTCGCGCCGCAGGCGCCGCTGCACCGCGCGCTCGTGGCCGCGGTCGACCCCGACGCCCTGGTCGAGGTGCTGCTCGAGCGCGCCGCGACCCGGGTCGCGGCGAGCCGCCCGGTGCAGCCGCTGCTGGGGGCGGGCAAGGAGGACTTCCAGCACGCGACCCGGCGCGCACTCCAGGACGCCCTGGACGACCCCGCGCTCGACGCGGGGCTGGCGGCGCTGGGGGTGGAGGCCCGCGACCTCGCCCCGGCCCCGCAGGTCCGCGACGCGTTCGACGAGGTCGACCGCGCCGCGCAGGAGGCGGACCGGCTGCGCTCGCAGGCCCAGGCCGCCGCCAGCCGGATCGAGAGCGGGGCCCAGGTCGAGGCCGCGCGGATCGTGGCGCGGGCGCGCGGCGAGGGCGCCGCCCTGGTCGCCGACGCGCGGGCGGACGCGCGCCGACTGGAGGCGCTGCGCGCCCAGGCCACGACGCCGGCCGCGCGGAGCGCGCTCGAGCGTCGCCTCCTGGCCGAGGCGCTCACCCGCGCGTTCGGCGGGGTGGGCGAGACGTTCCTGGTGGGCGACGGTGAGCTGAGGCTCCGCCTCGAGCGAGACGCCTCGAGCGCGCGCGCCGCCGCGACGCGCGAGGCGCTGGAGGGCGGCCAGTGAGCGGCGCGGCCGAGGCCGCCCTGAGCGCGCAGCCGGCGCCGGCGCCGTCCGCGGCCACGGCGGCGCCCGCGGGGCTGGCGGGCGACCGCGCGGTGGTCGCGCGCCTGGCGCTGACGCTCGCCGGCGGGGCGCTGCTCGTGGTCGGCTGGCTGGCGGACGTGAGCGGGGCCTACGTGCCGGCGGTGGCGCAGCTGGCGACGGCGCTGGGGGCGCTGGTGCTCGCGGCGCCGATCGTGGCCCGCGCCACGCGCAACCTGCTGCGCGACCGCCTCGAGCTCGACGAGCTGATCGCGCTGGCGGTGGTGGCCGCGATCGCGTTCGAGTCGTACGCCACCGCGGGCGTGGTGGCGTTCTTCGCGCTCCTGGGCGAGCTGGTCGAGCGCCGCACCGCGCTGGGGGCCCGGGCCGCGATCGAGTCGCTGATCCGGCTGACCCCCTCGGTCGCGCGCCGCCTCGAGCCTGACGGGAGCGAGGTGGAGGTGGAGGCGACCGCGCTGCGCCCCGGCGACGTGGTGCGCGTCCGCCCGGGCGAAAACGTGCCGGCCGACGGCGCGGTGCTGCGCGGCCAGTCCACCCTCGACGAGGCGAGCATCACCGGCGAGTCGCTCCCGGCCGAGAAGGCGCCCGGCGCCGACGTGTTCGCGGGCACGATCAACCTCACGGGCGCGATCGAGGTGGAGGTGCGCCGGGCCGGGCCGGAGACGACGCTCGGCCGGGTCAAGGACCTGATCCTCGCGGCGGAGGCCTCGCGGCCGCCGGTGGCGCGGCTGATCGACCGCTACGTCTCGTGGTACCTCCCGCTGGTGCTGATGCTCGCGGTCCTGATCCTGTTCTTCACCCGCGACTCGGGGCGGTTCATAGCGGCGCTGGTGGTGGCCTGTCCGACCGCGCTGGTGCTCGCCACGCCGACGGCCATGGTGGCCGCCCTCTCGTGCGCGGCGCGCCTCGGGATCCTGATCAAGGACGCGCGCGACCTCGAGGTGGCGAGCCGCCTCAGCGCCGTGCTGTTCGACAAGACCGGCACCCTGACCACCGGCCGGCTCGAGGCCGTGCGCCTGGTGCCGGCGCCCGGCCGCGACCCCGAGGCGCTGCTGCGCCTGGCGGCGAGCGTCGCCTCGCGCAGCAACCACCCCGCCTCGCGGGCCGTGGTCGCGGTGGCGCGCGAGGCCGCGCTCGAGCCGCTCGAGCCGAGCGAGGTCGAGGAGGTCCCCGGGCTGGGCGTGCGCGGCCGCGTCGGCGAGCACGCGCTCCTCCTCGGCCGCAGGGCGCTGCTCGAGCGCGAGGGCGTGAGCGGCCTGATCGCGGACGCGGGCGAGCTCGAGGACGAGGCGCTGTCGCTGCTCCACGTGGCGGTCGACGGCGAGGCCTGGGGCGTCCTCGGGCTGGAGGACGGGGTGCGCCCCGAGGCGCGCGCCGCCGTCGAGGGCCTGCGCGCGCGCGGCCTGGCCCGCGTCTCGATCATGACCGGCGACCGCTGGCCCGTCGCGCGCAAGGTCGGCCTCGCGCTCGGCTGCGACGACGTGGCGGCGGAGTGCCTCCCCGGGCAGAAGCTCGAGCTGGCCGAGGCGGCGCGCGCGCGCGGCGAGGTGATCGCCGTGGTGGGCGACGGGGTCAACGACGCGCCGGCCCTCGCCGCCGGCGACCTCGGGATCGCCATGGGCGCGGCGGGCAGCGACGTCGCCATCGGGTCGGCGCGCGTGGCGCTCATGAACAACGACCTGCGCCGGGTCCCGTTCCTGATCGAGCTCTCGACCAAGAGCCGCGGCGTCGTCCGCCAGAACCTGGCGGTCGGCGCGGGCCTGCTGGTGCTCGGGCTCGGCCTGGCGGGCGGCGGCCTGCTCACGCCGGCGGGCGCGATCATCCTCCACAACGTCGGCTCGCTGTTCGTGATCTTCAACTCGGCGCGCCTGATCCGGCTCGGGGAGGAGCTGGAGTGAACGAGCCCGCGCCGCCCACCCCGCCGGTGGCCGAGCTGCTCGGGGTCGAGAAGGTCTACCCCGACTTCTGGGGCCGCCCGCGGGTGCGCGCGCTCGAGCCGCTCACGCTCAGCCTCGCGCGCGGCGAGGTGCTGGCCCTGCTCGGCCCCAACGGCGCCGGCAAGTCGACCACGATCAAGCTGCTGCTCGGCCTCCTGTTCCCCACGCGCGGCGAGGTGCGCGTGTTCGGCGGCTCGCCGCGGCGCGCCGAGCACCGCCGGCGGATCGGCTACCTGCCCGAGGAGACGCGCCTCCCCAAGTTCCTCGACGCCCGCGAGGTGATCGAGCTGTTCGCGCGCCTGCACGGCGAGCCGCGCGCCGAGCGGCGCCGCCGCGCCGACCAGTTGATCGCCATGGTCGGCCTGAGCGGCAACGAGCGCCGCCCGGTGGGCGAGTTCTCCAAGGGCATGGCCCGCCGGGTCGGCCTGGCGGCGGCGCTCGCGGGCGACCCCGACCTGCTCGTGCTCGACGAGCCGACCTCGGGCCTCGACCCGCTCGGGACGCGCGAGATCAAGGACCTGATCGGCGAGCTGCGCGCGCGCGGGCGGACGGTCCTGCTCAGCTCGCACCTGCTCGACGACGTGGAGGACGTCGCGGACCGGGTGGCGATCCTCTACGGCGGGCGCCTGCAGCGCCTGGGGCCGACCCGCGCGCTGCTGGAGCGCGGCGGGCGGCTGCGGGTGGAGCTCGAGGCGGGCGAGCTCGCGCCGGCCGCCCTGGCGGAGCGCGTCCGCGCGGCCGTTCCCGAGGCGGTCGCGGTGGAGGTCTCGGTGCCGACCGATCGCCTCGAGAGCCTGTTCCGCCGGGTCGTGGACGAGGCCGAGCAGGCGGCGCGCGACATCGGCGGCGCGCGCCGCGGCGGCCCGCTCGCGGGGTTCCTCGCCGAGCGTCAGGGCGAGGTTTCGCCGCGCCCGTCGGTCGCGGAGCCCGCCCCTCCTGCGAGCGCAGCCGGCGACGCGCGCGCGCCCGAGCCGCCCTCCGCGCCGCCCGCGCGGGTCGAGGCGCTCCGCGGGATCCCGCAGGCTGGCG
>CAZMSZ010000234.1:0-4393 GCA_964569055.1 uncultured Planctomycetota bacterium | reverse complement strand
CAGCGAGCCGAGCGTCGCGCCGAGGGAGGTCGCGCCGCCGCGCGCGGAGCCTCCGCCGAGCGCGCCGCCCGCGGGCGAGCCGCCCGCGCCCTCGCCGGTGGTCGAGCGGCTGCTGCGGCCCGAGGGAGACCGCGCGCCGTGAGCGCGCTCGGCGGGGAGGAGCGCGCGCCGCTCGCGGCGTCCGTCCTCGCCGTGGCGCGCCTGAGCGCGGCCGCGGCGCTGCGCGCCCCCGGGGTGCGGGCGGTCGCGCTCGGGGCCGTGCTCGCGACCGCGGCGATCGCGGTGAGCGCGACCGGGGACGGCTCCGCCGCCGGCCGCCTGCGCGCGTTCCTCTCCTGGACCGCCGAGCTGGCCGGGGCGCTCGTGGCCCTGTGCGCGGTGTTCCTGGGCACCGGCCTCGCGACCCGCCTCCGGCGCGGCGAGCTGACGCAGCTCGTGGCCGGCCCCCTCCCGGGCCCGGCGCTGCTCCTCGGCTGGTGGGCCGGGATCGCCGCCACGCTGGCGCTCCTGGTCGTGGCGACGCACGCCGCCCTCGCCGTCGGGGCCTACCGGCTGCGCGCCCGCGCCGAGCCCGCCGACGCCGCCGCCATGTCGCGCGTCCTCCAGGCGCGCGCGCGCGTGCGGCCGGTGCCGCTCGACCCGGCCCTGTTCGAGGCGAAGGCGCTCGAGCAGCTCGCGGCGCTCCACGCGGCCGAGCGCGTCCCCGAAGGCGTGAGCGACGAGGAGGTGCTCGCCCAGCTCACCGCGGCCGTGGCGCTGCGCGCGCGCTCGGCGCCGAGCCAGCGCACGATCGTGTGGCGTTACGAAGGCGTCGCGCCGAGCGGGCCCGAGCTGCTGGTGCGCTTCCGGCATCGCGCCGAGCGGGCCGAGGCCGACTTCGTGCCGCGTCCGGTGCGCGGCGAGCTGTGGCTCGTCCCGCGGGGAGCCCCCGACGCGCTGAGCCTGGCGGGCTCCTGGCCCGAGGGGACCCTGGTCGAGGTGCCCGCGCCCACCTCGGCCCTGGCCGGGCGACAGCAGGTCGAGGTGCGCTACACCAACCGCGAGCCCTCGCCGACCGTGGTCGTGTTCGAGGGCGCCGGCCCCGAGCTGCTCTATCCGGCGGGGACCTTCTTGGGCAACGTGGCCCGCTGCGCGGCGGTCGCGCTCGGGCGCGCCGCGTTCCTCGCGGCGGCGGCGGTCGCGGCGGCCGCGCTCCTCGACGCCCCGCTCGCGGCGCTGGTGGGCCTGTTCGTGCTGGTGGTCGGCGCCGCGCAGGGCTTCTTGGCCGACGCGCTCGTGCCGGGCACGTTCGGGGCGCTCGATCGCCCGCTGCAAGCCGTGTTGCGCGGCGTGCTCCTGCTGGTCCCCGACCTCGGACGGGTCGACCTCCCCGGCGTGCTGGCGGGCGGCGAGCAGGTGCCCGCCGCCGAGGTGCGCGACGCGCTCGCGCTCGACCTCGCCCTGCGCGGCGGGGGCGCGCTCCTCCTGGCCGGGGCGCTGCTCGGCCGGCGCGAGCTGGGGGCGCTGCGATGAGGCGCCTGCTCCTGCTGACGCTGGCGGCCCTGGCCTTCGCCGCGCAGGCCGCGCTCGCCCCGCGCCTGCGCGCGCGTCAGGAGGCGGCTGGCCTCATGACCGCGGCCGAGTCCGGCGAGGGGGTGGCGGCGGAGGTCGCGCTGCCGACCCTCGCGCTCGGCGCGTTCCGCGGCCTGGCCACCGACTACCTGTGGCTGCGGCTGATCGCGCTGCGCGAGCGCGGGCGCACTTACGAGGCCCGCCAGCTGGCGGAGCAGATCACGCGGCTCCAGCCGCGGCTCCCCGGGGTGTGGACCTACCTCGGGCAGCACCTCGCCTACGACATGGCGGCCACCGAGCCGACCGCGCAGGGGCGCTGGCGCTGGATCCAGAACGGGATCGCGCTGCTGCGCGACCGCGGGCTGCGCCACAACCCTGACGCGCCCGCGCTCTACTACGCGCTCTCGCGGATCTACCTCGACAAGGTCGCGGCGACCCTCGACGACTTCCACCTGCAGTTCAAGACGTTCCACGCCGCCGAGATGCAGCACGTGCTCGGCGACGGGCCGCTCGAGGCGCTGGCGAGCGCGCCGCGGCTGGCGGTGCTGCGGGCGCAGGACCCGGCCGTGGACGCGCTGGCCGCCGAGCTGGAGGCGCTGGGCTACGGCTCGCCGCGCCTGCTGCTGGAGGCCGAGCGCGCGCTGGCCGCCGGGGCGAGCCCGCCCGAGCCGGCCGCCGCCGCCCTGTTCGAGCGCGCCCGCGGGAGCGAGCCCTGGAGGCGCCTGCTCCTCTCGACCCGGCTCGAGGTGGCCAGCGACGTGTATCGGCTGGACCCCGTGGCCATGCTGGCCGTCGACCGCGCCTGGGGCCCGCTCGACTGGCGGAGCTGCGAGGCGCACGCGCTGTACTGGGCCGCGCGCGGGGCGGAGGTCGCCGCGGCGCGCGGGGAGGAGCGCGAGCGGTTCCGGCTGGAGCGGACGGCCATGCTGGCGCTCAAGAACGCGCTCCGCCGGGGGCGGGTGGTGTTCCTGCCCAGCGGCGAGCTGTTCCTGGCGCCCAAGCTCGAGCTGATCGGGCCGCTCGACGCGCGCTACCGCGAGACGATCCGCCTGGCCGGCGAGACCGTGACCCGCCTCGAGGCCGCGCGCGGCGAGGAGCACGCGGCGCCGACGCCGGCCCCGGTCCCCGAGGACGACGGCCACGGGCACACCGCGCCCGAGGACGGGGCGGAGCTGCGGGACCTCTCCGCCGCCATGCAGTTCCTCAATAACCAGCTCTCGGCGCGCGAGGACTTCCTGGCCGAGGCGATCCAGCTCCTGGCCGAGTACGGCCGCGAGACCGACGCGCGCGCGCTGCTGGCGCGCGCGCGTCAGGCCTACCCCGGCAACACCACGTTCGCGCTCCCCTACGACGGGCTGCTGGTGACGCTCATGGCCCGCCGGTTCACGGACGCCGGCACGTTCGAGACGCGCGACGGCATGGCGCAGGTGCTGGAGGGGACCTGGACCCGCGCCTTCCGCTACCTGGCGCTCGGCGAGGAGGCGCGCTACGAGTCGCTCGCCGCGCTGGCGCGCGCCAGCCAGGCGCGCTGGGAGCGCACGATCGCGCGGCTCGGCCGCGACGACCCCAGCGCGCGCGCGCGGCTCGCGCTCCCCTACGACGCGCTGCGCGCCCGCGCGCTCTACCGGGCGGCGCAGGGGCTGGAGCCGGGGCTCCGGGGCATGCTGGCCGAGCGGGTCCCCGGAGTGACGCTCGAGCAGCTCACGACGCCGCCCCCCGAGCTCGGGCTGCCGCCCCCGCGGGGGCGCGCCGAATGAGCGCCCCAAGGAGCAGCCTCGCTGGGGCGGCCGGGCAGGTCGCCGCGCTGGCGCGCACCAACGCGCTCGACCTCACCCGTCAGCCGGTCTACGGGGTGGTGCTCGCGGCGGGCCTGGCCCTGGTCGCGACCTCGCCCATGTTCGCGGTGTTCTCGCTCGGCCGCGCCGAGGCGCTGGTGCTCGACCTCGGGGCCTCGGCCATGCTGTTCGCCTGCGTGTTCCTGGCGGCCGCGGCCGCCGCCGGCGGCGCGGCGGAGAAGGTCGAGGACGGGACCGCGGCGCTGGTCCTGACGCATCCCGTCAGCGCGCTGACCTGGTGCGCCGGGAGCCTCCTGGGCGGGCTGGTCGCGCTCGCGCAGGGCGCGCTCTTGCTCGGGCTGACGCTGCAGTGGGCGAGCGAGAACGGGCCCGACCGCCTCCACCTCGGGGTGGCGCTCCCCGGGCTGGCGGCCCTCGCCGGCGCGCTCGCCTGGGGGCTGCGCGCCAGCCTCGCCCGGCGCGCCTTCCAGCCGGCCGCGCTGGCCGCGGCCACGGCCCTGTTCCCGCTCGCCCACGTGGCGAGCCGGTTCCTCGGCCCCGACGGCGCCCTGCGCGCGGCCGCCCACCTGGCGGAGCCGGTGGCGCTCGCGGCCGCGCTGTTGGCGCTCCTGGCCGCCGCGCCGTTCGCGGCGCTGGGCCTGGCGCTCGCGACGCGCCTCGGCCCCGGCGGCGCCGCCGGCGCGACTTTGGCCGCGTTCCTCGCGGCGAGCGTCGCCCGCCCCTTGGCCGCGAGCTTCGAGCTGCTCGCGCCCCTGGCCGCGCTCCTCCCCGACCTCCAGCTGTTCTGGGTCGCCGACGCCGCCTACGGCGGGGCGACCGTCCCGCCGGGCTACGTGGGAGAGGTCGCGCTGTACGCCGCGCTGTACACGCTGTTCGCGCTGGCCCTCGCGGCCGCGCTCCTCGAGGGTCGCGAGCTGGGGCGGTAGCGAGGGGGGCGCGGATACCTTCCCGCCGAGAAGCGCCTCGCCGCTCTGACCGAGTGGGCAAGACTTGCCCATTGCGTCTCGCGCCGTGGTCCCAGCCGGCACGAATGCGTCCCTAACCAG
>CAZMSZ010000233.1:10628-11896 GCA_964569055.1 uncultured Planctomycetota bacterium | reverse complement strand
TCGTCCACCTGGTCGGCGGCCGCGCGCGGCGCGCAGGCCCGGATCGGGAAGGCACGCCGCCTGCATGCGCGGCCCGTGACGGCGCTCGCGTCGCCCGGAGGACGCGTGCGGCGGGAGAGCGCCCGGAGAGGAGACGGACCATGACGGTGTCCAAGCGTGCTGGGCTGGCTCGGCTGGCCGCGGTGCTGACGCTCCCTGCGCTGCTGCTCGCGGCAGGCTGCGACGAGTGGGGCGGCGGCGACATTTTCGACGGCGGCGGTGAGAGCGGCGAGGTCGACCGAGGCGGCGGCGTCGGCGGCGAGGAGGCGATGACCGAGGCCGAGGTGATCGGGTTCGCGCGCATGATCAACCGCGGCGAGGTGGACCACGCCACGGCTGCGCGGGATCGGCTCACCGGCCCCGCCGCCAAGTCGTTCGCCGAGCGCATGATCCAGGAGCACGGCGACGCGCTGACCGAGCTCGATCGCGCCGCGAAGTCGCGCGACATCACCCCGACCGAGGGTGACGACGCGCAGCAGCTGAGCGAGGACGTGATGCAGATGATCGACGACCTCGGCCAGAAGGAGGGAGCGGAGGTCGACGAGACGTTCCTCTCCGACCAGGAGAAGCTCCACGAGCGCGCGCTCCGCACGATCGAGGAGGACCTCCTGCCGGCGGTGACCGACCCCGAGCTGCGTCAGCTGCTCGAGCAGCAGCGCCAGACGGTCTCGACGCACCTCGAGATGGTCAAGCAGCTCCGCGAGGGGCAGAAGCAGACCCGCTGAGGCCGCGCGAGGGCTGGCGCGATCGGCGCCAGCCCTCGGGCCTCGCGCTCAGCGCCCGGCGGCGGTCGCGCGGATCGTCACCGCCACGATCTTGGTCTCGGTGCCCTGCCCCAGGGAGAGCGCGGCCACGCGCACCGCGCCGTCCTCGATCGGCGCGGCGAGCGGCGCCACGAGCATCCCGAACGGGGCGATGTCGTCGGGCGCGAGGTGCGCCGAGATCGTGAGCTGCAGGTCACCGAGGCCGTGGGTGACGACCACGGGCCCGCCGCCCTCGGGCGCGCGCGCCCAGCCCGCCTCGATCTTGAGCTCGCGGCTCGCGTCGCGGTGCTGCAGGTAGAAGCGGCCGTCGCGGCTGGGCAGCGTGGCCTCCTGGAGCAGCTCGGCGTCCGCCTCGGCCGCGAGCGCCTGCAACCCTTCACGCTGCGCGTCCGGGGCCGCGCTGGCCAGCGGCTGCCAGGCCGCCTTGGACAGCAGGTACGCGCGGACCTCGAGGGTGACCGAGCG
>CAZMSZ010000233.1:3882-10528 GCA_964569055.1 uncultured Planctomycetota bacterium | reverse complement strand
CTCGATCTGCGGGTCCACACTCGCGGTGAGGTTCGTCCGCTCGGCCCACGCGCGCGCGAGGTCCCCCGCGCTCACCTCCCCCTCGACGGCGATCGTGGGCTCCTGCGCCCCCGCCTCGGGCGCCTCCTGAGCGCGCGCGGCCAGCGGCGGGAGCGCGAGCAGGACGGCGAGCGCGAGCGGCGACACGGCGCGGCGCGGAGCGAGCATGTGAACCTCCGGGTCAGTGGGGACGCCGCAGGGTAGCCGAGGTTCAGGCGCAGGTGGGGCGGGCCAGGGGGCCGGCCCCAAGCGCGTTTGCGCGACCGGCCGCGCGTGTACGCTGAAGGCATGCGGCGGACGGTCTCTGCAGCGTTCCCGGTCTCGCTCCTCGCGCTGGGGTGCGCGGCGGGTTGCGCCTCCCAGGGTGCGCCGCCCGGCCGCGCCGCCGCGCACGCGAACCTTCGACGCGAGCCAGCGGATCGTCGCGCCTCGGCCGAGCCCGACACACCGCTGCGCCCGGCCATGGTCGTCGAGGTCGAGCGCTTCGTTCCAGTGGCGGTGGTCGCCTGCGGAGAGCGCTGCCGCTGGTTCGACGTCACCGTGGTGCGCGTCGTCTCGCCAGCCGCCCACGCGGGCCGAGAGCTCTGGATTCACCGAGAGCGGGGTCGACCACGCCTACCCTCGAGCTCGCCCCCCGCAGCGGGCTCCCTCTACACCGTCGTGATCGACCCCCGCTGGCTCGACGAGGAGCGCTGGCTGCTGGAGGACGCGCTGTCGCTGACCCCGCTCACCGACCGCCCAGGCGAGTGACCTGGACCGCGTCCGAAGCGCGCCTCGCGCGGTGAACACGAGTACCTCGGTCGCACGGTCGCGCGTTAGAGTGCCGCCCCGCGCGCCGTCGCGCGGGCTCGCCGCAGAACTCGCACCCCACCGCGGAGCGCATGACCTCACGAACGCTCGCCGGACCGTTCGCGCTGGCCACGCTGATCTGGGCCGCCCTCGCCTCACCGCTCCTCGCCGCGCCGGAGCGGCCCTACCCGCTCGACGTGACCGCCGCGCTCGACCGCGCCAGCGGGACCGCGGCCGTCGAGCTCGCGATCGGCGCGGGCTCGGGGGTGGAGTGGTTCCGGTTCCGCTTGCCCGACCCCAGCCGCTACGCCGGGTTCCGCGCCGAGGGGAAGCTCGAGCGGCTGGGCGCGGACGTGGTGCTGTGGCGTCCCCCGGCTAGCGGCGGCCGGCTGCGCTACCAGCTCCGGATCGACCACCTGCGGCCCGACGGGCAGGGGCGCTACGACGCGTTCTGCGGCGAGGACTACGCGCTGCTGCGCGGCGACGACCTCGTGCCGCCCGCGCGCGTGCGCGCCCGCGTCGGAGCTCGCTCCCGCACCCGGCTCCGGCTCGCGCTGCCGCCGGGCTGGCAGGCGGTGACGCCGTATCCACGCAGGCGCGACGGGACCTGGCAGGTCGAGAGCGAGCACGTGTTCGCGCGCCCCACCGGCTGGCTGCTCGCCGGCGTGCTCGACCGGCGGCGCGAGGTGATCGCCGGGGTCGCCGTCACGATCGCGAGCCCCGTCGGGGCGGACCCCGCCGCGGCCGACCTGCTCCGCTTCCTCCGCCAGACCCTCCCGCCCCTGCGCGAGGCGACCCGCGCCTTCGCGCCGCGGGTGCTGATCGTGCGCGCCCCCGACCCCATGTGGCGCGGCGGCCTGTCGGGCCCCGGCTCGCTCTACCTCCACGCCGACCGCCCGCTGCGCGAGCAGGACGGGACCAGCCCCCCGCTCCACGAGCTGTTCCACGTGCTCACCGGCGCCTGCTCGGGGCACGACGGCGACTGGGTGACCGAGGGGTTGGCGGAGCTGTACTCGCTCGAGGCCCAGCGCCGCGCCGGCCTGCTCACCGCCGCCGAGCTCGGCGCCGCCCTGGCCGGGCTCGACCGGCGCGGCCGGGCCGCCCGCCACCTGCGCGTCCCGAACGCCCACGGCGCGATCACCGCCCGCGCCGCCGTCACGCTCCACGCGCTCGACCGCGAGCTGCGGGCCCGCAGCGGCGGGGCCCACGGGCTCGACAAGCTGGTGCGCGCGCTGAGCGAGGCTCGCCTGGCCGTGACCACGCGCGGGTTCCGCGAGCTGGCCGAGGCGCTGACGGGGCTGGACCTCGCGGAGTTCTTCGCGGAGCACGTCCCCTGATTCGCGCGCCGGCCGGCTAAATCTAGCGCGCCACCCGCTCGAGCCGGTCGACCAAGCCCTCGTGGGGCGCGAGGAAGATCGGTCCGCGGTCGTCGTCGGCCGCCGGGCGGCGCCCGCCGATCGAGAGCGTCTTCCACACCGGAATGATCCCGAACAGGCCGGCGTTCGCCTTGACCGCGTAGCCGGGGCCCTTGGGGTCGGGCTTCACGGTCAGCTTCGAGAGCGCGATCTTGAGCAGCCCCTTGGTGACCCACAGGCCCGACACGTGGAGCGCCAGGGTCTGCGCCCGCATGTCGAACACGCCGGGCCGCACCGTGACCGTCTTGCTGACCTTGAGCTTGAACCCGTCGTCGAGCGGGACCGTGATCTTGTCGCGCAGCTCGAGCTTCAGCTCGGCGCGGCCGGTGCGCCAGGTCCCGTCCATGGCCTGGCGCTCCTCCCACTGCACCGAGAGGCGCTTCGCCTTGTCGAGCTCGGCCGCGGGGATCGGCAGCGCGCCCAGCTCCAGGCGCGAGAGCAGGGTGGAGATCGAGCCGCGCTCGATCGCGTACTTCCCGGCCAGGGCGCGCAGGACCAGGCCCAGCGGGCCGCCGTCCTGGCGCGAGTAGTGGAGGGCGCGCGGCAGCGCGGGGAGGGAGCGCGCGAGCCCGTCGGTGATCCGGAGGTCGTGGTTGCCCGACACGACGGGGCGGCTGCCCTCGATCGGATCGCCGTAGCCCTCGAGGCCGCCCAGGCCGTAGGGCGCGATCATGGGGAGCGACAGCACGTAGGTCGAGATCGCGCGCGTCTCGCGGTAGCCCTCGGCGACCGTCCTCCCGACCGGGGCGCCCCGCAGCCAGGACGAGAGGAAGTAGGGGAAGGCGATCAGCGGGTTGTTGACCCCGACGTGCGTGATCACGGTCTGCGCGCCGAGGGCCTCCCAGGCGCGCCGCTCCTCCTCGGCGCCGAAGCAGGCGGTGGAGTAGACCAGGCGCAGCTTGCGGGCGGCCTCGGGCCCCACGAGGTTCGCCCAGGTCGCGGGGTCGCGCGTGGTGGTGTGCACCGTCAGGAACACGTCGACCAGGCGGTGCTTGCTGGCGGACGCGCGGATCGCGGCCGCGAGGCGCCGCTGCCCGCCCTCGCGCCCCTTCACCACGCGGATCTCCGAGTAGGGGCCCGACGAGAGGATCCGCCCGTAGAGGAGCACGCCCAGGCGCTCGGTCTCCGCGCTGCCGGGCCAGCCCTCGTCCTCGACCATCAGGACGGCGCCCGCGGCCCCGGCATGAGCGGCGATAGGAAAGGCGAGCATCAGCGCCATGATCGGGCCTAGGAGCAGATTCGGGCGGTTCACTGAGCGTCTCCTCGCGGGCTTGACGAAAAGCAATTGCAAAGAGAGGCCCCGGTGTAAGTCACTAAAGGGCTGACAGCCGTCGGGTGCACGAAACGGAAACGAGCCAAACGCGAGAAACTGAAATGAAGCAGAAACACCTCTCTCAGGGGAGGCTGGCGAGGAAGGCCGCGATCGCCGCCAGGACGGCGTCGTCGGACGCCTGTTGGGTGGTGCCGCGAGCGCGGGCCCCGCGCCGGGTGATCTCGAGCGAGTGGTCGCCGTCTTCGACGACGTGGAGGGTCGAGCGGGCCCGCATGCGCCGGCGCACCTGCTCCAGCCGGTCGAGCGGGCAGAGGCGGTCGCGCGTCCCCTGCACGAACAGGACGGGGGTCTCGAGCGCGAGCAGCACCTCGTCGCGCACGGGCGCCCGCTTGCCGACGCCGACGAGCGGGTAGCCCAGGCACACCAGCCCCGCCACCGGCTCCTCGAGCGCGAGGTGGCAGCCGACCCGCGAGCCCATGGACTTGCCGCACAGCACCACACGCCCGCGCTCGGGGTGCCCCGCGCGCGCCTCGGCCAGCGCGGTCCGGTGCGCCTCGATCAGGCGCGGCAGCCGGTCGGGCGGCTTCTTGCCGGCCTTCATGTAGTCGTAGTCGAGCGCGACCACCTCCCCGAGCGTGGCCAGGCGCGCCGCCCAGGCCCGCATCCAGGGCGACGTGCTCGGCGCCCCGGCCCCGGGCGCGAACAGGAGCAGCGTCCCGCTCACCGGCGGCTCACCCGGACCTCGTGCACCGCCTGGCCCAGCGGCTCGATCGCGACCTCGACCGGCAAGAAGCGCGGGATCAGCGCCGCCTGCGTGAGGGTGTGGCCGCTCGGCGCGAGGGTGCGGAACCGACCGCCGCCCGCCAGGGCGAGCAACAGGAGGAGCTGATCGGCGAGGTGCTCGCCGACCGGCGCCCCGCTGGCGAGGTAGGCCTGCGCCTCGGCCGCCGCCTCCTCCGCCACCCGCTCGGCGCGCTTCCCCTTCTCGCCGAACGCGCTGATCACCTCGGTCAAGTGCTCGTGCTCGAGCGTGAGCAGGAGCGCGTTGCCGGGCCCCTTCGCGCCGCCCGCCGCGACCCGCGCCAGCTCGCGCTCGCGCCAGCCGAGCCGCTCCGCGACCACGGCCAGCTCGCGCTCGGCGATCCCCTCGGGGAGGTTCGCCAACAGCGCCTCGGCGCGCCGGGCCTTCAGCTCCCCGCGCTCGAGCAGCTCGAGCGGGCGCAGCGGCGCGGGCTCGATCCGGTAGCGCACCTTGCCCCCGCCCGCCGGATAGAAGCCGGGCCGGTCGAGCGTGGCCTCGACCTGCGGGCCCATGCGCGCCAGCAGCGGGAAGTAGCAGCGGGTCAGGAACTCGAACGGCGGGGCCAGCGGGTTGTGCGTGCCGCCGCGCAGCCGCAGCGTCGAGGGGCCGGGCGCGTGGACCAGCGCAGGGAGCACCGTCTGCAGCACCAGGCTGGTGCTGCCCGCCGTGCCCACGTCCAGGGCGAGGTCGCTCGCGACCAGCTCTTGCGGCGCGAAGGTGAGCTGCTGCGAGCCGAGCGCGTCCCCCTCGACCTCGGCGCAGCCGACGGCCGCCGCCGCCCGCACGCAGGCGAGGTGCTGCGCCCGCAGCCCCGGCTTGGAGCGGCGCGCGCGGATCCGCACCAGCCGCAGCGGACGGCGCGTGACGAGCGACAGCGCCAGCGAGGTGCGCAGCACCTGCCCGCCGCCCTCCCCCTCCGAGCCGTCGACCTCGATCGCGTCGTTCACGTCGCCTGCTTGGCCGCGCTCCTCGAGCTGGCGCGGTGGCTCGCGCCACGCCCTCGCCGGCGTATCCTACGAGACGGTGAGGGCGCCCATGTCGAGAGGCCACGCGTGCTCCTGGTGATCTCGGGGACCAACCGCCCCGGCGCCTACTCCCTGCAGGTCGCGCGGCTCATGGTCGACCTGCTGCGCGAGGCGGGCGCCGAGGCGCGCCTGCTCGACCTCGCCGAGCTCCCGCCCGAGCTGTTCCGGCCCGAGGCCTACGCCGCCAAGCCCGCCGCGTTCGGGCCGTTCCAGGCGGCGATCGACGGCTGCGAGGGGCTGCTGGTGGTGGTGCCCGAGTACAACGGCTCGTTCCCGGGCGTCCTGAAGTACTTCGTGGACATGCTCGCCTTCCCGCGCAGCCTGGCCGGGCTGCCGTGCGCGTTCGTCGGCGTGGCCTCGGGCACCTGGGGCGGGCTGCGCGCGGTCGAGCAGCTCCAGATGGTGTTCCAGTACCGCCACGCGCACCTCTACTCGCAGCGGGTGTTCCTGCCCAACGTGACCGAGGTGCTCGGCCCCGACGGGCGCCTGCTGCACCTCGACCTGCACGAGCGCCTGCAGGCGCAGGCGGCGGGGTTCGTGCGCTTCGCCCGCCAGAACCGCCGCGCCGTGGAGGCCACGTGATCGTGTTCAAGAGCATGGACCCCGACTGGCTCAGCAACACCTGGCTGGTGGCCGACCGCCCCGGCGGCCAGGGGGTGTTGATCGACGCCGGCGCGCCGATCGAGCCGATCCTCCAGCAGGTCCGCGACCTCGCCCTGACGGTGCGCCACGCGCTGTTGACCCACCACCACGTCGACCACACCGCCTACACGCGCGAGCTGCGCGCCGAGCTCGGCCTCACGACCTACGCGCACGTCGACGAGGCGGAGCTGTTCGGGAGCGGCCTCGACCATGAGGTCTCGGACGGCTTCGCGCTCGAGGCGGGCGAGCTGCGCGTGCGGGCGATCCACATTCCGGGTCACACCCGCGGGCAGCTCGCGTTCGTGGTCAACGAGGAGCGCGTGTTCACGGGCGACACCCTGTTCAAGGGGAGCGTGGGCGGGACCCGCGGCCCGGGCCACGGCACCTTCGCCGAGCTGCGCCGCTCGATCATGGAGGTGCTGTTCGCCCTGCCGCACGAGCTCGAGGTCCACCCCGGCCACACCGACCCGACCACGCTCGCGGCGGAGTGGGAGCACAACCCGTTCGTGCGCGCCTGGCGCGGCGAACCGCTCGCCCCGCTGACCGATGCGCCCTGCCAGGTCGCCGGCGAGCCCGCGCGCCTGCTGCTCGAGGCCCCCGACTACGACGGCGGCACCAAGTGCTGGATCCGCTTCGAGGACGGCCGCGAGGACGTGGTGGG
>CAZMSZ010000233.1:0-3782 GCA_964569055.1 uncultured Planctomycetota bacterium | reverse complement strand
CCTCCTCCCGCGCGTCCTGCTCCTCGAGCTCGCGCATGAGCTGGCGGCGGCGGAGCCAGTGGCGGATCGCGGCCAGGAGGGCGAGGACGCCGATCACGGCCCAGGGCTCGAACGAGAGCAGGAGGCCGCGCAGCCAGCCGTGCTGCTCGCTCAGCTCGACCAGCCACTCCAGCTCGAGGTCGGCCGCGTCCTGGCCGAACACCTCGCGGAACGCGGCGTCCACGTCGGCGTGCCGCCCCAGGGCCGCCACCAGCTCGGGCAGCGGGCGGCGCTCGGCGAGCCAGCTCACGAAGCCCATGGCGACGGTGTAGCCGCGGGCCGAGCCGGTCCCGTGGGCGGGGAAGCGCTCGGCGAGCTCCTCGAGCCGCGGCATGGTGCCGAAGCGGGCCCAGCCCTCGAACGCGGCCTGCTCCTCGTAGGTCGGGCGGCGGCCGGCGGCCACCTCGGCCAGGCCCTCGTGGAGCCACAAGGGGAGGCGCGCCCCGCGCCGCTCCTCGAGCGGGAACAGGGCGAGGTGCGCCAGCTCGTGGGCGAGCGTGGGCAGCAGGCCCGAGGCGCCGCCCTCGTCGAGGCCGCGCTCGCGCACGATCACCAGGGGGCGGCCGCGGAAGGCGACCGCCAGCACGTGCGGGCCATCCGGCGGGCGGCCGGCGAGCTCGGCGTAGCGCCGCGCGAACTCGGGGTCGGTCGCGGCCAGCACCGCGTGCGGGCGCGCGGGCAGCGGCAGGCCCAGGGTCTCCTCGACCTGCGCGCGCGCCCGCTCGAACAGCGCGCCGAGCCGGCGCGCGTTCGCCTCGGCGTCGGGGGCGTGCTCGACGGTCAGCCCGCCCGCGTCGCGCAGGGCGTAGCCGGGCGCCGGCTCGGGGAGCCGCTGCGCGCCGGCGGGGGCGGGCGCGAGCAGGAGCGCGGCCGCGGCGAGCGCGGCCAGCGCGCCGTACGATCGCGAGCGCCGCCTGCCCTCGCCGCGGAGGCGGGGCGGACGGCGCTCGCAGGGCTCGCGACCGGGCAGGACGCTACTCCTCGGGGTTGTCCTCGTCGGCGGCCGCGGCCACCAGGGCGCCCCGGGCGCAGGAGGTCAGCGGGTCGTCCGCGCGCCGGATCTCCTTGACGGGGATCGGGAACTGCATGCGGCTGAACTCGTCGCGCACGACGTCGATGAACCCGCCGATCTTGCTGGTCCCGCCGGCGAACACGATGTCGACCGGGTCGGGGAAGTTCGGCATGTCCTCCGACGACTCGAACCGGTTCTTGATCTCGGTCAGCGTGTAGCGGATCAGCTCGCGGTAGTAGAGGTCGATCGCCTGCTCCTCGCGCGTGCGCGGGTTGCGCAGGTCGACGCCCTTCTCCTTGAGCGCGGTCGCGCGCGACGCCTTGATCCCGAGCACCTTGGCCACGTTGCGGTCGATCCAGTCGCCGCCGCGCGCCGTCGAGAAGCTGAGCGCGGGCAGCGTCTTGTAGGCGACGCAGATGTTGAACATGCCGCCGCCGCACGAGATCCCGATCCCGGTGAAGTCGTCCTCGTCGAGCTCGGAGAAGACGATGCAGTGCCCCTCGAGGATGTCCTTGGGGTTGTAGCCGAGCTTGCGCAGCAGGTCGTTGAAGATGCCCTTGTGGTAGACGACGTTCATCTCGAAGTCGATCGGGTCGGCGGGCACCGAGTAGTACACGACCTCGTTGGCGACCTTGGGCGGCCCGAGCAGGCGGTCGATCAGGAGCTTCTCGATCGGCAGCGCGTCGGCCTCCTTGGGGCTGAGCATGCCGTCGGCCATCGGGCGCCGGGTCTCGCGGTTGTAGATGTTCGCGAGGTCGAACGCCGGGTCGCCGATCACGATCATCTTGTTGTTCAGGATGACGTACTGAACGTCCATCTTGGTGAGCATGTTGCGGGTGAAGTCGTTCTGCTCGATGTCGATGAACGCGTTCCGCTGCACCTTGATGATGACGTTGCCCTCGTAGTCCTGCACGGCGGACAGGAGGTTCGCGGTGCCGACGTCGAGGCCCTTCCCGGGCCGGAGCCGCGGTCCCGCGGTCGCGCGGGGCGCGCCGGCCACGCCGAAGTCGATGCTGGGCTTGTCGCTCATTGCCTTCCTTCTTCGGGACGAATGGTCTTGAAGCGGGCGGGGCGCCTACTTCTTGCGGAGGTTGCGCAGCTTCGCGAGCTTGTCCTTGACGCCCGCGGCGCTCTGCTCCTTGAGCTTCACGTCCTTGATGTTGGACTCCATCTGGGCGCCTTCGTCCATGTTGGCGAACAGCGCCGCCGCCTGCTCGGCGGTGAGGTCGAGCCCGAGGTCCTCGCCCCGGCCGCCGCGGCCGGCCGCCTTGCGGACCACGTCGGACAGGTTCTGCTGGAGCGCCTTGAGCTGCTGCGTGAGGTCGGGCGCCGCCGCCGGGGCCGCGGTCATGGTGCGGGCCTCCATCAGCGTGTTGGCGATCCCGGTCATCATCTCCTGCATGCGGGCCTGGCGCTGCTCGAACTCGAGGCGCATGCGCTGCAGCTCGGCGTCGCTCGCGCCGCCGCCGCCGCTCTTCGCGCCCGCCTCCTCGAGCTCCGCCTTGAGCCGCGCGACCTCGCGCTCGAGGCGCTCGGCCTCCTCGGTGGCCTCGGCGGCCCGCCGCTTGGCCGCCTGCAGCTCCTCCGCCGCGCGCTCCTCGGCCTCGCGCGCCTTCTTGCGGTAGCGCTCGACGTCCTCGGTCAGGTCGTCGATCTGCACGTTGAACCGCTTGCGCAGCTGCTCGTGCTCCTCGCGCGGCACCGCGTCCGCGGCCTGCGCCGCCTTGCCCTCGGCCGCCTCGGCCCGCGCCTCGGCGCGCGCGAGCTCCTGCCGCAGCCGCTCGTGCTCCTCGCGCGGGACGGCGCCCGACGCCGCGTCGGCGCGCGCCTCGGCCTTGGCGAGCCGCTCGCGCAGGTCGCGCAGCTGCGCGTCGTAGTTGGCGGCCGCCGACTTCTGCCCCTCGACGGCGCGCTCCATGAGCGCCTGCTTGTCGCGGTCGAAGGCGGCCTTCTCGGCCAGGAACGCCTGCTTCTCCCGCTGGAGCTGGCCGTTCACCTCGGCGAGCTTCTGCTCGAGGTTCTGGTGCGCCTGCTGCACCTGCGCGGCCTGCTGCATCAAGGCCTGCTTCTCGGCGAGCTGGCGGTCGAGCTCCGCCTTCGCCTCGGCCATGATCTGCTGGCGCTCGGCGTCCGACATCCCCGCGCCGCGCGGGGCCTTGGCGAGGACGTTCTGGACCGCCTTGAAGATGAGCTGGTTGATGTCGCCGGCGCGGAGGACCTTGACCTGCCGGAACCCCTTCTTCTCGAGGTCGCGCAGGCTGACCTTCGAGGTGTTCCGCTCGATGGCCTTGCGGACGTCGAGGACTTCTCGCTTGAGGTCTGGGTCCATCCGAGTCCTCGGCCCGCGGGGACGCCCCCGAGGGGGCGTAAGGTCAGGGAGACACTACTCCTCCGCCTGGCGAGCGTCAACCGGAGGCCTCATCATTATCGGGGCGTGTCGGCCCCGGCCAGGGCGCTCTCGCCCTTGGCGTAGCGGTAGACCACCTGCAGGGTCAGGGCGCTCATGGCGGTGGCGTAGACCCGCCCCCCCGCCAGGCACCACTCGCCCACCCCGTCCCACGAGCCGTCCGCGCAGCCGTCGGTCCGCTGGGTCCCCCGCAGCGCGGCCAGGATCGCCTCGTTCCAGGCGTCCCAGCGGCGTCCGCCCGCGTGGAACTGGGCGTAGCTGCCGTAGTACCAGTAGTAGTAGCTGATCCGCGCCGGCTCCCACACCGGGAGGGCCTCGCCGAGC
>CAZMSZ010000232.1:4053-11906 GCA_964569055.1 uncultured Planctomycetota bacterium | reverse complement strand
GCGCTACCGCGAGCCCGCGTACAGCGGGGCGCTGCGCTGGTCCTGGAACTGGAGCGCGGCGGCCACGAAGCCGGCGAACAGGGGGTGGGCCGGGACCGGGCGCGACTTGAACTCGGGGTGGAACTGCACGCCCACGAAGAAGGGGTGCCCCTTGAGCTCGATGATCTCCACCAGGCGGCCGTCGGGGGAGAGGCCCGAGAACACCACGCCCGCCTCCTCGAACAGGCGGCGGTAGGCGTTGTTGAACTCGTAGCGGTGGCGGTGGCGCTCGGAGATCTCGGTCTTGCCGTAGAGCCGATACGCGATCGAGCCGCTCTTGAGCGCGCAGGGGTAGGCGCCCAGGCGCATGGTGCCGCCCTTGTCGGTCACGCCCGCCTGGTCGGGCATGAGGTCGATCACCGGGTCGACCGCGTCGGGCACGAACTCGGTGGAATGGGCCTGCGGGCGGCCGAGGATGTGGCGCGCGATCTCCATGCAGGCGACCTGCATGCCCAGGCAGATCCCGAAGAACGGGACGCGCTGCTCGCGCGCCCAGCGGGTCGCCGCGACCTTGCCCTCGATCCCCCGGTCGCCGAAGCCCGAGGCCACCAGCACGCCCGACACGCCCTCGAGCAGCCCGAGCCCCTGCTCCTCGATCGCCTCGGCGCTGATCCGCCGCACCTTCACGCGGCAGCGGTTCGCCACCCCGCCGTGGGTCAGCGCCTCGTACTTCGACTTGTAGGCGTCCTGCAGCTCGATGTACTTGCCGACGACGGCGACCTCCACCTCCTGGGTGGGGAACTTGATCGCCTCGACCACGTTCTCCCACTCGGTGAAGTCCGAGCCGCGCGAGTCGATGTCGAGCATGCTCAGGATCACCCGGTCGAGCCCCTGATCGCGCAGCACCAGCGGGATCTCGTAGATCGAGTAGTCGACGTCCTTCTCGATGAACGTGGCCCGCTCGTCCACGTTGCAGAAGCGCGCGATCTTGAGCCGCGTCTCCTCGGGCACGTCGCGCTCGGCGCGGCAGATCAGGAGGTCGGGCTGGATCCCGATCTCGCGCAGCTTGCCGACCGAGTGCTGGGTCGGCTTGGTCTTGAGCTCGCCCGAGGCCTTGAGGTAGGGGAGCAGGGTCAGGTGAATGCACAGGCAGTTACCGCGGCCCATCTCCCAGGTGAGCTGGCGGATCGCCTCGAGGAACGGCAGCGACTCGATGTCGCCGACGGTCCCGCCCACCTCGGAGATCACCACGTCGGCCTCGGCCGAGAGGGCGCGGATCCGCGCCTTGATCTCGTCGGTGATGTGCGGCACCACCTGCACCGTCTTGCCGAGGTAGTCGCCGCGGCGCTCCTTGCGGATCACGTCGTGGTAGACCCGCCCGGTGGTGAAGTTGCTGTTGCGCGTCAGCGGCGAGTGCGTGAAGCGATGGTAGTGGCCGAGGTCGAGGTCGGTCTCGGTGCCGTCGTCGAGCACGTAGACCTCGCCGTGCTGATACGGCGACATGGTCCCGGGGTCGACGTTGATGTACGGGTCGATCTTCTGCATCGCGACCTTGAGGCCGCGGTGCTCGAGGAGCATCCCGATCGAGGCGGCGGTCAGGCCCTTGCCGAGAGACGAGACCACCCCGCCGGTCACGAAGATGTGCCTGGTCGGGCCGCGCATCCGCCGCATCGCCCCCTCCTCGCCTCCATGCTAGGGCCCCCGGGGCGGCCGTGCCAACCCGGGGGCCGCGGGCTCCGGAGCAGCATACGCCCCGGGCGGACAGGCACGAGGCTCGGGGTCAGGGATCTGCTGAGGGACCCTGGGACCCCTACCGCCCGGGCCGCCAAGGAGGCAAGGTAGGGGTATGAGCGAGGGGGGCCCGTCGACCGCCGCCGCCGCGAACGGCAACGGCGCGAGCGCGTCCGAGGCGCCGCGGGTCGCCTCGGCGGCCGAGGCGCAGGTCTGGCTGCTGGACGAGGCGTTCGCGCGCTGGGCGCCGGTTCGCGGCGGCGCCTCGGCCGAGCAGGTCGCCGCCGCGCGCGCGCGCGCGGCGGGGGTGACCCTGTTCGAGGCGTTGCTGGAGGACGGCGCGCTCTCGACCGCCGAGGTCGCGGCCGTGCTCGACGCCCCGCTCCGCCCGCTGGCCTGCGAGGGGCGCTGCGCCGAGCGGTTCGAGCTGCCCGCCCCCCTGGTCGACTTCGCGGCGCAGGCGCGCTGCCCGCGCTGCGACGGGGCGCTGCTCGCGCTCGAGGGCGGGGCCACGCTCGCCGGCGGCAACGGCGGCCCGCGCCTGAGCGGCCCGCGCGAGGGCGCGCGCCAGGTCGGCCCCTACACCCTGCGCCAGCGCCTGGGCGGGGGCGGCATGGGGAACGTCTACCTGGCGGAGGGGCCCGGGACCGCGGTCGGCTCCCAGGGCGGGACGGTGCAGGTGGCGCTCAAGCTCCTCGGCGCGCCGGTCGGCGACGCCGAGGCCCGCCGCCGCTTCGAGCGCGAGGGACGCACCGTGCAGCGCCTCGACCACCCCAACGTGGTGCGCGTCCTCGGCAGCGGTGTGGACGAGCCGACGGGCCGCCCCTACCTGGTCCTCGAGCTGGTCAAGGGCTGGGACCTGACCGCGCTGCTCGAGCACCACTCGGGCGGCCGGCTCGCCCCGGCCGAGGTGGCGTTCGTGCTCGACCGCGCCGCCAAGGCCCTGGGCGCGGCGCACGCCGAGCAGGTGCTCCACCGCGACGTCAACCCGAGCAACGTGCTCGTGACGCCGGCCGGGCAGGTCAAGCTGATCGACTTCGGGATCGCGCTCGCGGCGGACGTCTCGGTCCGCCTCACCGCCAAGGACGCGGTGCTCGGGACCCCCGCCTACATGGCGCCCGAGGCGGCGGCCGGCGAGCCCTGGACCGCCGCCGGCGACCGCTACGGCCTGGGCGCGACCGCGTTCTTCCTGCTCACCGGGCGCGCGCCGTTCGAGGGGCGTGACGGGCGCGCGGTGCTCGAGGCGGTGACTCAGGGGAGCCCGCCCGACCTGCTCGCCCTCGCCCCCGAGACCCCCGCGCCGCTGGCGGCGCTCGTGACGGCCCTCCTGTCGCGCGACCCCGCCGCGCGCCCCCCGCTGAGCGAGGTCGAGGCCGTGGCCGGCCCGCTCGCGGAGGACGTCGAGGGGGTCGACACCCGCGCCCTGGCCCACGTCCGCTTCTGGCTCGACCTCTCCGACGAGCAGACGATCGCCGGCGAGGGCACGCTCGGGCGCGAGCGCTCGCTGGCGCCGCGGGAGCAGTTCCACCACTACCTCGTCGAGGAGGAGCTCGGCCGCGGCGGGATGGGGATCGTGTACCGCGCCCGGCACCTCGGGCTCAAGCGCGAGGTCGCGCTCAAGGTGCTCGTCGCCGGCACGCTCGCCTCCGACGACGAGCGCCGGCGCTTCCTGCGCGAGGCCGAGGCCGCCGGCGCGCTGCAGCACCCCAACATCGTCCCGATCCTGGACGCCGGCGAGCACGACGGCACCTACTTCCTCACCATGGAGTACGTGCGCGGCGCGCCGCTCAACGTGCACGCCCGCGGGCGCGGCGACCTGCGCGACCTGCTCCACCTGTTCTGCCGGGTGTGCGACGGCGTCCACCACGCGCACTCGCGCGGCGTGATCCACCGCGACCTCAAGCCCGACAACATCATCGTCGACGAGCAGGGGAGCCCGCGGATCCTCGACTTCGGGATCGCCAAGCGGCTCGACCAGGAGGAGGCCGAGGACTCGGCCGCGGGCGCGCTCACGACCGAGGGCGACATCCTGGGGACGCTGCGCTACATGCCGCCCGAGCAGGCGGCCGGGCGCACCCACGACGTCGACGTGCGGAGCGACGTGTACGCCCTGGGCTCGATCCTCTACGAGATCGCCTGCGGCGAGACGCCGTTCCGGGGCGGGGTCCGCGAGCTGCTGCACCAGATCCACTTCGAGGAGCCGCGCCCCCCCAGCCTCAACCGCACCGAGCTGCCCTGGGAGCTGGACGCGATCTGCCTCAAGGCGCTGGAGAAGGACCGCGACGAGCGCTACCAGTCGGCGCTCGAGCTCAAGCAGGACGTGGAGCGCTTCCTCGAGGGGCTGCCGATCCGCGCCCGGCGCGCGACCCTGTTCTATCGCGCGAGCAAGTGGGCGGCGCGCAACCGCCGCAAGGCGGTGGGCGTGCTCGCCACGGCCTCGCTGGTCGCGCTGTCGCTCGGGGGCTGGGTGGGCACGCTGCTGTGGAACGAGCGCTCCCACCGCCAGCAGGTGCTCGCCGGCGCGCGCCTCGGCTGGGAGCGGTTCGCGAGCCACGACTACGACGAGGCGACCGAGAAGTTCGGCGCCGCGGCCGACCTCGCCCGCCAGGGCGACCTGCTCCAGCTCGACGACGACATCACCGACCCGCTCCCGCCCGAGCTGGCGCAGAAGCTGGTGGACCACGCCCACGGCGTGGTGTGGGTCACCAAGGAGCGCCTGCAGGAGTGGCGCGAGGAGGCGCGCGCCCACCGCGCCTTTCTGAAGGCGAACGCGATCATCGAGAAGGTCGAGGCCGTGTTCGCGGCGGGCCGGCTGAGCGAGGCGGGCGCCGAGCTGCACATCGCCCAGCGCGCCGCCCCCGAGCACCCCGCCCTGCCCGCGCTCACGCGCAAGGTCGTGGACGCGCTCGTGACCGAGGGGACGCTGTGGATCGAGGGGCAGCCCGGCCAGACCCCCGAGCAGCGCAAGGAGGACCTCGCCCGCGCGACCGCGACGCTCGAGCTCGCCCAGCGGCTCGACCGCGAGCGGCGCGACGCGCTCGACGCGCTCAGCCGCGTCCACCAGGAGCTCGGCAAGCTGCAGGAGCTGGAGCAGGCGGCGCTGCTCGCCGCCAAGGCGCGCATGCAGGCGCAGGCGCTGACCGCCGAGGGCGCGGCCCTGCTCGAGGAGGACGAGCTCCACGACGCGCGGCGCGCCTTCGAGCAGGCGCTCGCCTTCGACGGGACCTCGCCCGAGGCGCGCGACGGGCTGCTGGCGGTGGAGCGACGCCTGGCGGAGGAGCGCCAGCGCAAGGAGCAGGAGGAGCGCCAGCACAACGTGCAGCGCCTGCTGCGCGCCGCCACCGACGCGCTCAAGCAGGGCGACCTCGAGCAGGCCCGCGTGCGCTACATCCAGGCGCTCGCCTTCGACGGCAGCAACGCCGACGCGCGCGACGGGCTGGTCCAGGTCTACAAGCTGAGCGAGCGGAAGGCCCGGCGCGAGGAGGAGCGCAAGCGCGAGCGCACGGTGCAGGCGCTGATGGTCAAGGCGCAGGACGCGCTCGAGCTCGGCCGCCAGCAGTTCCAGGCCGAGGAGCTGCCGACGACGGTGCGCGAGAGCTACTTCTCCGCCATGGAGGCGCTGCAGCAGGTCAAGTTCGTCGACCCGGGCCACGCCTCGGCCACCAAGCTGCTGCAGCGCGCCGCCGGCGAGTTCTCGCTGATCCTGCTCGAGCAGGGCTACCCCGAGCTGAGCCAGTTCATCCTGCGGATCGGCGGGGTGGACGACGCCGGGCGCACCGCCGCCGAGCTGCCCCGCGACCCGCACCTCGCCGTGATCGAGGCCTCGCGCGTCAACGTGCAGCGCGCCTACGGCGGTGTGGTGCGCTTCCAGCCGACCAAGGCGTTCGACGTGCTGCGCGAGTGGATCAAGCGGCTCCCGCAGCACCGCTACCAGGTGCTGATCGAGGTGCGCTCGCAGGTGGTCAACCGCGGCGCCCACCCCGAGGTCACCGCCGAGGGGCTGTGGGTGCGGATCGTCGACCTGCGCACCAAGACCCAGCGCCCGCCGATCCAGATCAACTTCGTGGGCGGCCCCTACCAGCGCCGCGTCTCGGTCGACAGCCAGGGCCGCCGCCTGGTCGGCCCGTTCGACATGTCGATCGGCCTCGACGCCAAGACCTACGTGCGGCAGGTCGAGCAAGCCGTCTACGCCGTCCTGGCCCCGCCCCCCGAGGGCGCGGCGGAAGACGACTGAGCGCTCTGGCTCGGGAAGGAACACTTCACCTCCGTTGGCCATGACAGGGGCGCAGCTTGCGCCGCCCCTGAGTCACTCGCTGGTCCCGACTCCACGACCTGGTTAGCCTGCATCCAGGAGCATGGGCGGGGAGGTCGCATGGTGGACGAGGACGGCTGGCGCGAGCCCGAGGGCCGCCAGGATCAGCGAGGCGCGGCGAGCGAGCGCCGCGCGGCGCAAGCGTCGGCTGGACCGCGCCACGGCTTCGGCCGAGCGCGAGGCCGAGCTTGACCGCGCCGAGCGCGCGCCGCCGCGAGGAGCGCGACCCGAGCGCTGACGACGCCGAAGAAGCGGTGGTGCTGATCCAGCTCCCGCCCACCCCCGAGCCGAGCCGCGAGCAGATCCAGACCTACGCGTCCGAGCTCTGCTGTGACCCCTACGAGGCCCGGCTCCGCCTCAGCGGGCCGCTGCCGCGCCTGCTCCGGAAGGGCCCGCCCGCCGACCTCGAGCCGCTCGCGGAGCGCCTCACGGCGGGCGGGCTTCCGGTCCTGTGCCTCGACAAGCGCCTGCTCCTCGGGCACGGCCTGGGGTTCCACGAGGCGCTCCGCGTGCGCGAGGTGGCGATCGAAGGAGACGTGTTCGTGCTGCGGGGGCGGCGACACACCGCGGAGGGGGCGATCTACGTCGAGGACGTCGATCATCGGGTCGGGCCCGGCGCCGGGGCGCTCCTGGTGCGCGGCCGCTACGAGTACCACGCCGTGGACGCCGCCTCGGTGCACAACAAGCACGGGACGAAGAACGAGCGCTCGACCTCGGATACCAAGGTCGCCTTCGCCCACCTGTATCTCCCGGGGCAGACCTGGCCGTTCGAGCTCATCGAGACCGAGCTCGACTACGGGTTCCTCGGCGCGGAGAAGGGCATGGTCTCCCGGGCCAACTTCACGTGCTTCCTCCAGAAGCTGACGGCCGGGCCGGTCGCGGTGTCCAGCGACGTGCTGGAGCGCCACTCCAACCGCGTCCAGGACTCGCTGTCGCTGCTCTCCTCGGCCTCGCTGGACCGCTTGACGGTCATCGGAGAGGCGCTCTCCACCGCGTCGGACACGGAGAGCGGCGCCAACTCGGTCTCGCGGATGCTGCATCACCTGTGGTCCACGCGGGGCACGCTCAGCCCCACGCTGCGCCACGCCGCCGAGGCGCTGCTGACCGGCGCCGCCCCGCCGCGGGAGCGAACGACCGCGGCCCCGAGCCGCGGCAGCGGCGTCCTGATCGGGTCCAAGGGCGGCTCCGCGCCGACCTCCCGCGCTCCCTCCGGCCGGGCGGCCGCCGAGCCGGGCGGCGCGGCGCCGCGTCCGACCGCGACGAAGCCCGCGCCGACCGCGAAGCAGCGAGAGGCGGCCTCGATCTTCGCCCACGACCAGGCCGGCCGCGGCGAGCGGCCCGAGCGCATCGTGCGGCGCTTGACCGTGGCGTACGGGCTCTCCGACGCGCAAGCCAAGCTGATGCTGGACGACGCGCTGCGCGCGACCGCCGAGCAGAACCGGAGCCGCGGCAAGCTCGTGCTGGCCTTCGGCGCCACGCTGCTCGTCCTCTCCCTCCTCGGCGTCGCCCTGAGCGAGCCCCCTCCGCCCGACGTGAGCGACGCCGGAGCCGCGCCGAGCATCGCGATCCGACGCCAGGGGCTCCTTCGCCGCCGCCCCCAGATCGCGGTCCAGGTGCGACTCGGCCTGTTCAAAGCCAGGATCGCGCTCTACGTCCTCGGCCCAGCCGGCGCGCTGCTCGCGGTCGTCGGCGCCACCCAGGCTGCCAGCGGAAAGAACGCGCTGCGAGGCATGCTCGGCACGGACTGACCCGGCGCACGATCAGCCTGCCCTCTCTTCTCGACCCGAGGAGCCTCCAGCCAGCGACAGCCCCAGCGAGGCGAAACCCCAAG
>CAZMSZ010000232.1:0-3953 GCA_964569055.1 uncultured Planctomycetota bacterium | reverse complement strand
TTTCCTGCTTTCCTGCCCTCTCTTCTCGGGCCAAGGAGGCTCCCCTCAGCCAGCGACAGCCCCAGCGAGGCGAAACCCCAAGGACCCTTCCTGCTTTCCTGTCTTTCCTGCTTTCCTGCCCTCTCTTCTCCTGCCGAGGAGCCTCCAGCCAGCGACAGCCTCCTGCCCTAAAGCGGCACGTCCCGCGCCAGCCGCAACCCGATCCCCGCGCCCCGGTCCTTCGGGCGCGACGAGCTGCGCGCGCCCGAGCGGCAGGTCGTGGCGGAGTTGAACGCGTCGCCCCCGCGCACCACCTTGTCCGGGTCGCCCCAGCGCCGGGTGGCGCGCCTGGGGCTGCCGTCGCTCGGGGCGCCCGCGTAGCCGCGCACGAAGTCGTCCTCGCACCACTCGGCCACGTTGCCCGAGCAGTCGACCAGCCCGAACGCGTTGGCGAACGCCGCGTGCTCCTCGGGCGCGTGGCTGCGCCAGGTGCGCGTGTCGCCGAACCAGCAGTAGCGCGGGTCCATCTCCTGCCCCCAGAAGAACTCGGTCGCCGTGCCGGCGCGGCAGGCGTACTCCCACTCGGCCTCGCTCGGGAGCCGCAGCCCGTCGCCGGCGCGGCCCAGCCAGGCGCGCGCCTGGTGCCAGCTCACGCCCTCGATCGGGAGCGCCGGTCCCCGCCAGGAGCGCTCGTCCTCGCCGCCGACCCGGTCCCACTCGCGCTGGAGCAAGGGGAAGCGCCCCAGCAGGAAGGGGCGCAGCGCGACCTCGCGCAGCGGCGTGGTGTCCTCGCTGAGCGGGCCGTAGGTCGAGCCCATTACGAACCGGCCCCCGGGGATCACGTGCAGCAGGGCCTCGGTCGCCACGTGCCGCACGGCGCCGATCCGGTGGCGGACGCCGCCCGCCTCGTGGATCGCGGCGCCCGCCGCCTCGAACCCGGGCCCGAGCAGGCGGGCCACCGCCTCGAGCACGACGTCCTGGGCCTCCGGCTCCGCTTCGCCCCAGCGCTCTCGGTCGGAGAGGTCGGCGATCCGCAGCAGCCGCGCCCGCAGGCGCTCACGCAGCGCGCCGTCGCCGGGGTCGGCCAGCGCCTGCTGCTCGAGCTTGCGCAGCGCCTCGTCCACGCTCAGCGCCCTTCGCCCTCGAGCGGCGTGAGCCGGCCCCAGTGGTCGCGCAGGAGCGCCCCGCTCCGGTGCGCCTCGAGCGCGTGCTCGACCACGTCACGCGCCGAGCCGGAGAGCGAGCTCGCGCGCAGCTCCTCGACCATGCGCAGCCCGCGCTCGGGCTCCCCGTACCGCGCGTAGCCCTCGGCGAGGTGCAGCACGACCCGCGCGCGGGTGTCGCTGTCCAGGTCGGACCGGGTGAGGAGCGCGTGGGCCAGCCCCTTCGCCGACCGCGGTCGCCCGCGCAGGAACGATACCCTGACCCGCACGGCCAGCACGCGCGGGTCGTGTGGCGCGATCCGCGCCGCGTCCTCGAGCGCGCGCTCGGCCCCGTCGAGGTCGTGGAGGTGGAAGTGAGCCTCGCACTGGCGGAGCCGCGGCAACAGGCCGCCGCCCAGGGCGTTCGCCCGCTCGTACATCGCGAGCGCCTCGCCGTAGCGCTCGAGCGAGCTGAGCGCACCGGCGAGGTTGTAGGGGACCCTCCACCCCACCGGTTCGCCGCGCGCCAGCACGCCCTCGAGGAGCTCGACGGCCGCCTCGAAGTGGCCCGAGTTGCGCGCCGCGATCCCGGCGGGACATTCGAGGTCCGTCGTTCCGGGGGCCCGCGCAACGCAGGCGGCGAGCTCGACGTAGGCCTCCTCCCAGCGCCGCAGCATGTAGAGGTGGCCGCCTAGCGCCCGCTGCAGGGAGTCGTCGTCGTGCTCGCCCCAGGCGCCTCCGGCCCGCGCGAGCAACAGGTCGGCGACCGCGGCGGCGCGCGCCGGCGCGAGCGCCGTGAGCGCCTCCCGCGTCGCCGCGCGCTGGGTCTCGGCATTCACCGTCTTGGTGAGCATGACGCCCCGGGCCAGGCGGAGCTCGGGGTCTCCCGGATACGAGCGGAGCAGCTCCTCGACCCGGCCAAACGCCGCCGCGTCGACCTCGCCCCGCCGCGCCCGCTCGACGAGGGCGCGCGCGAGCGCGCGGGCGTCCGCTGGGGCGTGCGCCGACGTCACGGCCTCCACGTCGGCTCGGAGCGCCTCGAGCGACGCCTCCGCCGAGGGCGGCTCGGGCCGGGGGTCGCCACGACCGACGTTCGCCCGCCCGGCGCTGCCGCCCTCCGCTGGGGGGACCGCCTCCCCGCCGCCTCCCAGGAGCGCCGCCGCGGCCAGGAGGGGGGCGGCGGCGAGGAGGGCCAGACCCGCTGGCCTGCGCCGCGTCGGCCTCGTGTTCGAACCGTGCAGCCACGCCTCGAGCGCGTCGGCGAGCTCGGCCGCGTCGGGCCGCGCCTCGGGCTCCTTGGCCAGGCAGCGCAGCACCAGCGCCGCCAACGCCGGGTCGACCTCGGCGCCGAGGGGGGCCGCGGGCTTGGAGATCACCTGATCGAGCACCGACAGCGCGCTCCCTCCCTTGAAGGGCGGCCCTCCGGTGAGCAGGTGGTAGAGCGCGGCCCCCAGGCCGTACACGTCCGCCGGCGGCCCGACCCGCTCCCAGCGCCCGAGCGCCTGCTCGGGGGCCATGTAGGCCGGGGTGCCGAGGAGCTGCCCGGTCGCCGTCAGGCTGCGCGCGTCGAGCTGCGCGCGCGCCAGGCCGAAGTCGGTCAGCCGCGCGCGCCCGGTCGCCTCGTCGAGGAGCACGTTGTGGGGCTTCACGTCGCGGTGCAGGACGCCCCGCGCGTGCACGAGGGCCAGCCCGGTGGCCGCGTCGCGCGTGAGCTCGGCGGCGCGGCGGGGTGGCAGCCGGCCCGCGCGGCGCACCGCCTCGTGCAGGCTCTCGCCGCGCACCAGCTCCATGACGAGGTACGGACGCCCCGCCTCGGCCCCGGCGTCGAGCACCGAGACGAGGTGCGGGTGGCGGAGGCTGGTGGCGATCCGACCCTCGCGGACGAACCGCTCGCGCAGGTCCAGGTCGCTGGGCGCCGCGAGCAGCACCTTCACCGCGACCGGCGCCCCGGCCGGGTCGCGCCCCTCGTAGACCGCCCCCATGCCGCCGCGGCCGAGCTCGCGCACGAGGGTGTAGGGGCCGATCCGGCCGAGCGGGCGCGGTTCCACCTCACGAGCGTGCCCGCCCGCGGCGGCCGGCGCAATGGCCCCAGGCCGCTCGAGGTCCGTGCTGGCGTCGCCCCCCGGGGGGGAGAAGAGGTCGCCATGATCGTTCGAGTCACCGCCGCGCTGCTCACCGTCTCGTGTCTGGCGTGCGCCGCGCCTCCGGCGAGCGACGCGCTCCCGCGCTGGGAGGTCGCTGAGCCGCTGGCCGCCGGCCGGAGCCCGCGAGGCCAGGTGCAGGTGCAGGTCGACGCGCTCCTCCTCGAGGTCCCCGCGCGCGGGCGCGAGACGGTCCGCCGCGGGCCGCTGACCCCCGCCACCCTGGCCGCGCTGCTGAGGGCGCCGGACGTCACGATCGTGCAGGCACCCACGCTGTGGGCGCTGCCCGACCAGGTCGCGCGGGTCTTCGCGGGCGAGACCTCGGCTGGCGAGCGGGCGAGGGTCACGCTCGAGGTCCTGGCGCGGCCCGACGGCGCCCTGAACGGGCGGATCGTCATCGCCGAGTGGCTCGGCTCCGACACCCCCGAGCGCGCCGAGGTCGTCGCCGAGGCCACGTTCGAGGCGCGCTGGCGCGAGGGCAGCCCGCTGCTCGTCGAGATCCCGGGCAAGAAGCTGGTCGCCAGCGGCGACGTGGTGACCGACGAGCCGCGGGTCTACCTGCTGTACGTGGCCGCCCGCGGGAGCTGAGCTATAGCCCGGATTTGCACGACGACGTCGTGCGGAAGCCGGGCTAGCCGCGGAGCGCGGGCTGCTCGACGCCGTCGGCGCGATCCCTTCTCTAAGCATTGGC
>CAZMSZ010000231.1:0-11919 GCA_964569055.1 uncultured Planctomycetota bacterium | reverse complement strand
AGGTTGGAGAGCTCCGACACGATCATGAAGAACACGATCAGGTTGAACACGATGTCGATCATGGGCGTGAGGTCGACCTGCGCCGCCTCGCCACCGTCCCGCGCGCCGCGCCTCGCCATGAGCACCTCCGGATGCCCGAGTCACCCGTGTGCAGCGCGAAAGTTCCGCGCGAGCTGAGGCCGAGGCGTGGCCCTCGCCAGCGACAGCTCCAACCAACTTCACCCGAGACGAGGCGAGGCCCTGGCCAGCGACAGCTCCAACCAACTCGCCCTACGCGAGGCGTGGCACCCGCCAGCGACAGCTCCAACCAACTAACTCACCCCACCCGAGGCGTGGCCCTCGCCAGCGACAGCTCCAACCACTCACCCCACGCGCGGCGTGGCCCCCGCCAGCGACAGCTCCAACCACTCACCCCACCCGAGGCGTGGCACCCGCCAGCGACAGCTCCAACCAACTCACCCCACCCGAGGCGGACTCATAGGAGCGACAGCCTCGAGCACGCCCTCCCTCGCGGCGGAGTGGCAGTCACCAGCGACAGCTCAAAACCACGGTCGCCCCCTCGCAAGGAGGGCGCCCCCCAGCGACAGCCCGTTACTGATTCCTCGGCGCGCCCCACACGACAACTGGCGCCCCCACATCAAACCAGCGCCGAGGAATCAGTAGCGCCGAGGAATCAGTAAGCGATCTCCGGCGCCGCGAACGTCACGTCCTTGATCCCGGCCCGCACCACCTCGTTCAGGGCGGAGATCACGAACTTGGTCGGGACCTGCTTGCGCGCGTCGATGATCACGGGGAGGCCCTTCTCGCCGCTGCCCTTGTAGCCGGCCTTGAAGGCGAGGAGCTTCTCGTGGAGCTTGGCCCACAGGGGCGAGTTCTCGGGGTACGGGTACTGCTCGAACTCGCCGGGCGCGTTGAACGACTCGTCCCCGATCTTGAGCACCACCAGGCCGCCCTTCTCGGCGTCGGTCGGTCGGCCGGCGCCGTCGTACCACAGCAGCTTGATCCGCACGTCGTTGAGGTCGATCTGCGGCGTGCCGGCGGCCTGGCCCCGGTTCTTGGGGAGGAAGGACTCGATCATGCCCTCCTCGGTCCGGAACTTGGTGGCCGTCATGAAGAAGATCAGCAGGTTGAACACGATGTCGATCATCGGCGTGAGGTCGAGCTTGACCTCTTCCGTATCCTCGACCTTGGACTTCCGCCTGGCCATGCTGTGCTCCGGTCAACCCTTGTCGGGATTATCCTTGGTCGCCGCCAAGCTCGTCTTGTAGATCCCGTGCCGCTGGCAGGCATCGAACACCTGCTGGACCCGCATGAAGGGCGCCTCCTTGTCCGCGCGGATGTTGACGCGCATCTTCGAGGGCGCGAGCTGCGGGTTGCTCGGGTCGGGCTCCTCGCGCTCGTAGCCGGCCGACTCGACCTCGAGGAAGTCGGCCAGCCAGGGATAGCGATCCTTCTGCTTGGGGTCCGCCGTGTAGGGGTTGCCCTTCACCTTGATCAGCCCGCCGGGGAGGATGTTGATCTGCAACACCTTCTCGGTCGCGCCCATCTTCATCTTCTTCGGGTCCATCGCCTGGTCGGCGAAGGAGAGCTCGAGCTGCTCGACGGTGAGGTTCGACAGCTCGGACACGATCATGAAGAAGATGATCAGGTTGAACACGATGTCGATCATCGGGGTGAGATCGATCTCGGGCTCCGGCTCTTCCTCGTAGCGGCGCTTCCTCGCCATGGTCTCTCCTGCGCCCGGGGGGCGGGTCTGCGGCGAAAGGGCCCGCTACTCCTTGAACCGCTCCATCAGCTCCTCGGTGATCGCGCCGACCTCGAGGATGATCCGCTGGACCTTGTTGCGGTAGTAGAAGTAGACCGGCGCGAACATGATCGCGACGAAGATCCCCTGGCAGGTGGTCACGAGGGCCTGCTGGATACCGCCGGCGAGCTGGGCCGGCGTGGGCGGCGTGGGCGACGTCGCGATCGTCTGGAACGCGAAGATCATTCCCCACACCGTGCCGAGCAGGCCGAGCATGGGGGAGATCGTGACGATGAAGTTGATGTACGAGATCGACTGCTGCAGCTTGGTCGCCTCGAAGTCGCCGACCTCGCCCATGGCGTCGGAGATGTTGTCGTAGCTGGTGCCGATCTTGGGGAGGCCGGCCGCGATCACGTTGGTGAGGAAGCAGGGCTGCCCCTCGCACACCGCCATCGCCTCCTCGTACTCCTCCTCGTCGAACAGGCGCTCGAGCTCGGCGAGCACGTCGGGCGGCACGATGTTGTCGCGCTTGAGCCCGATCGCCCGCTCGATCGACATGCCCATGCCGATCACCGAGCAGAGGATGATCATGTAGCCGATCGTCCCGCCGTACTGAATGAACTGAATGGCGCTCATGCCCTCCCCGCCGGCGGGCGGGGCGGCGTCCTGGGCGAAGGCTCCGTCGGCCCCGAGGGCGACGAGCAACAGGGCGAGCGAGATGATCCCAACGGTGCGTCCTGCGAGCTTCACGAGCTTCGGTGCTCCTTCCCGACGACCCCGCGGGACCGTCGGCGTGTGCGATCGGTTGTATCGGTCCGCGCGGGGCGAGCGGTCACCAGGGTGTAAGGTCCAATCCTCGGGTTACTTCAGCTTGCCAGTCCAGGGGCTGCTCGGGCAACGGCTCCGGAGCTCCTTGCGCATCGCGTCAGCGAGCTTGTCGAGCCCGAGCCGCTGATAGAGCTCGGCCGACTGGTAGAGCGCCTTGGGGTAGGCCGTGGTCCCCGCGTAGCGCACCACGCAGGTCTGGTAGGAGATCAGCGCCTCCTTGAGCTTGTTCTTGTCGCCGTCCGCGTCCTCGGCGGCCGCGAGCTGGCAATCGCCCTTGCCGACCCAGGCGCCGCCCGCCACGTCGGGCGCCGCGCCGGGGGTGGCGAGGATCCGGTCGAACATCTCGATCGCGCGGTCGAACTTCTTGTCGGCCACGTAGGCCTTGCCGATCCCCACGGTGGCGGCTCGCGCCAGGTCGGGGTAGCGCACCCCGCCCCGGTCCTTGGCGAAGTTGTAGTGCTTGACCGCGTCCATGAGCTTTCCGCCCGCGAGCGCGGCGTCGCCCATGCCGAGCCGGGCCTTGGCCGCCCACAGCTCGCCGAAGCCCTCGTCGAGCCGCTCGAAGGTCTTGATCGCGTCGCCCGGCTGCTTCTGCCCGGCCTGCGCCTGCCCGAGGCCGTAGATCGCGGCCGGCGCCAGCCAGTGGTCCTTGTCCTTGTCGAGCAGGCGCTTGAACTCGGCCGCCGCGTCGGCGTAGGCCCCGACCCCGAGCTGCGCCTCGCCGAGCTGGTAGGTGGCGTGGAACCACAGCCACGAGCCCTCGGGCGCGGTGTTGCGCGCGCTGGTGAAGCTGGTGACCGCCTTGTCGAACAGGTTGGCGCGCAGCTGGCTCAACCCGCTGGTGAACGTGCCCGGCGCCTCCTCCCAGCGGATCGCGAGCACCTGCTCGCCCGGGATGTCCTCGATCCGGCGGCCCCTCCGGCGATAGCGGATCTGCGCGAACTTCTCCTCGCGGACCTCGACGTCGGTGATCTCCTTGTCCCCGACCAGGATCAAGGTCGCCTTGGCGCTCGGGCCGCCTTGGGGCCCGTCGTCGTCCTTGTCGCGCCGCCCCTGCGCGGCCGCGGGCGCGACGGCGAGCAGCACCGTCAGGGCGGCGGCGGGCTTCAGCCAGGACGAGCGGGGGTTCGTCTCGCGGTGGTGCATGGCGGCCTCCCTACTTGCTCCGCGCCTCGGCCTCACGCCGGATCTCCTCGAACTCACCCTTCAGCTCGTCCGGGACCTTCCTGCCGAGGAGCTCCATCTGCTTGATGTCACCCAGGACCTCGCGCCAGCTCTCGCGGGCCAGCTTGATCCGCAGCAGGAGCAGGTCGGAGGTCCAGCGCCGCAGCTCGACGCTGGTCGGCTCGAGCTGCGACTGCATCACGATCCCCTGGTAGGCGCTCTCGCTCATGCCGCGCAGCACGTAGCGGACGTCGTTGTTCGCCTCGCTGACCGCGGTCGCCAGCAGCTTCTTGTCGCCGGTCTGCTTCCACAGCGCCCAGTTCGCCTTCTCGAGCGCGTGGACCACGAAGTAGGCCCGCTTCAGCTGGAGCTCGAGGGACCGCACGTCGCCGCTCGTCCAGGCCGCGGTGGGGTCGGCGCCCTGCACGCCGTCGAACTGCTCGTCGCCGCCCGGCTGCGCGTTCGGCGGGTCGAAGAACTTGAGCTCCTGCCCGTCCTTCTCGAGGATCGTGAACCACACCTTCCGGTTCACCTGGTTGCCCTGGTAGGTGAACCGGAACGGGCCCTCCATGCGCCGCTCCTTGAACAGGCCGCGGTCGACGAGCCGCCCGCGCTGGTCGCGGACGTAGACCACCCGGCGGACCTGCTCGAGGAGGTCGATCCCCTCCTGCAGCTTGCCCATCTCGACCAGGCAGAAGCCCATGTTCATGCGCACGAGGTCCAGCCGCTGGGCGTCCTTCAGCTCGCTCCCCGCGGTCTTCTCGAGGTCGGGCGCCCCGGCCACGTAGAGCTTGTAGGCGTCCTCGTACAGGCCCCCGTCGAACAGCACGTCGCCGAGGTAAAGGAGCACCACGCTGCGGGTCTGGTCGAGCTCGGCGGCGCGCGCCCAGTGGCGGGCGTACTTGGCCGCCTTGGCCCGGAACGTCCGCGGGTGCATGAAGTCGTTGGTCTTCTCGAACAGGTCGTTGCCGACCTTCCGGAGCTCGACCGCCATCGAGTAGGCGAACTTCTCGAAGAAGTCGTCGTCGGTCCTGGACTCGACGCTCGCGAAGTACTCCTCGGCCTTGCGGGCGTTGTCCTCGCCGCCGAGCTCGAGCAGCGCCATGGCCTGCTGGTGGCGGGCCCGCACGATGTAGCGGTCCGTGCCCGAGAGCGGCCCGTCGAACGGCTGGAGCGCGCGGAGGCACTCCTGCGGCCGGCCGAGGTCGAACTCGAGCTGCCCGAGGTAGAAGCAGGCCAGGGCCTGCGACTCGAGGTCGCCCCACTCGGCCGAGACGTCCGCCGCCTTCTGCAGGTTCTCGCGGGCCAGCGTCAGGTGGTTCTCGTTCTTGGAGTCCTGGTAGCCCTTGAAGTAGCAGTAGCCCGCGTTGGCGACCGCGTTGGTGTAGACGTTCACCCGCCGCTTCTGGCCGGTCTTCTCGTCCACCTGCTCGGCCGGGACCTTGAGGTAGGCCTGGGCGGCCGCGATCCACTGCTGGTCCTCGTGCAGCTTCTTGGCGTCGTTGATCCAGATCTTGATCGCGATGTTCCCGCCGCCGACCTCGGTCGCGGTCTTCTCGATCGAGCGCGAGAACCTCACGATCGCGCCGGACGAGTCGGTCTCGTCCTCGCCGAACTGCTCGATCGCCTTCTTACTGGCCGAGAGGGCGTACCGGACCGCCTCGCCGGCCCACTCGTGCTCGGGGAACTCGCTGGCGACGGTCTGATACGCGAGCGCGGCCTCGAGGTAGCGCTCGTCGGTGAACAGCAGGTTCCCGATCTCGCGGACCGCCTTGGGGACCCACTCCGCGCGCTCCTTCTTGGTGGTCGCCGCGGTGAGCACGCCCTTGTAGCCGGCCACGGCCAGCTCGGGCCGCTGGCGGAGGAAGTAGCCCAGGCCCACGTAGAACTGGATCTCGGGGGCGTAGATCTCGCCGCCGGTCAGGTCGGACAGCTCCGAGAGCGCGCGCGCGGCGCCGGCGCCCTCGCGGCTCATCCCCAGCCCGGGGATCTTCTGCGAGTCGGGCGCGGCCTTGGCCTTCTCGATGATCCGGTACAGCTCGCGGGCCCCCCGCGCTCCTTGCCCCGCGCCGGCCATGGCCTTGGCCCGCTCGAACGTGAGCAGGATCCCCATGGGGTGCTCGCGCCAGCCCTGCGCCGTCGGGTTCTGCTCGATCTCCTGCGACTTGGCGAACGCCTCCTGGGGCTTGCCCGCGAGCAGGAGCGCCCGCACCGCGCCGTGATAGCCGCGGATGCAGATCTCCTGCACCATCGCCTTGATCTTCTTCTGGACCTCGGGGTCGTCCGGCATCTGGTAGGGCCACTCGACGAGCGTCAGCTCGTCGAAGCCCATGGCCGCGTCGGCGTACTGGCCGAGGGCCATCAGGACCTCGTTCTTGCCGACGTACGAGTACCACAGCCAGCGGACGTCCGTCCCGCGGTTGATGATGTAGTGGTCGTAGCCGGCGAGCGCCTGGCCGTAGACCTTCTTCTGCTCCTCGCTCCCCTCGGGGAACGTCTTGGCGTAGCTCGCGTAGGCCTCGGCCAGCAGGAACTCCGAGAGGTCCCGCTGGTGCTCGAGCTCCCGCCGCTCCTCCTTGGCCTCCTCGGGGACGTCGCCCGCCATCTCCTGGTCGAGCATGGCGTCGATCTTCGTGGTCTGCTCGGCGATCCCCGCCCTGAACGGCTCGAGCACCTCCTCGAACAGCTTGCGCCCCTCGGCGAGCAGCTCGTCGTGCTTGGCCTTTTCGCCGGCCTCGTTGGCCTGGGCGATGATCGCGAGCGCCCGGTCCTTGGCGGCGATGAACGCGTCCAGCCCGGCGAGCTGCGCCCGGCTGTGGTTGGGGTACTTCTTCTGGAGCGCCTCGAGCTTCCGCTCGTACTCGGCGAGCATGTCGGGGTTGTTCGAGGCCCGCGCCACGGCCTTGAGGGCGTCGGCCGCCAGGAAGTCGAGCTCCGCCTGCTCCGCGGTCGACTTGGCCTCGGAGATCAGCTCGGGGGCGAGCTCCATCACGAGCTTGGCCGAGACCATCTGGAGCGTGCGCCGCATCACCTCGGCCAGCGGCTGGTCACCGCCGTAGTCGTCGAGCTGCAGCCGGCCCTTGGCGAGACCCTGCAGCCGCTGCTCGCCGCCCCAGCGCTTCTGCTGGGCGATCTCCGCCGCGCCGGCCGCCGCGCCCGCGCGCTCGGGGTTGCTCGGGTAGAGCAGGACGCCCCGGAGGTAGGCGACGAGCGCCTCCTCGGGCTTGCTCTTCTTCAGGCAGTGGCCCAGGCCCGTCCAGGCGTAGCCCAGCGCCGCCGAGGTCGTCTTGTTGCCGAGGCCGATCACGCGCTTGAACGTGCGCTCCGCCTTGCTGGAGTCGCCCTTGAGCAGGACGCAGTGCGCCTCGCCGCACGCGGCGAGCTCGCGCACCCCCGCGTCGCTGGCGCCGGTGGCGAGCCGCGCGAACACCGGCAGGGCGTCCTGGTGCTTGCCGGCCTCGAGCAGGAGGCGGGCCTTGCCGTACTCGCCCTGCTCCTTCCAGCTCTTGCCGAACTTGCCAGACGCCAGCTTCTCGTAGCGCGCCAGCGCGCCGGCGCCGTCGGAGATCGAGGCCGCGCGATCGAGCGCGACGGGCGCGTAGAAGTGGCCGGCGTACTCCTCCGCCATCTTGTCGTAGGTGGCGATCGCGTCCTTGGTCCGGCCGTAGCGGTCGTACAGCTCCCCGAGGAGGTAGACGCCGTAGGGCTTGGCCCAGTCCTTGCCTCGCTCGGCCACGCGGTCGAGGACGTCCTTGATCTTGCCCGGGTCCTCGCCGCCGCTCCGGATCAAACGGATCGCCCGGTCGAGGTACGGGTCGCCCGAGGGCCAGATCGCGGCCACCTCGTCGGCGCGCCGCTGCTGGCGCGAGCCGGCCAGCTTGAAGGCCACGCGCTCGGGCGTGGCCTCGAGCACCTCTTCGACCTTGAGGACCGACCCGTCCTTGAGGACGAGCTCGTTGGCGGCGGCGAGCGGCGTGAGGAGGAGCGAGGCGGCGAGGCCCCACAGGATCGCGCTTGGAGTTCTCATGCGGCTCCCACCCGGCGGTGCGTCTTGGAGTTCCAACGCGTGCGGTCAGTTCCGATCGGGGCCGAGCGACGCGACCGGTACCGCCCGGCGGAGCCGGCTGGCCCCTCCGCTCGGTCGCCCCGGCCCCCGAGGAGGTCCAGAGCGCGCCGCGTATCTCGGCCTGGGGAGCAGGGTTGAGCTGCTCCCCATGAGAGGCACGAGGTTACATCAGGCGCCGGGCGCATGCCACGCCGCCTGGGCCCTACTCGCGCCCGAAGATCCGCTTCTCCTCCTCGCGGATGATCGTGATGTTCGCCTTGAGCAGCACGACCAGGCTGGCCTGCAGCTTCTGGAACGCCTGCCGACGGAACAGGTTGTTGATGATCGGGATGCGCAGGAGGAACGGGACGCCGCTCTCGCCCTCGAACTCGTCGAAGTTCTTGAGCCCGCCGAGCAGCACGGTGCCGCCGTCGGGGACGGTGCACGAGGCGCGCAGCTTCTGGATCGTGATGATCGGCAGCTCGATCGGGATCGAGGTGAACGCGTTGGCCAGGGTGACCGGGGCCGGGATGCGCGCGGGCAGCTCGGCCGCGAGCGTCGGCTTGACCTCGAGGCTCACGTAGCGCCGGTCGTGGCTGACCGTCGGGCGCACCTCGAGGATCGAGCCGGTGTTGAGGATCCCGATCACCGGGTTGAGCACCGGGATCACGCCGGTCTGGTTGACCTCGACGTCCTGGATGAACGCGCGCTGGCGGATGTTCAGGATGTGCGAGCGCTGCCCGTTGAACACCGTCAGGCGCGGCGCGTTGATCACGCGCGACTGCTGCGTCTTGCGGACGGCCTCGAGGATCGCCTGGAGCTGGAAGTCGTCGAGGAAGTTGTACTGGAGCGAGATCCCGCCCTGCGGGTTGATCGAGAACGGGAGCCCGGCCGGGGCGAGCGACGAGAGCGTGTTGACGATGCCGCCGCGGTAGTTCGCCTGGCCCTGCGCGTCGGTGTAGTTGTAGCCGACGTTCATGGCCTGCGGGCCGCCGGTGCCGCGCGGCAGCAGGATCGTGCCGAAGCTGTCGATCGCGGGGTTCGCGCCGGCGCCGTCCTGGTTGACGATGTCGACGCCGATGTGCTCGAGCAGGTTGTTCTGCACCTGAATGAAGCGCGACTCGACCGTGACCATGATCCCCACGGTCCGGCGGAGCGCGTCGAGCAGCTGGATGATCTTCTCGTGTCCGCGCAGGCTCTTGCGGACGATCAGGATGCCGGCGGAGTACTCGACCGAGCCGTCCTCGTCCTCCTCGCCGAGCTTGTTCTCGATCAGCTCGATCAGCTTGTCGGGCTCGAACCCGACCGAGGTGTCCTCCTCCTCGTCGTCGAACGAGAGCACGCCGCCCGCGACGCCGCCCGAGCCGCCGCCCGAGGCGAGGTTGAGGCCGAGCTCGGGGGCGGGGAAGTCCGGCGGGACCTGCACGATCTCGTTCACGTCGTAGAACTCGAGCGCGAGCTCCTCGGCCGTGTCCTCCTCGGTGCCGATCTTGATCACGCCGTCCTCGATGCGGTAGCGCAGCGACTCGTTCGACGCGAGCATCAGGACCATGGCGTTCTTGAGCGAGATGTCGCGCAGCCGCAGGCTGACCTCGACCTGCTCGCCGTCGACGAGGTCCTGCGCCTCGCGCGTGACCACGAAGTTGAGGCCGGTGATGTCGCGGAGGAAGTCGACCGCCTCGTTGAACGGGGTCTGATCGAAGTTCAGCGTGATCTGCTGGGACTCCAGCTTGTTCTGGATGTCGATGACCTCCTGCGAGGCCTCCTTGTTGCGGAGCTGCTCGAGGATCGGCAGGTCGCGCGCCACGATCTCGAGCCACTGCTCGCGGTCGGGGAAGCGGAAGATCTGCTGGTAGGGGATCGCCGAGGCGTTGACCCACTCGAACTGCCGCCGCCAGTTCTCGACGCGCTCGCGGTAGTTCTCGAGCTCCTTGGCCCGCAGCGACTCCTCGGTCGCGGTGCGGCGGAGCCGCTCGGCCTCGGTGTTGTTCGGCTGCTGGCGGAGGATGTCCCCGCACAGGCGCAGGCACTTCTCGAACTTGCCGACCTCGAGCGCCTCGGACGCGTCCCGCAGGAGCGCCTTGATCGTCGACTCCTTGAACCGGCGGGTGTTCGCCTTCTCGTGGTCGGCGGCCGTGCGCGCCGCCTCCTGGAGCATCTGCAGCCGGCGCCGCTCCTGCTCCTCCCCGAGCCGCTTCGCCTCGGCGATCAGGCCCTGGGCCTTGTTCTTGAGCTCGGTCTGGGAGGTGTCGTAGGGGAACCAGCGGATCGCCTCGAGGACGCGCTCGAACCGCTCCTGCGCCGCGTCGTAGCGGTTGCGCTTCATGAGCAGCTCGCCCTCGTTGAAGATCCGCTCGATCTCCACGCGGGCCTGATCGATCTTGGCGAGGCGCTCGTTCACCAGCTCCCGCACGGCGTCGCGGTACTCCGCGCGGCGGTCGCCGAGGATCCACAGCGCGCGGTCGCGCAGCTTCTGCGCCTCGAGGTGGTCGGGGTCGAGGGCGCAGGCGCGCTCGAGGTTGGCGGCCGCCTCGCGGTAGCGCAGCTCGGCGAACAGGTTCTTGCCGGTCTCGTAGTAGTTCGCGGCCAGCGCCTTGCGCTCCTGGTCGCGCAGGCTGCGCTCCTGCGCGTAGTCGCCGAGCCGCGGGTCGAGGCCGTCGGGGCCGGGCGGCGGGCCCTGGGGGGCGTCGCCGTCCTCGGGCGGCCCCTGGGCCTTGGGCTCCTCGCCCTCGGGCGCCGGCTTGGAGGCCGCGTCCTCGGCCGCGCCGTCGGCGCGGGCCGGCGCCTCGGGCTTGGTCTCCGCGGGGGGCGGATCGCCGGCGCAACCGGCCAGAAGACCTAGAGCAAGGGCGAGCAGGAGCCGAGGGGAGAGTCGCAGAACCCGCATTTGGAAGCCTCTCTCGACGAAAACCGGACGCTCCGGCGGGACTCCTCGGTCGGGCGCGCCTGCGACCGAGGGGTGGAGGGGAGGGATACTAGCACGTTGCCCCATGCGGGCAAAACGTTTATGGGCGATGGGCCACGAAAGCCCGGTGACTGGGCGATGACGGGTTCGTGACCCCTCAACTCGCGCCGCAGCAAAGATTTACCGCTCAGTCGCCCGGCCGGTCGCCCTCGAACCGTTCCGGAGCGTGACCGGGCTCCTGCACGAGCACCCACGGGACTGGCCGTCGCCACCCCGCGCGCACCTCGCGCTCCTCGATCCCGACCTCGAGCAGCACCGCGCCCGAGTCCCCGATCGGCTCGCCCACGACCGCCTGCACGTAACGTCCCCGGAACTCGCCGCGCGCGGGATCCCACCGCTCGACCACCAGCGTGGCGCCGCCCGGCCGCTCGCGCAGGACATCGGGGAGCGTCACCGTGCGCACCAAGAAGCGCAGCTCGCGCGGCACCTCGACCCCCTCGGTCGGCGCGCTGGTGCGCTCCACCAGCTCGGGCGCCAGCTCGCGCACGCCACGCGCGCGCAGCGCGGGGTCGTCGACGTCGAGGCGCACCCGCGAGGTGACCCGATACCGGTAGCGCCCGCGCGGGATCACGTCCTCGTCCACGTACTCACGCGCGCCGGCCGGCAGCGCGGCGAGCAGCACCCACTCGCCGCCCTCCGCCTCGCGCTCGAGCGCGAACCCCTCCAGGATCACCCGCACCAGCCGCCCCGGCGCGACCTCCAGCTCCACCCGCCCGCGCTCGACCGCGCGCACCCGCAAGCCAGGCGGCGAGTGCACGATCTCGACCGGCGGCAACCCAGGCGGCACCGTGTAGAGGAACCCAGGCCGCTTGTGCAGCACCCACCCCGGCAGGTCCGCCACCACCGCCGGTGGGTCGAGCCGCGCCCGCAGCGCGTCCGCATGCGCCGGCGCCGCGAGCGGCTCAGCCCGCGCCTCCGCGAAGTAGAGCGCGAGCTCCCCGCTCAGCCCCCGCAGCCGCTCCGCCTCACCCACGATCGCCGGCGGCGAAGCGAACGCCACCGCCGACGAAGCGACCCACACCGCCGCCGCCGCGAACAACACCTGATCGAACCGCGCGAGCGCCACCGCACCCGCGCCCAACAGCGCGTGATTCCCCATGAGCAGACCGCCAGGCTCCCCCCCTCACGCGCGCGCACCGCGGGGGCTGAAGCCGTACACGTTCGACTCCATGC
>CAZMSZ010000230.1:6672-12010 GCA_964569055.1 uncultured Planctomycetota bacterium | reverse complement strand
TTCCTGCTTTCCTGCTTTCCTGCTTTCCTGCTTTCCTGCTTTCCTGCTTTCCTGTCCTCTCTTCTTTCTCAGGCCACCCCTCGGCACACCTTCCGGTCGAGGAGATCCCCGCAGCAGCGACAGCTCTTCCTTGGCGTCCTTGGCGCTCTTGGCGGTCGATTTTCACACCAGGGAGCTCGCCTCGTCGGCGACAGCTCCGCCGCTGCGTCGGCGGAATCGTCCTCCGCCCGAGCCGTGCGCGACACCCTCTCGGCCTCGGACTCGCCCTCGAGAGGTTGTCGTCTTGGCGTGTGCCCTCGCCCGCGCCCGTCTCCGTGCGCGCGCAGACAGCCTCGCGGACCCGCCCTACTCGACCTCCGCCACCGCGTTCTGCAGCACCACCTCGCCCCGCTGGTTCACGACCCGCAGGCCGTAGCGCTGGCGCCCGCCCTCGGGCTCGAGCGGCCAGCCCTCGGTGGTGAGCACGTCGCCCATCAGGACGGGGCGCGAGAAGCGGACCGCGAGGCGCTTGAGGCGGGTCGGGTCGCCGGCGAGGACCTCGTCGACCACGGCCTTGGCGGCGAAGGTCATGGTGCACAGGCCCTGGAGGATGATCCCCGGGAAGCCCGCCATGTTCGCGACCTCGGGGTCGGTGTGGATCGGGTTGTTGTCGAGCGAGGCCTCCGCGTAGCGCGGGCCGGCGTCCTGCGGCACGGTCACCTGCTGGCGGAACGCGACCTCGGGCGCGGCCTCCTGCTTGGGCGCCGCCTTCGCCTCGCCGCTCCCCTTCTCGCGCCGCTTGCTGGGGTCGCGAATGAACATGGACGCGCGCACGCGGACGGCCACCTCGCCGCCCGAGAGCACCTCCTCCTCGAGCCGCAGCACCTGCCCGGTCGCCTTGTCCTCGATCGCGGTGGGGTGGGCGCGGGTGGCGGTCAGGTCCCAGGGACGGAGCGGGCGGAGGAACTCCATGTCCTGCTCGCCGTGCACGAGGTTGAGCATGTCGGCGCCCAGCTCCTCGTCGGTGATCGTGGCGAACAGCACGTCCTTGAGCAGGCGCACCGCGAACATGGGGGGCGCGATCGCGTCGGCGCGCGTCGGGTCGAACCGCGGGTTCGCGTCCTGGGTCGCGGCCGCGAACAGCTTCACGTGCTCGGGGCGCACGAACGTGGGCTCGCGCCCGGCGTGCAGCTTGCCGAGGCAGGCCTCGTTGAGCCCCTTGCGCGGCGCGGCGGCCGGCGGCGCGGCGGCCGCGGCGCCCTGCTGCGCCAGCTCCGCGGCGCGGCGCAGGTCGAACGCGCGGCCGAAGCGCATCATCTCGGTCAGGTTGGTCGCCGTGAGCCGGCGCTGCATGAAGGCGGTCTCGGCCTTGAGCTCGCCCGAGAGGACCTTCGCGTAGTCCTCGAGGCTGGTCTTGACCACGCAGGTGGCCGCGCCGACCAGCCCCGGCGTGACCTTGCAGGCCCCGCCCTCGACCGCCACGGTCCAGGGGTCCCCGCCCGCGATGTCGAAGTGGAACGTGGCCTGCCAGCCGCTCGCCTGCTCCGGCTTGAACGTGCTCGGCAGCGCCTCGAACCCGCGCGCCACCACCGCCCGCGGGTCGCCCGCGGCGGCCCCGGCGGGCGCGCCGCCCGTGGCCGCGGGGGCCGCCGCCGGCGCGGACAGCGCGAGGTCGCGCGCCTTCTTCATGTCGAACGCCGCGCCGAGCTTCATCATGTCGGTCAGGTTCGTGGCGCGGATCTTGCCCATCATGAAGGCCTTCTCGGCCTTCTCCTCGCCGCTGAGGACCTTGGCGTAGGTCTCCTTGTCGACGGTCACCACGCAGGTCGGGTCGTCGGCCTTGCCCCGCGTGGTGGTGCAGGCGCCGCCCTCCACGCGCACCGTCCAGGGCGTGCCGCCCTGGATGTCGAACACGATCCGCGCGGTCCAGCCCTTGGCGCGCTCCGGCAGGAACACGCTCGGCAGCGCCGCGAACGCCCGGTCGATCACCTGCTCGGGCCCGCTCGGCGCGGCCGCCGCGGCCGGGGCGACCGGCGCCGCCACCGCCGCGGCCTGCGCCTGCGCCAGCTCGCGCGCCTTGTTCATGTCGAAGGCCGAGCCCATCTTCATCATGTCGGCCAGGTTGCTCGCCTTGATCTTGCCGGCCATGAACGCCTTCTCGGCGCGCAGGGTGCCCTGGACCACGGCGGCGTAGGTCTCCTTGTCGACGCTCACCACGCAGGTGGGCGCGTCCGCCTTGCCGCGGGCGGTCGTGCACTTGCCGTCGGCCACCGTCACGGTCCAGGGCTCGCCGTCGGTGATGTCGAACACGATCCGCGCGGTCCAGCCGGCCGCGCGCCCGGGCAAGAACACCTCGGGCAGGCGGGTGAAGGCCTGCGCGATCACCGCGTCCGCCCCGGCGGGCTCGGCGGGCGCGGCGGGCGCGCCCGCGGAGGCGGCCTCCCGCTGCGCGAGCTCGCGGGCCTTCTTCATGTCGAAGGCGGCGCCCATCTTCATCATGTCGGCCAGGTTGCTCGCCTTGATCTTGCCGGTCATGAAGGCCTTCTCGGCCTTCTCCTCGCCGGTCACGACCTTGGCGTAGGTCTCCTCGTCGACGCTCACCACGCAGGTCGGCGCGTCCGCCTTGCCGCGGGCGGTGGTGCACTTGCCCCCATCGATCGTGACCGTCCACGGCTCGCCGTCGGTGATGTCGAACACGATCCGCGCGGTCCAGCCCTTGGCGCGCTCGGGCAGGAACACCTCGGGGAGCAGCTCGAACGCCCGCGCGATCACCTGCGCGGGCCCGCGCGCCGCCGCCGCGGGCGCCGCCGCCGCGGCCGGGCGCGCCTCGGCGCCGATCGCGCCGAGCTGGGCCTGGATCTCGGCCGGGGTCCACAGGGCATCGCCCTGCTTGGTGACCCCGTCGGTCATGACCATTTTGTACTCGAGGAGCTGCTGGCCGTGGATCCCGAACACCCGCCCGTTGACCCCCTCCGCGAGATCCGAGGCCAAGAACAGCACCATGGGCGAGACCTGCTCGGGGCGCATGGTGTCGGGGACCATGGCGATGTCCTCGGTCATGCGGGTCTTCGCCATGGGCGCGATGCAGTTGACCGTGACCCCCAGCTTGGTCAGCTCCATGGCCCACACCTTGGTGAGGCCGTAGATCCCGGCCTTGGCGGCCGCGTAGTTCGACTGGCCGTAGTTCCCCATCAGGCCGGCGTAGGAGCTGGTGTTGATGATCCGCCCTCCGCGGTCGCCCCCGTTCGCGCGCTCCTGCACGTGCGCCGCGAACGCCTGCGTGCAGGCGAACGTCCCCTTGAGGTGGACCGCGATCACGAGGTCCCACTGCTCCTCCTCGAGCTTGAGGAGGGTCTTGTCGCGCAGGATCCCCGCGTTGTTGACCAGGATGTCCGCCCGCCCGAACGCGTCGAGCGCCGCCTGCACGATCGCGCGCCCGCCCGCCATGGTGGCCACGCTGTCCATGTTGGCGACGGCCTCGCCGCCGGCGGCCCGGATCTCGGCCGCGACCTGCTCGGCCATGGGCTGCCCGGCGCTCGTGCCGTCGCGCGCCACGCCGAGGTCGTTGACCACGACCTTGGCTCCCTCCTGCGCGAGCAGCAGCGCGTGGCAGCGCCCCAGCCCGCCGCCCGCGCCCGTGACGATCGCGACCTTGCCGTCGAGCAGACCCATGGCGACCTCCGCTCCGGCGCCCGATCGCGCGCGCGAGCGCGGAGACCCTAAGGGACCGGGGCTGCGTGGGCAAGGTCGGCCGGCGCGGCGCGTGCGGTGCGGTTGCACGCTCTCCGGCGGAGCGTTACACCGAGGAAATGCTGTTCTTCGTCATCGTCGTCCTGATGGTCGTCGCCCTGATCACCGCGATCCGGGTGGTGATCGAGGCGTTCAAGTCCGACCTCCTGTGGGGCCTCGGCTGCCTGTTGATCCCCGGTGTGTTCATCGCGTTCGCGATCGTGCACTGGGGCAACGAGGAGGCCCGCAAGGCGTTCATCGCGAACGTCGTCGTCACGATCCTGATCCCGGTCGTGGGCTTCGTCGGCTCGGTCGGCAGCGCGACGCGCAGCTCTCCGCGCTTCGCGACGGGGCCTCGGGGACCCGCGGCGGGCGCGCCGGCGCTGCCGCCGGCCGAGCTCGACGAGGCGGCGCAGCGCGAGGTGGACACGCGCGCGGCCGAGATCGTGCGCGAGCGGCGAGAGCGCGAGCGCGCCGCGCGCGAGGGCGCCGCGGAGGCGGCGCCGACCCCGCGCCCCAAGCGCGCCGAGGACCCGCTGGTGGCGGCGGTCCGCCAGCTCTACGCGGCGGCGGGCTCCGACGACCCGGCGGCGCGGCTCGAGGCGGTGCGCGGCTGGCGCGAGCGCCGGCTGAACCAGCTCCCCGAGGGCTACCTGGACATGGTCCGCGCGCTCGCGGGCCGCGAGAGCGGACCCGAGGTGGACGAGGTCGTGGCGAGCGTGCGCGAGCACCCGCCGGCGGTGCGCCAGACGGTGCGCTGCCTCGAGGTCGCGGGCGCGCCCCCGGCGATCCGCCAGGCGCTGCTCGAGCGGCTGCGCGACGCGGAGCTGGATCGAGCGGACGCCGACCTGGTGGTCGAGACCCTCGAGCGCCTGGTCGACACGGCCGACCTCATGATGGAGGAGGTGCTGTTCCGCCACGGCCGGCTGCGGACGGGCGCGGCGCGGCGGCTGGTCGCCGCGCGCGGCGTGGAGTGGGGGCGCTCCGCCGCGGGCCGCGCGCTGCTCGGGGCGATCGTCGGCGAGGACGTCGGCCAGGCGCGCCCGCTGCTCGAGGAGGGCGCGCCCGACGAGCGCGTGCTCACGTGCGAGCTCCTGGGCGGGATCCGCGGCCGGGCTGGGCGCGCGGCCCTCAAGCTGCTCCTCCCCGTGCTCCGCGACGAGGTGCCCGCGGCGCGCGCCGCCGCCGCGAACGCAATGGCCGCGCTGCGCGACGAGTCGGCGAGCTGGGGCCTGGCGCGCGCGCTCCTCCACGAGCGGGACCGCGAGGTGCGGGCGGCGCTCCAGCGCTCCCTGGTCGCGCTGCCCACCGCCGCGACCCTCGACCTGCTCGAGCGGCTCCACCGCGAGCCCCGCGCGGCCGACCGCCTGGCCGCCCAGCACGCCGCACGCGCCCTCGACCGCGAGCCGCGCGCGCTGCTGTTGATCGCGACCGGGGTGGAGGACGCCGAGCGGATCGTGCGGCTCGACGCGCTCAAGGGGCTGCTGCAGCGCGTGAGCGACCCCGCCGCGCGCGAGGTGGTCGCGCAGCGCCAGGCCCCGATCCGCGCGCTGGCCGGCGACGCCAGCGACCCCGAGGTCCAGCAGCTCGCGTTCAAGCTGGATCGGGCGCTGCTGCTGGGCCGCTGACG
>CAZMSZ010000230.1:0-6572 GCA_964569055.1 uncultured Planctomycetota bacterium | reverse complement strand
CACCCAGCTCCTGGGCGACCTCGAGAAGCAGTCGCGCCTCGAGGCCAAGCGCCTGGAGGAGGTCGCCTACGGCGAGGAGTTCGACGCCCGCGAGGCGCCGGGCCAGGAGCGGATCGTGGCCGCGCTGGCCAAGGCCACCGAGGCGGTCGAGCGCGCCGACGACGCGCTGAGCGACGCGCGCGAGGCGCTGGCCGACGCGCACGACTGAGGGCTCACTCCCCGTCGGGATCGGGGCCGTACCTCCTCACCGCGCGGCTCACCGCAGCTCGCTGGCGTGGCCGAAGCGCGCCTCGCAGGCCGCGGTCAGCGCGTCGCGCCGCTCCGCGTGGCGACCGCCGATCAGCGCGCAGAACCGCCACAGGTCGCGGTGCTTCTCCAGCAGCTCGTCCACCTCGGCCAGCGCGAGGTCGGCCAGCGAGACCGCCTCGGCGCCGCCGACGTCGACCCCGATCGCGGCCTCCTTGAGCGCCATGCGGGGCTCGGGGCACGAGAGGATCACCGCGCCCGCCGGGAGGCCCAGCTCGCGCTCGAGCTCGGCCTCGACCCGCTCGCGCTCGGCGCGGTCCGCGTGGAACCGCGCCACCAGCGCCTCCTGCGCGGCCTCGCCGATCCGCCGGGTGAGCACGTAGGCCCGCTTGGGCAGCCGACGGGCGCGCAGGTCGGCGAGCGCCTCGGCCAGCACCGGGTCGCCGGGCGCGTACTCCCGCTCGAGCAGCGCCAGCAGCCCGTCGTCGGAGAGCGGGAACAGCGCCTCGAGCGTCAGGCCCGCGGCCGCGGCGCGCTCGACCAGCTTGGAGACCAGCGCCCCCGAGGTCACCTTGGCGTGGTGGTAGTACACGCGCTCGGAGAGCGTGTAGCGCAGGCGCAGCAGGTGGATCACCTCGGAGAAGGCGTCCGCCCGCGGCAGCCCGCGCTTGGCCAGGCCGAGCACCAGCCGCCCGCCCTGGGCCTTCAGGTAGCGGAACACGCGCTCGTCGTAGGCCCGGCGGATCCCGGTGAACAGCGCGTCGCGGGCCAGGTAGTCGAGGAGATCGGCGCACACCGTCCCCGACACCACGTCGACCGCCAGGGTCGGCGCGGCCTCGTCGCCCGGCTCGGCCGCGCCGAGGGCCGAGCGCACGAACCCGCGCAGCCCCAGCCGCTCGAGCGCCTCGCCCAGCGCGGTGTCGCCCAGGAAGTGGCGCGCGCGCTCGGGCCCGTCGTGGCGCGGGAACAGCCGGCGCTCGTCCTCGAAGGTGTGGCCGAACGGCACGTGCCCCACGTCGTGGACCAGCGCCGCGGCGAGCGTGCCGAGGCGCGCGCGGGCGTCGAGGGCGTCTGGCAAGCCGGCGAGCATGCGCGCGGCCACGTGGCAGGTGCCGAGCACGTGCTCGAACCGGGTGTGGTTCGCGCTGGGGTAGACCAGGTGCGCCGTGCCGAGCTGGCGGATCCCGCGCAGCCGCTGCAGCTCGGGCGCGTCGAGGAGCAGGGTCAGCTCGGGCGGGAGCTCTATGTCACCCCACACGGCGTCGCGGATCACGACCGGTCGCGCCACGGGGCCCCTCGCCTCAGCCGACCGGCGGCTTCTGGAACTCGAAGAACGCGCACACGAAGTGCACGAGCAGCACGAACACCGTGCCCCAGTAGACGGTGAGCGTGATCCCCCGGCTGACGTCGGCCGTGGAGCGCTTGGGCCGCGAGCCGACGAGGTAGGCGATCGCGGCGATCCCGCCGGCCGAGACGAGCAGCTTGGTGACCACCCAGCCCCAGCCCTTGCCGACGGCCAGGCCCCAGAACGGCTGCAGCTTGCGGAAGAACTGGCCCGACCAGTAGAAGGGCGTCATGTCGGGCTTGATCGTGACGAACACCGCCAGGCTGGTGAAGCAGGCGGCCCAGAACGCGACCGCGGCCACGACCAGCATCCCGACCAGGCTGGCCCACAGCGCGGAGGTGCCGAGGTAGGCGATCGGCGAGGCGCCCAGGGAGCGCATGGCGAGGGTCTGGTGCTGGTAGACCCGTGTGCCGAAGTCCGAGGCGAGCGCCGCGCCGGTGCGTCCGGCGATCAGGATCGTGACCAGCACCGGGACCACGATCCGATAGAGCGCGAACCCGAGGTTGGGCAGGATCTCGTCGAGGATCAGCGCCTCGGTCAGCTCGGGCCGGGGCAGGAACTTGTAGGTGAAGTAGGTCGCCACGAACCCGGCGATCACCCCGGCGATCACCGTGTAGGGGAGCGCGCTCCCCGCGAACGTGATCCGGGCGTAGTGGCCCAGCCAGCGCAGGAACCAGCTCGCGCGCGCGCGCCAGGGCCAGACGGCGTACGGCAGCGCGGCCAGCGCCCCGACCGCCGCGGTGGGGGTGCCGGCGGCGAGGTCGGCGGCGCCGGCGCCCAGCCGCGCGAGCAGGCCCGGCCCGGCCGGCTCGAGCTCCGCCTCGGCGGGCGAGGTCGCGGCCGCGGGCGCGGGCGCGCTCATGATCCGGTCGAGCTCGGCCCAGTCGATCTCGCGCAGCGCGCGCGCGGCCGGGTCGAGGAACAGGACCCGGTCCACGTCGCCGCGGAAGGGGGCGTAGTCGTGGGTCACGATCACCTGCGTCTTGTGGAACCCCGCGGCCGCGTCCGCGATCAAGGCGGCGACCGCGCGCGCGGTGCGGGGGTCGAGCGCGCTGGTCGGCTCGTCGTAGAACACGACCTCGGGGTCGCGCGCCAGGGCGCGCGCGATCGCGACGCGCTGCTTCTGCCCGCCCGAGAGCGTGCCCACCCGGGCGGCCGGGTCGATCCCGTGCTGGCGCAGGAACGCCAGCGCGCGCTGGCAAGCCTCGCCCGCCCCGGGCGAGCTGGCGTGGTCGCGGGCGAAGGCCAGGTTCCCCGCGGCGCTCAGCTCGTCGAGCAGGGCGTGGTCCTGGAACACGATCCCAACCGCGTCGCGGGCGCGCTCGCGCTCGCGCCGCTCGAGCACCGAGGCGCCGGCCACCCGCGCCGTGCCCAGGGCCGTGTAGCCCGCCTCCTCGTCGTCGATCGGGAGCAGCCCGGTGAGCAGGCGCAACAGCACGCTCTTGCCCGCGCCCGAGGGGCCCACCAGCAGCACCCGCTCGCCGCGCGCGATCGTGAGGTCGGCGCCCTCGATCAGCGTCTTGCCGGGGACGCCGACCGTGAGGCCGCGCAGCTCGATCGCCGGCCCGCCTGGGGCGGCCGAGGGCGCGTCGCTCGCGCCGTGCGCCGCCGCCTCCTCGACGGGACCCTCGTCGCCGCCCTCGGCGGGGGCGGGTCGAGGCTCGTCCTCCGACGCGGCCCCGGCGGCCGGCTCCTCCGCGGGCGCCTCGGGCATCAGCGGCCGGCCCCGGCGGCGGGCGCGGCGGCGGACGCGGGGCGCAGCTCGACCCAGCGGCCGTCCTTGCGGAACACGACCCGCCGCAGCACGCGGGCGAGGTCGGGGTCGATCCGGCCGGTGGCCTCGTCGATCGTGAGCTTGCGCCCGATCCGCTGCAGCGTGGGCGCGAACGCGTCGGAGAGCGCCTGCATGCGCTCCTGGTGGGTGGGGTCCTTCAGCAGCCGCTCGAGCAGCTCCTGCAGCTCGAACGGCCGGACGAGCGCGTCCTCGAGGATCCCGCGCACCAGCGCCTTGAAGTCGGGGTCGTGGGCCAGCCGGCGGGTCGCGTCGCCGAGCGCCTTGCGGACCGCGGGGCTGCGCGCCCCCTCCTCGACCAGCTCCTCGAGCGCCTCGAGCAGGTCGGCCTCGTGCGAGGCCACGATCGGGATCGCCTTCTCCTCCAGGAACTGCGCCCACCAGGCGTCGACCCGCGTGCGCGAGGTGCCGGGCAGGTAGTCGACGAACGCGTTCCAGCCGAGCGTCCACATGGGGAGCTCGTTCCACAGCTCGCGCCCGATCTCGCGGAGCAGCGGCTCCGCCTTCTTCTTGGCGCTCGGGCCCAGCTCCTTCTTGAGGACGGGGAGCAGGTCCTCCTTGACCAGCCCGCGGTGCTCCTCGAGCAGGGCCTGCAGCTCGTCCTCGTGCTTCTTCAGCGCGCCGCGCAGGTTCGCCTCGAGCACGCCCATGCCGTGCTCGATCACGTCCTCGGCGATCGGGCGGATGAACGCGGCGATCTGCTCGTGGTGCTCGTCGGCGAACGCGCTCAGCTCCTCGGCGAGGAGCGCCCGCTTGTGCGGCGGGAGCAGCGTCTCGATCACCCACTTCCCGTCGCGCGGGGCGGTGCGCGTGAAGAAGCGCGGGTCGGGCGGCAGGACGTGCACCCGCTCGGGGTCGATCGCGAGCAGCGCGCGGCAGGGGTCGCCGTCGGCCACCTCGCCCACCGGGACCTCGCCGAGCCACAGCCCGGTGACCCGGCCGAGGTAGTTGCGCTCGGCGTCGAGCACGGGGTCGCCCACCAGGAGCGGGCCCTTCAGCTCGACGGTGTGCGCGGCGGGGCGGCTCCACACGAACCGCCCGAGCTTGCCGAGCGGCGGGCCGAGCTCGGCGGCGTGGGCGCGCGCCAGGAGGAGCAGCCCGAGGGCGGCCGCCGCCCACATGCCCGCGCCGATCCCGACCTTGCCGCGCCTGCTCATGCAGCGCCGATGATAGCAGCCGAGCGCCGAGCCGACCGGGCTCCGCCCGCGGTCAGCCGTCCCGCGGCTCGGGCTCGCGCGCGGGCGGACCCGCGAGCAGCGTGAGCAGCACGGCGCCGGTCGCGCGCACGCTCCAGTAGGCGGCGAGCAGCAGGCCGACCAGCGGGAGGGCCGCGGCGAACGTCAACACGAACCAGCCGACGACGAGCTGGCGAACGTCCTCGGGCGCCGCGGCGTGCGGGTCGCGCCCGAGCACGCGGGCGCCCAGCGCGCGCGCCAGGCCGTGGCTCCCCACGAACGCGAGGGCGAGCCACACCAGCAGCACCAGCGCCGAGATCGCGGGCGCCGGCTTGGCGGTGGCCAGGGCCACGAACCACAGGAACAGCGTGTCGACGACGCCCAGCGCGAGCAGACGCCCGCGGGGACGCTCGGCCTGGGCCACCAGCGAACGACCTCGCGCCGGGGCCGCCGCGAGGAGCAGCAGGTGCCCGGCGAGCCCGATCGCGAACACGGGCAGGGCGAACAAGGCGGGCCCGAACAGGAGCGCGCCGGCGCGATCACCCTCGGCCGCGAGCGCGGGCCCGGGCGTCGCGAGCAGGGCGAGCGCAGCCAAGGCGAGCGACGCAGGTCGGATCACGGACGGGCTCCCACCGCCGCGCCGCGGCTCAGGGTCCAGTTGACGTAGGCCAGCAGCGGGGCCGCCACCAGCAGGGCGATCCAGGGCGGGGTCGGCGCCGCGTTGAGGGCCTGGCCCGCGCCGGCGGAGAGGCCGGCCCCGAGCGCCTCGAGCCGCGCGAGCGCCGCCGCGCCCAGCCCGAGCCAGCCGCTCGGGACGGCCGGCAGGGCCGTGGGAGGCCCGACCGCCGCGACCGCGACCGCGGCCGCGGCCGCCCCGACCAGGCCCGCCCAGGTGGCGAGGCGAGCCCGCCGGGCCGCCGCGCGCCGAGCCGCGAGCGCCGCGCGAATCGACCCGACCAGCCCGGGCGGCGCCGGGGGCGCCGCCTCGGCCAACAGCAGGCCGTCGAGGGCCGCGAACCCGCGCGCTATCTCATTACAGGATCGGCAGTTGTCGAGGTGATCCCGGACGTCGTCCGCGCAGGCCCCAAGAGGCCCTTCCCCCAGGCGTCGCCGCGTCTCGGTGCAGGTCACGGGCTGCTGCATTCGCCCCGACCCTACCGATGAGGAGGACGGGGGGTTTCGGCCCGGCTCGGGTGGCCCGGGCAGGACGGCGTCGAGTGGTATGGTGCTGCCCGTTCCGCGGAGGGTCGCATGCGCGAGAGGATCGAGGCGGTGGCGGACCTGCTGATGGCCGCCGGCTGGGCCGACAAGCACATGGAGGCCGACGAGGTCGATCGGATCGAGGCGCTGCTGCGCGAGGTGTGGGGCGGCGAGCTGTCCCCCGCGCTGCGCGAGCGGCTCGACGCGTTCGACCCGCATCAGTTCGACATCGACGCGGCCGTGGGCCCGTTCCTGGCCGAGTCGACCGCCTTCAGGCGGCGGCTGGTCGAGATGGCCGTGCAGGTGCACGAGGCCGACGGCGAGCTGGACTTCCTCGAGGACACGTTCGTGCGCGAGCTGGGGTTCAAGCTCGGGCTCGCGGAGTCGGAGTATCGGGACCTGTGCCTCGAGGTCCTCGGCGGCGACGGCGGCGCAGGCGACCTGAGCCTGACCCCCGAGCCTCCCTTCACGATCCTCTCGCGTCCAACGGACGAGGAGGACGACGACGCGAGCGCCGCGGCGCCGGAGCCCGCGGTCGCCACGGAGGCCTACGTGTTCCGCGAGCAGGAGGCGGTCGCCTCCTGGGTCGCCGAGGGCGACCGCGGCGGCTGGGTGCACCGCGACGCGCCCAGCGGGGTCGGGAGCGGCTCGGGCGTGCTCGACCTCGAGGACGACGACGAGGACACGGCATCCGACGAGGCAGACGAGCGCGACGACGATCGCGCCGGCCGACTCGCCGACGCGACCGACCGCGACGAGGACGACGACCGCGACGAAGTCGAGGACCGCGACGAGGTCGAGGACCGCGACGAGG
>CAZMSZ010000229.1:10652-12040 GCA_964569055.1 uncultured Planctomycetota bacterium | reverse complement strand
CCGCAGCTCGCCTGGGAGCCCGCCCTCGCGGGCACCCCTCGACAGCGCGCGCCGCAGCGGCGATCGTGCGCCCCCGCCACGGAGGAGGATCGTCATGGACCTCGAGAGCGTCCGCTACGACGTGGACGGCCGCGTCGCGACCATCACGCTGAACCGGCCCGAGCGCCTCAACGCGATCGACGACCGCATGCCCGGCGAGATCCGGCGGTGCGTGGAGCGCGCCAACGACGACCCCGCGGTCCACGTGATCGTGGTCACGGGCGCGGGGCGCGCGTTCTGCTCGGGCTACGACCTGAAGGTCTACGCGCAGACGCCGGGCGCCAACGTCGGCGTGCAGGAGATGCCCTGGGACCCGATGGTCGACTTCAAGATGATGTTCGAGCGGACGCGGGACTTCATGAGCCTGTGGCGGAGCTACAAGCCGACGATCGCCAAGGTGCGGGGACACGCGGTCGCCGGCGGGAGCGACATCGCCTTGTGCTGCGACCTGGTGGTCATGGCGGAGGACGCGCGGATCGGCTACCCGCCGGCCCGCGTGTGGGGCTGCCCGACCACGGGCATGTGGGTGCACCGGATCGGGGCGGAGAAGGCGAAGCGCATGCTCTTCACCGGCGACACGATCAGCGGGGTCGAGGCGGCGGCCATGGGCCTGGTCCTCGAGGCGGTGCCGGAGGGCGAGCTCGACCAGGCGGTGGCGCGGCTGGCGGCGCGCATGGCGGGCGTGCCGCGCAACCAGCTCATGATGCACAAGCTCATGATCAACCAGGCCGTGGACAGCATGGGCCTCATGCACACGCAGACGTTCGCCACCTTGTTCGACGGCGTGGCGCGGCACACCCCCGAAGGCATGTGGTTCAAGCAGCGCGCCGAGGAGGTCGGGTTCGCGCAGGCGGTGAAGGAGCGCGACGGCGGCGGGCCGATCGCTCCGGGCGTGAGCCGGTAGTCGAGCGACTCGTGCTCGTCAGGGCGCACCACCTGCTCACCCGGGCGCGCCGTGCACGACCGGCTCGACTCGGCTACAGGTAGGGCATGAAGCCGCCCCCGTTCCCCGGCCTCCCGGCCGACCCGGCCGCACTCGACCTCCGCGGGCTCCCCCGGTTCCTCGCCAGCGGGGTCAAGGCGCGTGAGGGTCCGTTCCTGTGGCTCGGGGGCGGTCAGCTCCACTGCGCCGGGATGCTCGGGCTGTTCGCGATCCCGACCGTCGCGATCGGAGCGGGGGTCGCGCTCGAGCCGGGTGGGGTCCCCGCGCTCGGCGCCGCGGTCGCCGCGGGCGGCGTGCTCCTGGGGGTGGGCGCGGTCGTGGCCTGGCTCCGCGACGCGCCGTGCGAGTGCGTGCTCGACGTCGAGCGCAAGGTGGTGTGGGAGCTGACGCGCGAGCGGCGACCGCG
>CAZMSZ010000229.1:0-10552 GCA_964569055.1 uncultured Planctomycetota bacterium | reverse complement strand
TGCCCCGAGTGCGGCGAGCCGCCCCGCCCCGGGCTCGAGGTGGCGACGTGCGCCGCCTGCCGGGCGACGTACCACGAGACCTGCCGTCAGCGCATGCCGGCCGCCTGCAGCCGGCTCGGCTGCCAGCGCACCAACCTGATCGTGCACCCCTGGGGCGAGCCCGGGCCCTGGCAGGCCCAGCTCGGCGATTAACGGCCGATCGGCTCGCCGCCGCGGAGCTCGCAGGTCTCGGGGTCGACCTCGATCGGTCCGTCGGCCCGCGCGTGGATCTCGCCGGCCTGGTTGATCGCATACCAGCGGGTCCCGCTCACGCCCGGCTCGATCGGGCTGGCGGTCGCCGCCCACATGAACTCGGGGTGCTTGGTGCTCCGGCGCACCTCGAAGCGGTAGCCCCACTTCTCGCCGCTCCCGAGCTCGCCGTCCACGAGCTGCGCGGCGAGGAGGGCGGCGAGGTCGGGGGCGTAGTCGAGCAGCCCGTTGCCGTCCTTGTCGCCCTCGCGGAACAGGGACTGGCTGGTGGCGATCGTCCCCAGCCCGCCGCGCGCAGAGGCCTCGTTGTTGGCGACGCTGAGCGGGGTCCCTCCCTCGAGCTCGCACTTCTCCCGATCGAGCGGGAGCGGCTGCTCGGACACGTAGATCATGCCCAGGTGATTGATCGCGAAGCAGCGCGTCCCGCTCGCGCCGGGCTCGAGCGGGCTCGCGACCGCCATCCACAGGAACTCCGGCTCCTGGTCACTGCGGCACAGCTCGAACCGATACCCGTGCTTCTCGCCGCCGGCGAGCGTCGCGTCGATGAGGTCCACGCGTCCGAGGGCGGCGAGGTCGGGGGCGTAGTCGAGCACCCCGTTGCCGTCCTTGTCCGCCTCGCGGAACAGCGTCTGCGCCGTGGTCAGCGTCTTGAGCGCGCCGATCGCGGCGGCCTCGTTACCGCGGCGGCGCGCGTCCCCGAGCTGCTCGATCGGGTTCCCCCCGCGCACCCGCGCCAGGGCGCGCTGGACCGCGGCCTGCGCCCACTCGCTCAGGAGGCGTTGCTCGGCCAGGAGCAGCGTCCCGCGCGCCGCGGCGAGGCGCTTGCCGGCGGGCGTCTCGTAGAACGCGATCGCCGCCTCGACCGCCTCCGGGTCGAGTGCGTCGGTGTAGAGCTCGGTGAGCTGCCCGACCAGCTCCTCGAGGTTCGCCTCGGCCTCGAGCGCGGCGGCGAGGCCGTCGGGCAAGGTGCCGGGCGGCGCCTGCGCCACCTCCTGGAGCATGTCCTGGCGGACCGACTCCCCGAGCCGAGTCTGGCCCGAGACCTCGAGCAGCCGACGCACCCGCTCGGGGCTCGGTCGCGCGGGAGAGCCCGCCTCGTCCTGCGCCAGGCTCTGGGGCCCGATCGCCAAGGTCAACAGTGCCGCGCACACGATCGATCCACCGCGCATGGTCCACCTCTCGCGCCGAGAACGTAGCCGAGGGGTGAGGTGATCGCCACACGGTTCTGCCGACGCCGACCTGGCCCCTCGTTCGGCTACCCTGGCGCCGTGACCTACTCGGCCACCGTCCGCGTGTTCTACCCGCTCGCCAGCGGCCGCCTCACGCTGCGCACCGAGGCGGACTGGAACCGCCCGCTCGCGCCGGCGCACGTGGCCGACGGCGGCCGGCGGTTCGAGTTCTCGGTCGAGCACACCGAGCCCTACCTGGCCTGCAAGCCCTGCCTCGAGGACGGCGGCCGGGTCCGCTGGGCGGCGGGCGCCAACAAGCTGGCGATCCTGTCCACCGGGGCGCCGCACGACATGTACCCGCACTTCGGCGGCGGAGGCGGCCGGGTGAGCGGCGTGCTCGCCTGCCCCTCGCAGGTGCTCGGGCGCGCGCTGCGGCTGCGGCTCTACCTGCCGGCCGGCTACGACGAGAACCCGCTCAAGCGCTACCCGGTGCTCTACATGCACGACGGGCGCAACCTGTTCTTCCCCGACGAGTCGTTCGCGGGCGAGTGGGAGATCGACGAGACGCTCGGGCTGCTCGACGCCATGAACCTGATCGACCGCGCGCTGGTGGTCGGGGTGCACGCGGGCGACCGCCGGCAGGAGTACACGCGGCCCGGCTACGAGCGCTACGGCCGGGCGCTGGTGGAGGAGCTCAAGCCCTGGGTGGACGCGCGCTACCGCACGCTCCCCGGGCCGAGTTACACCGCGGCCATGGGCTCGTCGCTCGGGGGCGTGGTCTCGCTGTTCCTGGGCTGGCAGTGGCCGCACGTGTTCGGCAACGTGGCCTGCCTGTCGAGCACCTTCGGCTACCGCGACGACCTCCTGGAGCGGGTCCGCCGCGAGCCGCTCGACGCGCGCCGCCGCCTGCGGATCTACCTCGACAGCGGCTGGCCCGGCGACAACTACGAGGCCACGCTCAGCATGGCGAGCGCGCTGGTCGAGCGCGGCTTCACCCTCGGGCGCGACCTGCTCCACCTCGTGTTCCCGCACGGCCGGCACAGCGAGGCGTCCTGGGCCGCCCGCGCCCACGTCCCGCTGCAGCTCTTCGCGGGCCGCCTGCGCCGCCTGGCCGACCGGCCGCGGTAGTCGATCCCGTTGCCGTCCCAGCACGCGGGCCGCTAGCCCGGCAGGTCGTCGCGCAGGTTGTACTTGTCCAGCTTCTTGAGGAAGCCGAAGCGGGAGAGGCCGAGGGCCTTGGCGGTCTTGGTCTTGTTGTTCTCGTAGCGCGTGAGGGCCTCGATCAGGAGGCGGCGCTCGATCCGCTCGATCCGGTCCTTGAGCGGGAGCTCCTCCTCCTGGGGGGTGGTCAGCTCGAGGCGCTCGGGCTGGCGGCGGCGAATGTGGGGGGAGAGGTCGCGCTCGGTGATCCGCTGGCCGGAGAGGGCGACCAGGCGGCGCAGCTCGTTCTCGAGCTCGCGCACGTTGCCGGGCCAGTCGTAGTGGAGCAGGTGATCGACCACCTTGCGGTCGACGCTCTTGCGCTCCTCGCCCGAGCGGGCGGCGATCTTGTCGAGGAAGTGGTCGACCAGGAGCGGCAGGTCGTCCTTGCGCTCGCGCAGCGGGGGCAGCGCCACGCTGACCACGTTGAGCCGGTAGAACAGGTCGGCGCGGAACCGGCCCTCCTCCACGAGCTGGCGCAGGTCCTTGTTGGACGCGCTCACGATCCGCACGTCGACCTTGCGCGCGCTGCGGGTGCCGATCGGGCGGACCTCGCCCTCCTGCAGCACGCGCAACAGCTTGGTCTGCATGGCGGGGGACATCTCGCCCACCTCGTCGAGGAACAGCGTGCCCTGGTCGGCGGCCGCGAACAGGCCCTGCTTGTCGCGATCGGCCCCGGTGAAGGCGCCCTTCACGTGGCCGAACAGCTCCGCCTCGAGCAGGCTCTCGGGGAGCGCCGCCACGTTGATCGAGAGGAACGCCCGCTCGCGCCGCGCGCTGCCGAAGTGGACCGCCCGCGCCACCAGCTCCTTGCCGGTGCCGCTCTCGCCCTGGATCAGGATCGGCACGTCGGAGCTCTTGACCTTGTCGAGCAGCTTGAACACCCGCCGCATGGGCTCGCTGGCGCCCACCAGGTCGGCGTAGCGCGTGCGCCGCCCCAGCTCGACGTCGCGCGCCGCGAGCTCCGCCTTGACCGCGTCGAGCTCGCGGGACTGCGCCGCCTCGTGGCCGTCGAGGGCGACCTGCAGCCGCGCGGCCTCCCGCCGCGAGGCCGCGAGCGCGTCGCTGGCGGTCCGCAGCTCCTCCTCGGTCCGCGCGCGCTCGAGGGCGTGGGCGGCCAGCTCGCACAGCAGCTCGCCCAGCTCCACGTCGCCCGGCTCGAACCGGCCGGGGGCCTCGCGGTCTTCGAGCACGAGCACGTGCTCCACCCGGCCGCGTTGACGGAGCGGCAGCGCGAGCACGCTGCGCAGCTCGAGGTCGGCGATCGAGGGGCGTTCGCCCAGCTCGTGATCCGCCCGCGCGTCGGCGACCAGCACCACCTCACCCGCCGCCGCCCGCTCGACCAGCGCGCTGGAGCAGGTCCAGTCCGCCTCGGGCAGGTCACGGCCCGGCGCCATACGGCCGGCGACGGCGCGCCAGGCCACGCCCGACCCCTCGGGCGCGTGCTCGGGCGTGGGGTCGAGCTGGGCCAGCAGCGCCCGCTGGGCCCCGAACAGCGCCAGCGCCCGGTCGAGCAGGGTCCGCCGCACCGCCGCCAGGCCGACCTGGGCCTGCACCTCGCGCGCGGCCCGCAGGAAGGCGAGCGCCCGCTCGGGCGCCGCGGCCGCGGGCTCCTCGCCCGCCGCGCCGGCCCCGGCCTCGCGCCCCTGCGCCTCGCGCGCCCGCGCCAGCGCGGCCGCCAGCGGACCCGCCGCGGCCCGCCGCCGGTCCGCGGGCTCGAGCCCGCGCAGGTGCTCCTCGAGCGCCTGCTTGCCGTCGGCGAGCGCCGCCCGCGCCTCGAGCACCAGCCCCGCGCGCGCCGCGGCGGCGCCCCGGAGCAGCGCGACCCGCACCCGTCCGCGCAGCCCGGCCGCCTCGACCTCCTCGGCCCGCACCAGCGCCTGCTCGGGCTCGCGCGCCGTCGCCACCTCCGCCGCGAGGAGGGCCGCCTCGGTCCGCACCGCCCGCTGGTCGGGCGCGGCCTCGGCCAAGGCCGCCGCCTGCTCGCGCTCACAGGCCGCGGCGTCCCCCTCGAGGAGCGCCAGGCGCGCCAGCCCGAGCCGGGCGCGCAGCGCCAGCTCGCGCAGGCCGCAGGCCTCCGCCTCCTCGCGCGCCGCGCGCAGCACCGCCCGCGCCGCGCCCAGCGCCGCCGCCGGCGCCAGCGCCCCGCCCGCGCAGGCCTGCTCCAGGCGGAGGGCGCCCTGCGCCAGGAGGGCGCGCGCGACCAGCGGCCGCAGCCCGCGCGCCCGCGCCTCGTCGTGCGCCGTGCGCAGCGCCAGCTCCGCGCCCTCCCAGTCGGCCGCCTCGGCCAGCGCGTCGCCCGCGGCCAGCTCGGCCTCGATCGCCAGCGCCCGGTCGCGCGCTCCGGCCAGCCAGGCGCTCCGCAGGCGCAGCGCGTCGAGGGCGGGCGCCAGCGCGCCGCGCAACAGGTCGACCTCGGCCCCGCGCAGCGAGACGCGCGCGGTCACCGCCTCGTCGTGCAGCTCGCGCGCCAGCGCGCGGGCGCGGCGGGCCGCGCGCAGCCCGCGCTGGCCCTCGCCCTGCGCGGCGAGGAGCCGCGCCAGGTCGGCCAGCGCCAGCGCCTCGAGCCGCTGCTGCTTCTGCTCGCGCGCCCGCAGCACCGCCCGGTCGAGCTGCTCGCGCGCCCGCTCGACCTCGCCGCTGGCCTCGTGCACCCCCGCCCGCCCGAAGGTCGCCTCGAGCTCGCTGGCGCGCGCGGCCAGCTCCCAGCTCACCCGCAGCGCCGCGTCGAAGCAGGCCGCCGCGCGCTCCAGCTCGCCCCGCCGCCCGTAGGCGTGGCCGAGGTGGAGCAGCCCGACCGCGTAGCCGTCGCGGTCGCCGTGGGTGTTCCACAGGGTGGTCGCCTCGTTGAACGCGGCCAGCGCCTCGTCGTAGTCGCCGCCCTGCGTGTGCATCACGGCCACGCTGCTGAGGACCTGCGCCAGCTCGAGCCCGAGCCCCAGGCGCCGGGTCAGGTCGAGCGCCTCGCCCAGGCGGCGGCGCGCCTCGCCGCGCTCGCCGAGGCGCTCGAGCGCCGAGCCGATCGCGAGCAGGCTGCGGGCGATCGCTGGCTTGTCGTCGATCGCCTCGGCCGCCGCGATCGCCTGCTCGGCCGCGTCGATCGCCCGCTCGTAGTCGCCGAGCCGGAACCGCAGCCCGGCGAGCTGCTCGAGCGTCTCCACCCGGCTGGCGAGGTCGGCCGCCGCGAGGTCCTGCTCGAGCGCGCGCTCCACGTAGGGGAGCGCCTCCTCCAGCTTGCCCTGCTGCGTGTGCGCGTTGGCGATCGCGCGCAGGTAGCGCGAGATCTCGCGCCCGTCGCCGAGGTCGCGCTCGAACTCGAGCGAGCGCTCCAGGTACTCCAGCGCGTCCTCGAGGTGCCCCTCGCCGAGCGTCAGGTCGCCCAGCCCGAGCAGGACGCGCCCGATCCCCTTGCCGTAGTCGAGCCGCTCGGCCGTCTTGAGCGCCTCGAAGAAGTAGCGCTTGGCGTCCTCGCCCGCCTTGAGCTGGGCGTTGAGCGTGCCGAGGTGCGAGAGCGCGGCCACCTCCGCGTGCTCGTCGCCGAGCGCGCGCGCCACCTCCAGCCCCTCCAGGGTGTGGGTCCGCGCCTCGACGTGCCGACCCTGACGCGTGAGCTGACGCACGTGCGCGCGCAGGAGCGCGTGCTTCTCCTCGAGCAGCGGGCGGGCGCGCTTGGTGTCCTCGGCCTCGACCAGGGCGAGCTGGTCGTCGACCGCGCGCAGCGCGCGGGCGTACAGCTCGCACGCCCGCTCGGCCGCGCCGAGCGCCGCCGCGGCGTCGCCCGCCCGGCGCGCCCACTGCACCGCCTCGAGCCCCGCGCCCGCCTCGAGCAGGTGGTGCGCCAGCTCGGCGTCGGTCACCCCTTCGCCCTGCGCGTAGCCCTCCTCGAGGACCGCGGCCGCGCGCGCGTGGCGCGTGGTCCGCTCGCCGAGCGCCTCGTAGACCACCTCGCGCACGCGCGAGTGGGCGAGCGCGTAGGCCCCGTCGGGGAGGCGCGTGACCAGCCCCCGCGCGGCGAGCTCCTCGAGGCCCGCCAGCGCCTCCTCCCGCGGCAGCCCGGCCAGGCGCGCGACCAGGTCGGGGCGCGCCGCGCGGTCGAGCACCGCCAGCCACTCGAGCAGCGCCCGCTGCGGCAGGCGCGCCAGGCGGCTCATGACCAGCTCGTGCAGGCGGGCCGGCACCTCGAGCGCCTCGAGCCGCGCGGGGTCGAGCCGCCACAGCCCGCGGGCCCGGTCGATCACGCCGCGCCCCACGAGCTCCTCCATCAGCAGCTCGATCAGGAGCGGGTTGCCGCGGGTCTCCTCCATGACCCGCCCCACGAACGGGCGGGGCACCGTGGGGACGCCCAGCATGGAGCGGATCAGCTCGGCCGCGTCGTCGTCCTTGAGCGGCTCGAGCGCGAGCTCCTCGAAGAACCGGTCGTGGCGCAGGTCGCGCAGGGCCTGCGCCAGCTCGGGGCCGTGCACCTCCTCGGCGCGGTAGGTGGCGACCACGAACAGGCGCGGCTGGTCCTCGCCGCTCTCGGCCCCGGCCAGGATCGCGACCAGCGTGCGGTGCAGGTGGCGCAGGAGCTGCAGCGTCTCGCCGCGGGCCCACTGCAGGTTCTCGAGCGCCAGCACCAGCGGGCGGCGCGTCGACTGCGCGATCAGGAACTCGGCCAGCGCGTCGATCAGGCGCAGCCGCTCGACCCCGCGCGCGTCCTCGCCCTCGGGCTCGCTCTGGCTGAGGAGGCGCGACACCGCCCAGCCGTACTCCTGCAGCTCGTGCTCGGCGCCCGCGAGCTGCGCCGCCTCCTGCACGATCGCGATGAACGGCTCGTAGCTGCGCGCGAGGTGCTTGCGGCAGCTCCCCTGCAGGACCACCGCCCCCTCGAGCTGGCAGCGGCGGCGCAGCTCGTCGAGGAGGCGCGTCTTGCCGACCCCGCTCGCGCCGCGCAGGAACACGGCCAGCGCGGGCGGGTTGTCCTGCGGCGTGACCTCGCGCCCCGCGCGCCGGTCGCCGCCGCGCCGCCGCTCCGACCCGTCGCCCTCGCCCCGCCGCACCGCGAACCGGGCGCGCCGGTCGAACAGGCGCGGGTCGAGGCTCCACGAGCGCGGCCCGGTGGCGCGCGCGAAGCCCTCCACCAGCCAGTCGAGCTCGCGGTCGCGCCCCACGAACTTGCCCGAGAGGACGTAGGCCTCCTTGGTCTCGCTGGTCTCGAATGCGAACGGCTGCCCGGTCGCGTGGGCCAGCGCCGCGATCACCGCGTTGGCGCTGCCGAAGCGGTGGGCCGGCTCCTTCTCGAGCAGGCGCAGGACCACGCGCTCGAGCTCCTCGGGCACCTCGGGCGCGAGCTCGCGCAGCGGGCGCGGGCGATCCTCGAGGTGCTTGCGCGCGACCGCGCCCGCGTCGTCGCCGTCGTAGGGGACCGCGCCGGCGAACAGCTCGTACAGCACCACGCCGAGCGAGTACAGGTCGCAGCGGCGGTCGACGCGCAGGCGGCGGAGCACCTCGGGCGCCATGTAGTGCGGCGTGCCCGCCACGTGCCCCTCGCCGGCGCCGACCAGGCCGAAGTCGCTCAGGCGCACACCGAGGCCGTCCTCGCGCGGCTCGATCAGGAGGTTGTCGGGCTTGAGGTCGCGGTGGACCAGGCCGCGGGTGTGCACGAACTCGAGGCCGCGCAGGACCTGCACCGCGAGGTGGAGCCGCTCGGTGAACGTGGGCGCCAGCTCGCCCTCGAGCACGGCCTCGCGCAGCGTGCGCTGGCCGGGGCGGTACTCGGACGTGTAGTAGAGGCGGCCGTCGGCCGTGCTGCCGAAGTCGAGGACGGTGATCAGGTTGGGGTGACGCAGCCCGGCCAGGACCTCGAACTCGCGCCGGAAGCGCGCGACCTCCCGCTCGCCGCGGTGCTTGAGCAGCTTGAGGGCGACCTTGCGCCCACCCTGCGCCGGGTCGCGCGCGAGGTGGACCACCGCGCTCTCGCCTTCGCCGAGCCGCTCGAGGAGCTCGTACCGTCCGTGGTGCATGCGACGCTCCGTACGTAGCCGTGCCCGGGGTCCACCGTGCAAATCGGGGACTCAACGGGCGTTGACGGCACGGATGCGGTCAAGCCGTTGCAGGAACACCGTTTAGCAGAAGCGCCCGGGCCGCACTCTGCCCCCATTTCCCGATCTCGGATTCGGTTTCGTTTCATGGACGTGCCCGAAGGAACCATCGAGGGCTCGGCGCCTCCAGCGAGCTTGGCCGACCGTTAGGCTAGACTCGTCGCTTCGGCCCGCCCCTCGCGCGGAGCATTTCATGCGCTCTCTCCCCCTCCCCCTGGCCTGCGCGCTGGCGCTCGTCGCCGCGGGCCCCGCGGCCGGCCAGGCCCCCGAGCCCGAGCCCGGGGCGTTCGTGATCTGCTACCCGAACGCGCCCGGGACCACCGCGTCGGCCCAGGGCGTGATGCGCAGCCTGGGCGAGGCGCTGACCGAGCGCACGGGGCGGCGGTTCTCGCCCACCTACTTCAACGAGGTCGAGCCGGCGCGCGAGTACGTGCGCGACCACCAGCCGCGGTTCGGGATCGTGTCGCTCGACGTCTACCTGCGCTGGCGCGACGAGCACGGCCTGGTGCCGATCGCCCAGACCGAGCGCGACGGCGCCACCGAGGAGCGCTACACGCTGCTCGTCGCCCAGGACAGCCCCGCCCAGGAGCTCGAGGACCTCACCGAGCTCGGGCGACCCGCGCGGATCTGGTCGAGCCACCTCGACGACCGCCGCTTCGCCGGGCGGGTGGTGTTCGCGGGCGAGCTCGAGCTCGAGCGCGAGGACGCCCCGGTGCAGGTCGTCTCGACCGACCAGCCGCTGCGCGCCCTGCGCCGGCTCAAGGCGAACAAGCCGTTCAAGGACCAGCCCGTCGACGCGGTGCTGGTGGACGCGACCACCTGGGCGGGGCTCCAGAAATTGAAGTCCTTCCAGGGGGCCTTCCGCGTGCTTTATACTTCGCCCCCGCTGCCGACTCCGCCGGTGGTGGCGTTCGAGGGCGCGCCCGAGGACGCGCGGCTCGAGTTGGGGGAGGTGTTGAGCACGATGGCCAAGGACGCCGAGGGCCAGGCCCTGCTGAAGACGCTGCAGCTCACCGCGTTCCGCCCCGCCGACGAGGCGACCTACGCGGCGGCGCGCGAGGCGTACGGCGGCGAGGCGCAGGCGGGCTCCACGGCGGCCGGCGCCGAGGGGGAGGCGAGGTGAGCGGATCGGCTCGCGCCGCTGGCGCGCTCCTCGCGCTGGCGCTCCTGTCCGCGGCCGGCTGCGCCGCGCCGATCACCCAGCCCTCCGAGGCGCTCGTCGACTACGAGCAGCAGCTCGGCGAGGGGCCGCTGCGCGCGGACGACGAGTACCCCCTGCGCTGGCAGGCGGCCCGCGCCGCCCTCGATCAGATCGACGACCCGAGCACCCCAGCCGCCGAGAAGGTGAGCTACGCGCGCAAGGCGCTCGACCACGCCGAAGCGGCCGCCGCGCTCGCGCCCGAGCGGGTGGAGGGCCACTTCTACACCGCGGTGGCCATCGGCCGCGTGCTCGAGCTGAGCGCCGTGCCCAACCCCTCGCGGATCGGCGAGCTCGAGGCGGCGGGGCTGCGCGCCAAGGAGCTCGACCCCAGCTTCCGCTGCGCGGGCCCGCTGCGCCTGTTGGCGCTCCTCTACCACAAGGCGCCCGCCTGGCCGCTCGGCCCCGAGGACGCCGGCGAGGAGGACGTGATCGAAGGCCTGCTCACGCAGGCGCTCGAGCTCGCCCCCGAGTGCGTCGAGAACCGGGTGGCCTACGCTGAGTTCCTCGCCGACGTCGAGCGGCGCGACGAGGCGCTGGCGCAGGCCCAGCGCGCGCTGGCGCTGCTGTGCGAGGCCGGGCACACGCCCGAGCTCCCGAGCTGGGAGCGACGCGAGCTCGACCGCCGCGCGCGCGACGTCCTGGCCTCGCGGTAG
>CAZMSZ010000228.1:0-12099 GCA_964569055.1 uncultured Planctomycetota bacterium | reverse complement strand
CGCGCCGTACCGACGGTGCCGTCATCGGATGGGGGGAGGCGCGCCACGCCTGCGACCACCCCGCCGGTCACCCCGAGGCGGTCCAGAGCTTCACGGCCCGTGGACCGGAGTCGAGGAGAAGCAACTCCGAATCCGAAACAGGAAGCGTCAACAGGGAACAGGAATGAGGAAGTTGCTCTCGCCTGTCGTGGTCGAGCTGCGAGAGCCGCTCTGGCCATTCCTGGCGCTCACCTTCTGTTGACGCTCCTCGTCCCGGAGGCTGGGTTCACGTCATCACGAGCGGTCCACTACCGCCAGCCGCCTCCCAGGGCGCGATACAGCTTCACCACCGCGCCCATCTGCGCGCGCTTGGTCTCGATCAGCTCCATCTTGGCCTCGAGGGCCTCGCGCCGCGTCAGCAGCACCTCGAGGTAGTCGGCCCGCGCGGACTTGAACAGGTCGCCCGAGATCTCGATCGACTCGTCGAGGCGCTCGACCTCTTGCGCCCGCAGCTCGTAGCTCTGCTGGAGGTTCTGGACCCGGGCCAGGGAGCTCGAGACCTCGTTGAACGCCCGCAGGATCGTGCGCTCGTAGTCGAAGACCGCCTGGAGCTGCTTGGAGCCCGCCGTGAAGTACTCCGCCTTGAGCTCCTTGCGATTCCACAGCGGCTGCGAGAGCTCCGCCAGGACGAGGTACGCCAGCGAGGCGGGGGTGTCGACCAGGGTCGCGGCCTTGAACGAGTTGTAGAGGACCCCGGCGTTGATCTCGAGCGAGGGGTAGAACCCCGCCCGCGCCACGCCCACGTCGAGCTTGGACGCCGCGAGCGCCAGCTCCGCCTGCCGGATGTCGGGGCGGTTCTCCAGCAGCTCGGCGGGCACCCCCGCGTGGACGTAGGCGGGGGTGGTCGCCATGAACCCCCGCCAGTCGCGCTCGACCCGCTGGGGGAACCTGCCGACCAGGAAGTTGAGCAGGTTCTCGGTCTCGACGATCCGCTGCCGGATGGCGTACCGGCGGCTCCGGTTCTTGAGCACCTCGGCCTCGAACCGCTTCACGGCCAGCTCGGTGACCTTGCCCACGAGCTTCTGCAGCTTGACGATCTCGAGCGCCTGCTCCTGCAGCGCGATGTTCTGCTCGAGGACGTCGAGCTCGTTGTCGAGGGCCAACAGCTCGTAGTACGAGTCGGCCACCTCCGCGACCAGGCCGGTCACCATGAACTTGCGGCCCTCGACGGTCGAGAGGTAGCGCTTGGTGGCCGCGTCGGTGGCGTCGCGCAGCTTGCCCCAGATGTCGATCTCCCAGGAGGCGCGCAGGCCCACCAGGTAGTCGGGCAGGTGCTCGGGGACGTCGAGGGCCTCGTCGGCGCGCCCCTGGCTCGTGTCCTCGCCGACCTTCTCCAGGCCCGCGCCCGCGGCGAGGCTCACCTTGGGGAGGTACTCGCCCTCGCGCGCCAGCACCTCGAACTGCGCCACGTCGATCTCGAGCAGCGCGATGTTGAGCTCCTGGTTGTGCTGCAGCGCGCCGTCGATCAGCGCGCGGAGCCGCGGGTCGGTGAAGAACTCCTCGAGGCCCACGTTCGCCGAGTTGAGCGGGTCGGAGGCCCCGCCGTACGTCTCGGGCACCTTGGTGACGGGCTCCCTCAGCTCGCGCTGCATGTCGGGCACGCAGCCGGCGCCCAGCAGCGCCAGCGACGCCGCGAGCGCGAGCGGGCCGGCGGACCTCCGGTCAGGCCACGGGTGCATCGGGAGCGTCTCCTTCCGTGAGCGGCCAGTCTTCTTCGTCGCGGATCAGGGCGCGCCCTTCGCCCAGCTTCCCGAAGATGTAGTAGAGGCCCGGGATCAGGAGCACGCCGAGCAGCGTGCCCACGAGCATGCCGCCCAGGCCGGAGGAGCCGATCGTGCGGTTGCCGACGGCGCCCGGCCCCGTGGCGACCACGAGCGGGACCAGGCCCGCGATGAACGCGAACGACGTCATGAGGATCGCGCGGAAGCGCACCCGCGCGCCCGCCAGCGCGGCCTCGAGGACGGTGCTCCCTCGTCGGTGCTCCTGCGCCGCGAACTCCACGATGAGGACCGCGTTCTTGCCGAGCAGGCCGACCAGCATGATCAGCCCGATCTGCGCGTAGATGTCGTTCGCCAGCCCCATGTAGCGGAGCAGGGCGAACGAGCCCAGCACCCCGGCGGGGAGCGAGACGATCACCGCGAGCGGGAGCAGGAAGCTCTCGTACTGGCCGGCGAGGACGAGGTACACGAACCCCAGCACGATCAGGAAGATGTACAGCGCCTCGTTGCCCCGGCGGGCCTCGTCGAAGGACAGGCCCTCCCAGGCGATGTCGTAGCCGCGCGGGAGCGTCTCCTCGGCGACCTCCTCGACCGCGGCCATGGCGTCGGCGCTCGTGTAGCCCGGAGCCGGCTCGCCGCGGATCGCGGCCGAGTTGTAGAGGTTGTAGCGGGTGATCTCGTTGGGGCCCTGCCGCTTGTGCAGCTTCATGAACGCGGAGTACGGCACCATCTCGCCGTGCTCGCTCTTCACGGACAGGTTCAGGATGTCCGACGGCATCCGCCTGTACTTGGGGGCGGCCTGGGTGTAGACCTTGAAGAACCGCTCGAAGCGGATGAAGCCCTGCTCGTACGTGCTCCCGACCAGGATGTCGAGCGTGTCGAGGGCCTTCCCGATCGAGACGCCCTTCTGCATGGCGGCCTGGTTGTCGATCAACAGCTCGTACTGCGGGTAGTTGGCGGCGTAGAACGTGAACAGACCCGTCAGCTCCTCGCGCTCGCGGAGGGCCGCCATGAACTCGTTGGTGACCTGGTCGAACGCGCGGTAGTCGCCGCTGTTGGTCTTGTCGAGCATGCGGAGCGCGAAGCCGCCGGCCGCGCCGTACCCCGGGACCACGGGCGGCTCGAAGAACTCGAGGGTCGCCCCGAGGTCGCGGGCCCGCTCCTCGAGCTCCTCGATGATCTCGTGGACCGAGCGCCGCTCGGACCAGTGCTTCAGGTTGATCAGGCAGGTGCCCGCGTTGGAGCCGCGCCCCTCGGTGAGGATCTCGTAGCCCGCCAGCGAGGAGACCGACTCCACCCCCTCGACCTCCTCGGCGATGGCCTGCAGCCGCTGGGCGACCGCGTTGGTCCGCTCGAGCGTCGCGCCGGGGGGCGTCTGGATGATCGCGTAGATCATCCCCTGGTCCTCGTTCGGGATGAAGCCGACCGGCAGCGCCTGGCTCGTGACGTACACGCCGGCGCCGATCCCCACGAGCAGCGCGATCGTCAGCACCGGCCGCGGCACGATCACCCGCAGCACCGCCACGTACGCGTCGGTGACCCGCTGGAACACCGCGTCGAACGCGCGCAGGAACAGGCTGAGCGGCGTACGGCGCGGGGGGCCGTGCTTGCGCAGGAGCATGGCGCACAGCACCGGCGTCAGCGTGAGCGCGACCACGCCCGAGAGGATGATCGCCGAGGCCATGGTGACGGAGAACTGCCGGTAGAAGACGCCCACCGGCCCCGTCATGAACGCGACCGGCACGAACACCGCGGCCATCATGACGGTGATCGCGATCACGGCCCCGCTGATCTCGTTCAGCACCTTGGCCGATGCGGCGTAGGGCGAGAGGCCCTCCTCGTGCATCTCGGCGTGGACCGCCTCGACCACGACGATGGCGTTGTCCACCACGATGCCGATGGCGAGCACCAGCGCGAACAGCGTCACGAGGTTGATCGTGAACCCGAACGCCTGCATGAAGATGAACGCGCCGATCAGCGAGACCGGGACCGCCAGGCTCGGGATCAGCGTGGAGCGCCAGTCCCCGAGGAACAGGAACACCACCACCGCCACGAGCACGAACGCCTCGAGCAGGGTGTGCACGACCTTGTCGGTGGACGCGTCGAGGAAGTCGGAGACGTCGTAGCTGATCTTGTAGTCGGTGTTGGGCGGGAACGAAGGCTTGAGCTCCTCGAGCTTCGCCTTGACCGCGCGGACCACCTCGCTGGCGTTGCTGCCGACGCTCTGCTTCAGCACGATGGCGGCCGAGGGGTGGCCGTCGAGGTTGGAGTAGATGTCGTAGAACTCGCTGTCGAGCTCGACCTCCGCGATGTCCTTCAGCCGCAGGAACTCGCCCTCCGGCGTGGCGCGGATGATGATGTTCTCGTACTGCTCGGCCGTGTTGTACCGACCCTGGTAGACCAGCACGTACTCCAGCGACTGCGAGCGCTTACCGGTGGCCTGGCCGGTGCGGCCCGGGCGGCCGATCACGCTCTGCTCGTCGATCGCCTCCATCACCTCCTCGGTGGAGACCTCGTACGCGCGCATTCGGTCGGGCTTGAGCCAGATCCGCATCGCGTAGAGGCGGTTGCCGAGGATCCGCGCCCGGCCGATCCCTGGGATCCGCTGGAGCTCCGGGAGCAGATAGACGTTCGCGTAGTTGTAGGCGAACTTCTGGTCGGCGTGCGCGTCGGTGCTGTACAGGTTCACGTACATCAGCATGCTGGCCTGGACGGGCGAGACGATGACGCCCTCGCGCCGCACCAGCTCCGGCAGCAGGTTCATGACCCGGTCGACCCGGTTCTTGACGTTGACCACCGCCGAGCTCGGGTCTGTGCCGAGCTCGAAGATCACCTGGATCGTGGCCTCGCCCGCGCTCGTCGCGTCGGAGACCAGGTACTTCATCCCCGGCACGCCGTTGATCGAGCGCTCCAGCGGGATCAGGGTGGACTTGATCAGGACGTCGGCGCTCGCGCCGGGGTAGGCGATCGCGACCATGACGCGCGGCGGCGCGATCGCGGGGAACTGGCTGATCGGCAGCGACCGCATCGCGAGCAGGCCGAGGAAGATCACCGCGACCGAGGTCACGATGGCCAGCACCGGGCGGTGGATGAACTTGGCGAACATCGGCGCGCCCTCAGTCCGCCGGCACGTCGAGCTGCGCCATGACGGTCGCGGGCTCCTGGTAGTCGGTGCGGATCCGCTGCCCGTTCTGCACGCGCCGCAGCCCCTCGAGCAGGATCTGCTCGTCCTCCTCGAGCCCGTCCGCCACGACGAACAGGTGGGGCAGCTCCTCGGCGATCGAGACCCGCCGCTGCTCGACCTCGCCGTCCTCGCCCACCACGAACACGTAGCGGTGGTCGAGCACCTCGAAGGTCGCCTTCTGCGGGATCAGCAGGGCCTTCGGTAGGGTCGTCGTCAGGCGCACGTTCCCGGTCTCGCCGTGCCGCAGCAGCCCGGTCGGGTTGGGGAACGTCGCGCGGAAGGCGACGGTCCCGGTCTCGTTGTTGAAGTCCGCCGCGATCGTCTCGATCACGCCTGGCTGGTCGAACACCTGCCCGTTCGCCAGGATCAGCTCCACCTTGACGGAGGCGCGCTCGTCCTCGTGCTGCTGGTACTCGATGTACTCGGCCTCGCTCACGTTGAAGTAGACCCACATCGTGCTGTTGTCGGAGAGCGTCGTGAGCAGCTCGCCCTCCTCCAGGAGGCTCCCGGCCCGGACCTCGAGGAGCCCCATGATCCCGTCGAACGGGGCGTTGATCGCGGTCAGCCGGCGATGCGCCTCGCACAGCGCCACCTCGGCCTTGGCCTGGTCGAGCTTGGCCTTGGCGAGCGCGAGCTCGTTGACCGAGACGACCTTCTTCTCCTCGAGCAGCTTGGTGTTCTCGAACTCGATCCGCGCCGCCTCGGCCTCGGCCCGCGCCTTGTCGAGCTCGGCCTGGTAGAGGATCGGCATGATCTGGAACATCTTCTGGCCCTTCTCGACGAAGCGTCCCTCGTCGATGAGCGTCTCCTCGAGGTAGCCGCGCTCGAGCGCCCGCACCTCGATGTGCCGGATGGCGTGGATCTGGCACACGTAGTCGCGGGTGAGCTCCGTGTCCTTTCGGAGCGGGCGGGTGACCCGATACACGGCGTTCGCGTGTCCGCCGTGCTCTGCCCGATGCTCCTGTTCCGCGTCGTCGTGGTCGTCCGCGTCGTCGTGGTCGTCCGCGTCGTCGTGGTCGTCCGCGTCGTCGTGGTCGTCCGCGTCGTCGGCGTGATGCTCGGCCTGATCTCCGTGCTCGTTCGTCGCGACCGCGTAGCCGATCGCGCCGACGGTCGCGCTCGTGCCGACGAGGATCGCCAGGAGGCTTCGACTGATGCTGCTCATATGATGGTTGCCTCGCTCGCGCCCGTGGCGCGCGCCGGAGGGGCAGCGGGCGCCACGGCGCGACGGTGCCCCGAGGGGTGAAGGAGTGAATGGAAGGCCACCTCGGCGCGCCCGCGACCGGCGCTCGCCGGGCGGGGTCAGGGCAGCTGCCAGGCAGGCAGGGCCCGAGGGAGGTGGTGGATCAAGGGATCGGGCCGGACGGTTCGCGACCGCGCGGAGCCGAGTCCGATAGACCGATCAGGCGCGCGGGGGAGCGCGGCTCGGAGCGGCGATGAGCCGAACCGCGCGCCGCGGGGTCTCGACCACGCAGGTCGCCAGGCCGATGACTGCCTGGTCCCGCTCGAGGACCGAGCCGCGCCGCCGGGAAGGCGGGAGCTTGCGCTTGCCGAGGTCCTTGCCCGGTGAGGGCGGCGCCTCGAGGACGAGGTGCGTGTCGTCGTCCTCGTCGACGGCATCGAGGGACGCCACCGGGGCGTGACCGGCCAGGGCACGGCGCGCGCTCTCGGAGCCCGAGGCCCCCAGGCCCGCGCCGGGGTCGGCGAGCGTGAGCACGGGCGAGAGCACGACCGACAGCAGCGCGATGGCGGTCAGGATCGCCCCGAGGGCGCCTGGGAGTCCTTGCCAGCGTGATCGGTCGGTTAGCCGCATGCGCGGAAACGAAGCTGCCAGAGCGCCGAATGAGAGTCAAGACTGAGGGCTCGCGGCGCGTCATGCCGGGCGCTCCGCGCTCTGCGCCGACGCAGGGCGCGAGCCGCCCGCGGGCCCTTCTGCGACTGACGCCGACGTGGCAAGCTCTCGGCCACAGGAGGTCTCCGTGCACCGCAAGGAAGTCCACGTCATCGGCGTCCCGCTCGACCACGGCGCCGGGCGGCGCGGCGTCAACATGGGGCCCAGCTCGATCCGGCTGGCCGGGCTGCACCCGGCCCTGAGGCGGCTGGGCTACTCGGTGAAGGACCACGGCGACGTGCACGTGCCCGCGCCCGAGACGGTCGACCCCGGCGAGCCCAAGGCGCGCTTCTTGGGCCCGATCGCGGCGGCCTGCGGCGAGGTCGCCCAGGGCGTGCAGGGCGCGCTGCAGGCGGAGGGGTTCCCGCTGGTGATCGGGGGCGACCACTCGATCGCGGTCGGCACGATCTCGGGGATCGCCGCCCACCTGCGCGCGCGCGAGCCCGAGCAGGAGCGCCCGCTGCGGGTGGGCGTGATCTGGTTCGACGCCCACGGGGACATCAACACGCCCGAGACCACCCCCTCGGGGAACGTGCACGGCATGCCGGTGGCGTGCCTGCTCGGGGACGGGCCCGCCCCGCTGACGGACCTGTGCTTCCCCGGCGCCAAGGTCGAGCCCGCCGCGTTCTGCATGGTCGGGCTACGCGACCTCGACCCGCACGAGAAGGACGCGCTCCGCTCCTCGGGGATCCGCACCTACACCATGGCGGACATCGACCGGCGCGGGATTGCCGCCGTGATCGAGGAGGCGCTCGTCCACGCCTGCGTGGGGACCGACCACCTCCACGTCAGCTTCGACATCGACGCCCTCGACCCCGGCCACGCGCCCGGGACGGGCACGCGCAAGAAGGGCGGGCTGACCTACCGCGAGGCGCACCTCGCCTGCGAGATGATCGCGGAGTCGGGGCGCCTGCGCAGCTTCGAGATGGTCGAGGTCAACCCGACGCTCGACGTGGGCAACCAGACCTCGGAGCTGGCCGTGGAGCTGATCGCCTCGGCCCTCGGCTCGCGGATCCTGTGAGGCGCGCCGGCCTGTAGAATGGGCTCATGGCCGAGCCCGCAGCAGACGAAGATCGCGACGCCGAGCGCGCTCGAATGGCGCGACGCCTGCGGACGGCCTTCGAGCTCCATCTGTTTGGCCGCCGCATGAAGCTCCAGCAGCTACGACGGCAGCACCCCGACGCGAGCGAGGACGAGCTGCGGAGGCTGTTCGTGAGGTGGCTCCGGCGCGAGGACGAGACGGACCTCGGGCCATGTCTCCGCATCGTGAGGCGGGATGCTCCCCGACCGGCTCCTCGAGATCCTTCGGCAGCTCGCTGAGGCGCTCGACGCGATCGGAGCGCCTTGGGCGCTCGTGGGAGGGATCGCGGTGTCGGCGCGGACGGAACCGCGGTTCACCCGTGACCTCGATGTCGCGATCGCGACGACTGACGACGCGGGCGCCGAAGCCGTCGGCGGCGCGTTGATCAGGCGCGGGTACGGCGTGGTCTGGGAGCTCCAGCAGACGTCCGCCGGCCGGATGGCCGGGCTGCGGTTCGCGCCGCCGGGTCAGACCGAGGACGGTGATGAGGTCGCGATCGACTTGCTGTTCGCCAGCTCGGGTGTCGAGCCCGAGATCGCGGCGCGAGCGGAGGCCCTGGAGGTCGTGCCCGGGCTGACGCTGCCGGTCGCGAGGATCGGCCACTTGATCGCCCTCAAGGTCCTCGCGCGTGACGACGTGCGCCGACCCCAGGACCTCGTCGACCTGCGCGCGCTCGCCCGCGCGGCGGACGCCGGGGAGCGTCGGTTGGCGCTCGAGACGATCGAGCTGATCCGCGCGCGCGGCTACGACCGCGGGCGTGACCTCGCGCAGGGGGTAGCCGAGATCCTCGACCCGCCCGGTCCGTAGGCGCTCAGTAGTCGAGCCGCTCGACCGTCGCGCCCGGGTAGTAGTGGGTCAGGATCTGCTCGGCGCTCCAGCCCTGCTTGGCGCGGCCCTGGGCGCCGAACTGGCACAGGCCGACCCCGTGGCCCCAGCCGCGGCCGCGGGCGCGCAGGCGCTCGCCGCCGTCGAGCAGCTCGAGCTCGTAGGCGTAGGAGCGGAGGCCCAGCAGGCGCCGCCCGTCCCAGCCGCTCAGCTCGCGGGCCTCGCCCTGGGCGCCGCGCAGCGTGATCCGGCGCACGTAGCCGCCGCGCGGCCAGTGCTCCACCTCCACCGCGCGCAGCGGGAGCGGCACGCCGAGCTCCTTGCCGGCGAGCTCGACCTCCGTCTCCCAGCGGTAGAACTTCGAGGGCTGGCAGGGGCAGTCGCCCGCGCCGCGCAGGGCGGGCGCCTCCTTGCCGCGGTGCCAGGGAAACACCCACTCGGCGGGGACGGTGTCGCCGCCGCAGGTCGAGTGGAAGTAGGTCACGACCAGCTCGCCCTCGTAGGCGACCACCCGCCCGCGGGTGGCCTCGACCAGGCCGCGCGCGCGCGCGTCCTCGGCGATCACGCCCCGGTAGACCTGCGAGCGCTCGTCGGCCTCGAGGTCGTACTCGGCCGCGGGCGCGAGGTTGGTCAGGGCGTAGGTGCGCGCGGCGATCGCCTGCGCCTCGAGGGCCGCGTCGTCCCAGCCGATCGGCATCTCGTGGCCGAGCACGCCCGCGAGGTAGTCCTCGATCCCGACCGAGTTGATCGCGCGCAGCCCGCCACCCTCCTCGCCCGAGAGCGCGCGCACCGTCAGCCACCCGCGGTAGCGCCGCTTCCCCAGCCCGAACGTCGGCGCGGGCTGGCCGGGGACGGCGTCGAGCGGGCGGAGCGTGAGGGCGCGCGCCCCCGGGAAGCCTGCGCCGCTCGCGGCGGCGAGGGCCAGGCCCTCGAGCCCGCCGCCCAGCGGGCGCAGCGTGACCGCGCCCGGCGACTCGAGCAGGAGCGGCGCGCCCACGTCGGGCTCGGCCCGCCACGTCCCGGCGAGCTCCACCACCAGCTCGGGCGCGCTCGCGACCAGCGCGATCCGGACGCGCGGCTCGCCGCGGACGCGGGTCGGCGGCGGCGGGTCCGGCTCGAGCGCGAGCAGCAGCAGCCAGCCCAGCGCGGTCAGCCCCAGCCCGCCGCCCAGCAGCGCCAGCGTCCGGCCCCGCGAGGCCGTGGCGCCGACGGCTGCAGCGGTGGCCGCGGAGCCGGCTGCGCGCGCGGCGACCGCCTCCGCCGCCGCCTCGGCCTCGACGACGTCGGCCGTCGGCGCTCGCGCGCCCTCCTCCTCGTCGACCGCGTCGTGGCGCGCCGCCTCGCCCTCGGCGCCCGCGGCCTCGTCGGGCTCCGGCCCCTCGTCCCGCGCCTCGCGCGCGACGCGGCGGCGGCCCAGCCCGTCCTCGCTCACGCGCGCCGCCCGCGGCTCACGAGAACAGCCCGCCCTGCACCGGCGCGGCCTTGGCGCTCGGCTCGGGCTCCTCGAGCCCCAGCAGCTCGTAGCCGCGCGGCCCGAGCACCCGCCCGCGCGCCGTCTTGCGCACGAAGCCGCGTCGGATCAGGTAGGGCTCGTACACGTCCTCGATCGTGCTGTCCTCCTCGGAGGTCGCGATCGCGAGCGTCTTGAGCCCGACCGCCTGCCCCGGCGCCTGCGCGAGCACCTCCAGGATCCGGCGGTCCATGTCGTCGAGCCCGTGGTCGTCGACGCCGAGCATGTGCAGCCCGCGCGCGGCGATCTGCGCGTCGATCCGGCGGGCCCCGCTCGCCACCGCCACGTCGCGCAGGCGCGAGAGGTAGCGGTTCGCCACGCGCGGCGTGCCGCGCGAGCGCGCCGCGACCAGGTCGGCCGCGGGGCGGTCGATCGCGACCTCGAGCACGCGCGCCGAGCGCTCCACGATCGCGACCAGCTCCTCGTGCTCGTAGGTGAGCAGGCGCTCCTGGATCCCGAACCGGTCGCGGAACGGCTTGCTGAGCAGGCCGGCCCGGGTGGTCGCCCCGATCAGCGTGAACCGCTTCAGCTTCAGGCTGACGCTGCGCGCGTACGGCCCCTCGTCGATCGGCACGTCGATCTTGAAGTCCTCCATGGCGCTGTAGAGGTACTCCTCGACGTGCGTGCGCAGGCGGTGGATCTCGTCCACGAACAGGACGTCCCCCTCCCCCAGCTTGGTGAGCTGCCCGGCGAGGTCGTTGGGCCGCTCGATCACGGGCCCCGAGGTGGTGACCAGCCGCGCGCCCAGCGCGCCCGCCACAAGGTTGGCGAGGGTGGTCTTGCCCAGGCCGGGCGGGCCGGTGAACAGCACGTGGTCGAGCGAGCGCCCGGCCGCGAGCGCGGCGCGGATCCAGGTTTGGATGTTCTCCACCACCCGCGCCTGCCCGACGAACTCGTCGAAGCGGGTCGGGCGCAGGCTCTGGTCGGCCCGCTCGTCGCCTTCGCCCCGGTCCGGGCTCACCAGCCGCTCGTCGTCGCGCATGATCGGCTCACGCTCGCTTCCGGGCGACGTCGCGCCCGCTTAACTACTTTATCGGCGGGTCCGACCGCTACGCGCCCACCTGCCCCTCGCGGGGCGCCGGAGGGCTCCGGCGGCTGCGCTTGTCCACTTCATAACCGCTTGGTATATAAGGCGGCCACTCAGCCGGGACGCGCCGCGCCATCGCGCTCGTTGGCGCGCCGCCCGGGCTCCCCATAAACGAGGAGGGCGACATGCTCCCGCTCGCGTTCGACTTCAACGTCCTCGGATACTTCGCGCCGGTGCTCGGCCTGGTGGGGCTCGGCTGGGCGGCCGCGCTGGCCGCCGGGATCATGCAGAAGCCGGACGGCGACGAGCGGATGCGCAAGATCGCCGGCGCGATCCAGGCGGGCGCCAAGGCGTTCCTGTTCACCGAGTACAAGTGGCTCGTCCTGTACGTGGTCGCCGTGGCCGGCCTGCTGTACGGCTTCGACGTCCAGGGGCAGGGCGGGCGGATCGCGGCCTCATTCGTGTCGGGCGCGCTGTTCTCGGCCCTCGCCGGCTACGTCGGCATGACCGTGGCGACCCGCGCGGCGGTGCGCACCACCGAGGCCGCCAAGACCAGCCTCAGCGACGCGCTCGGGATCTCGTTCAACTCGGGCGCGGTCATGGGGCTGACGGTGGTCGGCCTGGGGGTGATCGGCCTGGGCGGGCTCTACCTGCTGTTCACCAGCGACGCCGGGGGCGCCCTGAAGCCGCTGGCGGCCTCCAACGCGCTGTTCGGCTTCTCGCTGGGCGCCTCGTCGATCGCGCTGTTCGCCCGCGTGGGCGGCGGGATCTTCACCAAGGCCGCCGACGTCGGCGCCGACCTCGTCGGCAAGGTGGAGGCCGGG
>CAZMSZ010000227.1:0-12181 GCA_964569055.1 uncultured Planctomycetota bacterium | reverse complement strand
GCCGAGCGGAGCGCGTCGGAGGCCGAGCCGGCTTGCGCGTCCGAGTTCGCCTCCGTGTCCGAGTCCGAGTCCGAATCCGAGTCCGCGTCCGAGTCCGAATCCGAATCCGAGTCCGCGTCCGAGTCCGAATCCGAGTCCGAATCCGGATCCGAATCCGAGTCCGCGTCGGCGTCCGCGTCGGCGTCCGCGTCCGCGTCCGCGTCCGCGTCCGAATCCGCGTCCGAATCCGAGTCCGAATCCGAGTCCGAATCCGAATCCGAATCCGAATCCGAATCCGAATCCGAGTCCGAGCCTCCTCTCCCCGCGAGCGAGCCGGTCGCCGCCTCCTCGAGCGACACCGAGCACCTCGACCTGCTCGCGATCAAGAGGCAGACGCGGCAGCTGTTCTCCAGCCTGGCGTTCGTGGCGCTCGTGATCGGCAGCTACCTGATCTGGGCCGACGTGCTCCCGGCGCTGCGCCGGCTCGAGGAGCTGCAGGTGTGGCCCGAGCTGAAGCGGGAGGAGCGGCGGGACTTCGCCCGCTATCCGTTCCTCGAGCCCGCGGGGGCCTTCACCGCCGCTCCTGCGGCGCAGGCGGGCCCGAGCGCGCCGACCCCGCGGGCTGGAGAGAGCGCGCCGCCGCCCTCCTCCCTGCCGGGTCCCACCGGCGCGATCGCGAGCGCGGCCGCGCCCGCCGAGGGCGCGGCGCCCGCCCCCGACGTGCTGCCCGCCAGCGTCTCCGTAGCCGACCTCGGCCTGTGCCTGCTGCTGCTCGCGCTGACCGCGATCGTCGCCAAGAACCTGCCCGCGCTGCTCGAGCTGAGCCTGCTCCGCCTCACCGGCGACGCCGGCGTGCGCTACGCGGTGATCACGCTGGTGCGCTACTTCGTGGTGATCGTCGGGCTGTCCACCGCGCTGAACGTGATCGAGGTGGGCTGGGAGCGCGTGCAGTGGCTCGCCGCGGCGCTCACGTTCGGGCTCGCGTTCGGGCTGCAGGAGATCTTCGCCAACTTCGTGTCGGGCCTGATCATCCTGTTCGAGCGGCCGGTGCGGGTCGACGACGTGGTCACGCTGGGGGACGTGACCGGCAAGGTCAGCCGGGTGCGGATCCGCGCCACCACGATCGTCGACTGGGACCGCAAGGAGCTGATCATTCCGAACAAGGAGTTCGTCACCGGCCGGGTGATCAACTGGACCCTGTCCGACACCTGCGCCCGGGTCGTGATCCCCCTCCGGCTCGCGTACGGATCGGACACCGCGCTCGCCAAGCAGATCATGCTCGAGGCGGCCCGCGCGCACCCCAAGGTGCTCGCCGATCCCGAGCCGAGCGCCTGGTTGGGGTCGTTCGGCGCGAGCGCCCTCGAGCTCGACCTGCGCGTGTTCGTGGCCTCGCCCGCCGACATCCTCCCCGTCCGCGAGGACGTCCTGAACGTGATCGCGGCCGACTTCGCGCGCCACCAGATCCGGCTCGCGTTCCCGCGCCAGGACGTGCACGTGTTCCCGCACGAGCCCGAGCGCCCGAGCGCGGGCGGGCGTCCCTGAGCCCGTCCACGCACCGGCGCGATCGGCGAGTTCTGGGAAACGAGGCCCGCGCGTGAGACGGAACGCCGGGCCCGAGCCGGCCCCGCGGATCGACACGGACGGGCCCCGATCGGCGAATCGCGACCGTCCACGCCCGCCGGGCGGCCCGCGCACGGTGTGGCAAGGGCCTTGCGCTGGAGCGCGCCCGAGAGAGGGAGGGACGTGTAGTGGCACGAACCGCGGGCTGGATCGTGTTCGTCTTCGCCGTGCTGGTCGCCGGGCTCCGGCCGGCCGCCGCGCAGGACCTCGCCGGCGAGTGGCGCATTCGGGGCGAGGCCGCCGGCGAGAGCTACGAAGGGACCGCCTCGATCGACGAGAGCGGCGCGCTGGTGTGGCGGATCGTCCGCGAGGACGGCGCCGAGGAGGCGCTGAACGGCAGCCTCGAGGACGACGAGCAGGGGTTCGTGCTCCTGGTCTACTACGGCCTGCGCGAGCGGCTGCGCTACCTGTTCACGCGCAGCCGCCGGATCCGCTACCGCGGCGCGTTCGAGGGCGAGGGCGACGTGCGGCGGGTCGAGCTGACCTCGGGCGGGCGGCTCGCCGGCGAGGAGACCTGGACCCGGGTGGTCGAGCCCGACGCGGAGCCCGAGCCGCAGCCCCAGCCCCAGCCCGAGGACGACCTCCCCGGCCCGGGCGAGCTCCCCTTCCCGCACCCCGACACGTTCCAGCCCTTGCCCGGGACCGACGTGTGGCACGTGGCGTTCGAGCCGACGGAGTTCCGCGAGGACATGCGCCGCCGCGGGCTGCTCTCGGGCGACGCCGCGGCCGACGCGGCCATGACGCTCCGGCTGCAGGGGCTGATCCTGCAGCACGTCAACGAGAAGTACCGCCGCACGCGCCGCGGGGAGGCGATCCCGGGCCAGAGCTGGCGGATCTCCTTCACCGCCCGCCGGCCGCGCGCCGACCCGCAGGTGTTCCCCGGCGTGAGCGCCCCGCAGCCGGGCGTGCACTACTCGCGCATGGAGGTGGGCGGGACCGACGGCGGGACCCACGGGCGCGTCCCGCGCAACGACATCGGCAACCGCGAGCGCGAGGACAACAGCGGGTCCGAGTGGGGCGTGTTCTCGGGCTCGATCGAGGGGAGCGACTCGACCCTCGACCCGCCGTTCCGCGCGGCCGACCGCCCCTACGTGGACGGGAGCTACCTGCTCGGCGACGGCGACGCGGCGCAGGACCGCCGCTTCTTGCGGGTGCAGGAGGTCTCGGCCGACTGGGCCTACGCGGTCGCCTCGACCCTGGCCCACGAGGTCGGCCACTCGGTCGGCACCCCGCACACCGGCCGGACGTTCTGGGGGCGCGTGGTGCGGGCCGGCCCCTGGCTGTCGCTCATGCGCCACAAGAAGAACGCCGCGATCCTCTCCTCGCGCGACACGCACTTCTTCCCCGAGAACCAGCGGCGCCTCGACCAGGCCCTCGGCCTCGAGCGGTAGCGTCGGTGCGCGCGCTCGTGGCCCTCGCCCTGGTGACCTGCGCGGCCGCTCCCGCCGCGGCCGGGACCGAGGACTGCGCCGAGGGCACCCTGGGCGCGCTGACCCGCGCGGCCGAGGCGATCGCGCTGGCCGAGGAGCGGGGCGCCTCGGGGCCGCTCCTGCGCCTGCACCCGGTCCGGTTCCTCAAGGGCCCCGAGCTCGAGTCGCTCCACGTGCTCGCGGGCGAGGACGGGCCGCCGGAGGGGACCGGGCGCCTGCTCGTGTTCGCGGCGCGCCACGACGGAGTGTGGGAGGCGCTCGAGCTGATCCGGCTGGGGAGCGCGGCGGAGGCCGAAGCCCTGGCGGCCGCCGTGCGCCAGCGCCTGGCGGGCGGGGACCCGGCGGCCCTGTTCGCGCAGCTCCTCTCGCCCGCCGAGCGGGTGGCCCGCGACGCCGCGGTGGAGCTGAGCGAGCTCCCCGCGCTCCGCCCCGACGCGGCGGCGCGGGCGCTGCTGCGGCGGGCGCTCGCCGAGCGGCCGAGCTTCGAGCTCCTGCTCCTGGCCGAGCGCCTGGCCGCCCCCGACCTCGCCGAGCCCTTGATCGCGCTGGCGCGCGCGGCGCCGCACCCGCTCGTGCAGGCGCAGGCCTGCCGGGCGCTCGCCGCGAGCGATCACGCCGCAGGCCTGCGCGCCTTCGCGCCCGAGGCCGAACGCGGCGCCCTGACCGCGATCCGCGCGGTGGGCCACCTCGGCGGCCCCGAGGCGGAGGCGCTCCTCGCCCGGGCGCTGCGCGCGGAGGAGCGAGCGCCGCAGCGGCTGGCGCTGGTGTGCGCCCTGGTCGACTGCCGCGCCAGCGACCCGGCCCCCCTGGCCGCGCTGGCCCGGGCCCCGCTCGCGCCGGCCGAGGCCCGCTTCGCCCTGGCGGCCCTGGCCCGCTGCGGCCACGGCCGCGCGCTCAAGGCCCTGCAGGCGGACCTCGCCGACCCCGCCCTGCGCGAGTTGGCGCGGGCGCTGCGCCGCGACCCGGTGGACCTGGCGAAGCGGGTGCTGGACGAGGCGGAGGCGGCGCTGGCGGCGTTGGGGGAGGGGGAGAGGGGGAAATAAAGAAATAACAATAGATAATTAGAAATCAGCAACGCCAGACTGACTGTCGCTTGATCGGGATCGCCTCGGGTCGGCTGCCGAGCGCCTCGACCGAGCCGAACGAGCGATTCACAGCGCAGAGATCGCTGAGGACGCAGAGGTGCGCTGAAGGCAGCCCTTCTCCGCGACCTTCGCGCCCTCTGCGCTCGCTTCTGAGCTCTCGCTGTTGGGAAACGGTCGAGTGACAGGTCGTCAGGTCGAGGCGGACGCCCCTCGAGCGACAGCCATTTTGGCATTCCTAATTTTTAATTTCCTGTTGCCATTTCTTATCTCCTTCTCATCCGACCGCCCCCTCCACCCCCAAGTGCACGATCCGCGCCCCGGTGTCCCCCACCGGGTTGGTGCTCTTCCCGATCACGATCGCGTCCTCGGGCGCGTGATACACGCGCCGCACGTCGCCCCAGGCGTCGGTCACCCGCGCCAGCGGCTGCCCGGCGCGGACCCGCTCGGCGAGCTCGGGGAACACCTCGAGCAGGCCGCCGGTGTCGGTGTGCAGCCAGTAGGAGCGCACGCACAGGGCGGCGGTCGGCGGGTTGCGCTCGGCGTCGGCCGCGACCATGCCGAGGTGCTCGAGCACGTCGCGCAGGGCCACGCGGGTCGAGGCGATCAGCTCGCCCTGGAAGCGCTGCGGGTCGCCCACCTCGACGGTGACGGCGTGGATCCCGAGGTCCTCGGCGGCCGAGCGGAGCGTGCCGTCCGAGCGCGGGTTGTGGACGATGATCTGCGGCCCGATCAGGCGGGCCAGCTCGGCCGTGCGCGGGCGGGTCATGTCGGCGCGCACGTAGAGCGAGTTGACGCGGCCGAAGCTGGCGGTGTGGAGGTCGAGCAGCACCTCGAACGGGCGGACCACGCGCTCGAGGAACCGGTGCGCGTAGACCTGCGGGGTGGGCCCCTCGGGCTTGCCCGGGAACTCGCGGTTGAGGTCGCTGCCGTCGCGCAGCTCGCGCTGGTGGGCGTGGAACCCGGGCAGGTTCACGATCGGCACGGCGACGACCGTCCCGCGCAGGGCGGCCGGGTCGAGCTCGGCGAACAGGCGGTGGATCGCGGGGATCCCGTTGAGCTCGTTGCCGTGGACGGCGGCCGTGATCCCGACCACCGGGCCCGCCGCCGCGCCGCGCGCCACCAGGACGGGCACGCGCAGCCAGCGCCCGGCCCCGCTCTCGATGATCGCGACCCGCAGCCGGTGGACGCGCCCGGGCGCGAGCGCCGAGAGCTCGAGGCGCTCCACGTCGAGCGCCTCGGAGGGGCCGGGAGGCGGATCCTGCGCGGGAGCGGTCACGTTCAGCTCCAATGCCAAAGGCTCAGGGTGGTCAGCGCGGTCACCGGCGAGACATCACTGCGAGGAGGGTGCGAGAAGCGATAGCGATTCTGGCGTTGCCGTCGTTATTCCGTGTTGTCTTCGGCTCGTGTCCCTAACACTCGTTCAACCCTCCTCGGCGGCGTCGGGGTCCTCGGGCCAGTCGACGTCGATATCGAGCTCGGAGTCGTGCTCCAGCCCGCGGGGCAGCTCGTCGGAGGGCTCGTCGCCGGCGGCCAGGTCGGCGGCCAGCTCGAGGTCGAGCTCGCCGGCGCGGATCCGCCGGCGCAGGTCGCGGGCCTGCTCCACCTCGAACGCCTCGATCGCGTCGGCGAGCGTCACGGGGCAGTCGGTAATGATCGTCTCCACCCCGAGCAGCAGCAGGCGGTGCATGTCGCGCTGGCGGTTCACGGTCCAGGGGGTGAGGAACAGCGACGCGCGGCGCAGCTCCTCCACCAGGCCCAGCGACAGGCTCTTCCAGTAGCAGTCCACCCCGCCCACCCCGGCCAGGCGGCGGACGCCGCGGGCCTGACGCGGGGTGTAGGTCAGGTAGGCGACCTGGGTCCCGGGCGAGGCGGCCTGCACCTCGCGCACCCGGGCCACCTCGCGGCAAATCACGACGGCGCGCTCCTCGAGGCCGTGACGCTGCAGGGCGGCGGCGATCTTGTCGCCGGTGTGGGGGTGGCGGCGGCGCTTGCTCTTGACCTCGATCAGGGGGATCGCCCGCCCGCGGCACAGGTCGAGCACCTCGTCGAGCAGCGGCACGCGCTCTTGCTGGTAGCGCGGCGCGAACCAGCCGCCCGCCGACAGCTCGCGCAGCTCGGCGGTGCGCAGCCGGGCCACCTCGCCGTGGCCGTCGCAGGTGCGGTCGACCTTCTCGTCGTGGATCACCACCACGTCGCCGTCGGCGGTCTCGCGCACGTCGAACTCGACCAGGGTCGCGCCGTGGTCGATCGCGAGCGCCACCGCGGCCAGCGTGTTCTCGGGGGCGTTCTGCGAGTCGCCGCGGTGGGCCGCCACCAGGGAGGGCAGCGCCACGTCGCGGACGCGGCGGACGAGCTCGAGCAGGGGGCGGGGCGGGTCGTCGGGCATCCAGCGGCGCATCCTACCCGGCGCGTTCCGAGCACAGGCTCAAGCGTACGCCCGTGCCCGACCGAAGAGAGGGCGAGCCCCACGCCCCGTCAGGAGGAGCCCATGCTCAGGCCGATCGCGACCTTCATCATCTTCGCCGCCCTCGGCCTCTCGAGCGGCTGCGCCTACTTCACCCCGACCCCGCCGCTGCAGCCCGAGCCGCCCGAGCGCAGCCTCGCCGCCGATCTGCCGGTGCCCGAGGGGTTCGTGCTCGACCGCGGCAAGAGCCGTCGCCACGAGCGGAGCGCGTTCCGCCAGCTCGAGCTGACCTACCGGCGCGACGAGTACCTCGGCGCGGACCGGGCGCAGGAGTTCTTCTTGCGCCACCTGCCCGCGCAGGGCTGGAAGACGGCCTTCGTCTACGGCATGAAGGCGCGCAAGATCCTGCTGACCAAGGGCGCCGAGGAGTGCTCGGTGCGGATCCGCGAGGACTTCGGCGACCGGTTCACCGAGGTCGTGATCGAGGTCCAGCCGCGTGAGACGCCCGAGGGCGAGCTCGTCGCGCGGAAGGCTTGGGACAAGTAGCCGCAAGTCATTCCATAGCAACGCCTCCACGCACCGAGGCGTCGCACCTGAGCCGAAAATGCGAGCCCGGCGGACGAATCGTCCCGCCGGGCTCGCGCCGTTTCTGCGACGTTTCCCAGGTTCGGCTCGCGGCCTGAGCCCGGAATTTGGGACGGATCTCGCCAAGTCCTTTCCCGCTCGTCAGGCGGGGCCTCGCGCGGTCTGGGCACGACCCGTGCTCAGGAGGCCCTCAACGACACCAACGCTTCGGCCGGCCCGGGACAGCCAGGCCAAGCAGGGAAGAGGACACCATGGGATTCGGCTACAACCGTTACGCTCTCGTTCTTGCCGTGCTCGCTGCGACCACCGCTGGCTGCAGTGAGAGCGGCGGCGGCTCCAACCGCGCGTCGACCGGCGCGCCGATCACGTCGAACAACAACAACAACCCCGGCGGCCCCGGGCCCGAGCTCACCAAGGCCGAGTTCATCGACGTCGATCAGAACAACATGCTGAGCAAGGGCGACCGGGTCGTCCTGAGCTTCGACGCCGAGATCGAGCCGCTGCAGGCGGCGGTCGACCCCCACGCCGAGCTGCGGCTGGCGGTGGCGGGCGACAGCTTCGGGCTCGGCGCCACCATGCAGAACGGCGCCACGAGCGCCCAGCTCGACGTGGTGCTCGGCGACCGGCCGATCCTCCGCGTCAGCGACCCGTTCGACCTCGCGTTCACCCAGCCGGGCGCGGCCTCGGGCCTCAACGTCTCGCTGACCGCCTCGGTCAAGGGCGCCCGGGAGGGTGTGATCCGCCCCGCCCCCGCCCCGGTCGACGTCGCCGGCGCGCTGCAGTCGGGCTTCATGCCGGCCGGTAACCTCACGATCGCTCGCGGCGGCCACAGCTCGATCCTGCTCGACGACGGGCGCGTGCTGATCGTCGGCGGCGTGGCCGGCGGGACCAGCGCCAAGAACTTCGTGGCCGAGGCCGAGCTCTACGACCCGACCACCCAGAGCTTCACGCTGGTCTCCGACCTCAGCGGCGAGCTCGGCCGCATGAAGCGCGGCAGCATCGCGGTCCGGTTCATCGACTCCACCGCGGTCAAGCTCCAGGACGGCACCGTCCTGATCTGCGGCGGGTTCGGCGTGGAGAAGAAGGGGCTGTTCGGCCTGGGCAGCGAGAAGGTCGACACGCTCGAGAGCGCGTTCCTGTTCAACCCGGCCGACAACACCTTCACCCGCGTCGGCGACATGCAGTATCCGCGGCACTCGCACACGGCCACCGTCATGGACGACGGCCGGGTCATGATCGCGGGCGGCTACAACGACTCGTGGTGGTCGAAGCACAAGACCCAGTCGCCGGTCGAGATCTACGACCCGGCCAAGAAGGCCTTCGAGAAGATCGGCGGGATCTTCAGCCGCCTCAAGACCAAGGAGGGCCGTATGAACCACACGGCCACCGCGATCGAGGGCGGCACCGGGATCCTGCTCGCCGGCGGCAACCGCTACGAGGGCGGCTGGCTGTTCGGCCTGATCAAGCCCAAGCTCAAGATGTCCGGCGGCTCCGAGGTGATCCGCAACAAGAAGAGCGAGGGTCAGGGCGCGCTCAACGTGGCCCGCATGAGCCACGCGGCCGAGCTGGTCACCCCGCGGCAGGTCCTGATCGCCGGCGGCCACGACCCGAACCAGATCCACTCCTCGCTCGAGCTGTTCGACTCGGCGACCGGCCAGTGGAGCCCCGTCGGTGACCTCAAGCAGGCCCGCACCGGCTGCGAGGTGGTCCTCGACCGCACCGACGCCCTGGTGATCGGCGGGACCAACGGCAGCAACGAGCTGGACACCGTCGAGGTCTGGAGCGCCGACAGCAAGACCCTCTCGCAGACCGCCTACAAGCTCTCGGCCGCCCGCAACGCCTTCACCGCGACCAAGCTCAAGGACGGCCGGATCCTGGTGATCGGCGGCACGGTCGGCGCCGCGACCAGCCTCAAGGGCTTCGACGGCCAGGCCCTCGCCAGCGCCGAGGTCTTCGTCCGCCAGTAGGCCGCGCGAGCCACGAATCCTCCCTCTTCCCTCTAGGGGCGGCGCCTGCGGGCGCCGCCCCTGTCCCTTTGGAGTCGAACGAGCATGAAGGCTCTGCTGGTGGGCGCGGGCGCGGTCGGCCTGGTCTACGGCCGTCACCTCCAGCTCGGCGGCGCTGACGTGAGCTTCTTCGTCAAGGAGAAGCACCGCCCGGCGGCCGAGCGCGGCTACACCCTCTATCCCTTGAACAAGGGCCGCGCGCCGGTCCGGTTCGAGGGGTTCGGCGTGTACTCCAGCCCCGACGAGGTCCGGCTCAAGGCCTGGGACCAGGTGTGGCTGTGCGTCTCGGCGACCCAGCTGCTCGACCCGTGGCTGAAGCCGTTCTTGGACGTGCTCCCGCCCGAGGCGACCCTGGTCAGCCTGCAGCCCGGCCTCGGCTCGCTCGAGCACATCGAGGCGCAGGGCTTCCCGCGCGAGCGGGTGGTGCAGGGGTTGATCGCGCTGATCAGCTACCAGGCGCCGCTCCCCGACGAGCAGCTCCCCGAGCCGGGGGTCGCGTACTGGTTCCCGCCGTTCACGCCGAGCCCCTTCAGCAGCCCCGCCGGCGAGCGCGCCAAGGTCGACCCCGTGGTGAACGGGCTCAAGGCGGGCGGCTGCCCCGCCAAGCGCGTGGCCGACGCCGCGATCCAGGGCGCGTTCGGCTCGGCGCTGCTCATGCCGCACCTGTGCGCGCTCGAAATGGAGGACTGGTCGTTCGCGCGCCTGCGCAAGAGCCCGGCGCTGCGCCTGGCGGGCGCGGCCTCGCGCGAGGCGCAGCAGGTGGTCGCCAAGCGGCGCGGCGCGACGCCCGACCTCGCCCTGCGCGCCGCGACCCAGAGCTGGGTCATGCGCCCACTCCTGTGCGCCGCGCCCATGTTCGTGCCGCTGCCGCTCGAGCCCTACCTCCGCTACCACTTCACCAAGGTGGGCGACCAGACCCGCTACATGATGCAGACCTACATCGACGAGGGCCGCGCGCTGAAGCTGCCGACGGGCCACCTCGAGGAGCTGCTGGCCGCGACCCCGCCGCTGGCCGCGAAGGGCTGAGCTCGGCCGCGGCCCGCTCAGCGGAGCGTGGGCAGCAGCGCGCGCAGCCGGTCCAGCAGGTCGCGCACCCTCGCCTGCTGGTGGTCGTCGCCCCTCACGATCAGATACGAGGGGCGCACGCCGAGGGTGGCGCCGGGGACGCAGCGGCGCGCCAGCTCGTACAAGGTCTCCTCGGCCAGGGCCGGATCGGGGCGGTCGCCGTGGCCATACACCTGGGGCCCGAGCCCGAGGTCGCGGCAGCCGTAGCTCTCGAGCCGCGGCTCCCCGGGGAGCTCGCGCAGGGCGAGGCCGAGCTCGCGCGAATCCGCGGGGAGCTCGAGCCCGCTCGCGACCAGCCGCGCCCAGAGCTCGTCCGCGTGCGCGAGTCGCAACAGCCGCGGGAACGTCCGGACCTCGCCCTCGACGGTCTGCTCCCACGGTATCGCGGGCGCCGGACGCAACACCTCGCCAGGTGGCGCTGGGGACGGACCCGGCGCCCCGCAGGCGGCCAGCAGCAGCGCGATCCCCAGCGCTGCTCGGGTCATGGGCCCCGCTCCTTGACGGCAGACGATCGCTCCGCGCGCGCGGTCACGCGCCCCTTCTCCCAACCACCGCCCGCCTGCAGGAGCACGCGCAGCCGCCGCAGCAGGTCGCGCACCCGCCCGTGCTCGCGCCCGTCGCCCTGCACGGCCAGCTGACCGGTCGCGCCGAGCACCTCCAGGTCGGCCGGGTCGGCGCTGGGCAGCGCCTGGAGCAGGAGCGCCTGCAGGAGCTCCGCGGCGAGGAGCGAGGGCAGCGCCCTTGACCAGCCGACCGAGGCGTCGACCAGCAGGTCGCCGCACTCGTACGTCTCGGTCCAGCGGTCGCGCTCGCCCAGCTCGCGGAGCTCGGCCCCGAGCTCGTGCGGCTCGGCGGGGAGCCGCGCCCACGGCTCCAGCCCCGCGGCCAGGAGCTCGGCCCACAGCTCGTCGGCCGTGCGCCCCTGGAGCGGGGGCCGCCGATTTCCAAGACCACCGCACCAGGACACGTCGCCGAGCACGAGGTCGAGCTCGCGCGGTGACACCTCGGGGGCAGGGGCGTCCGCGGGCGCGCGCGATCGCACCTCGGCGGCCGGAGTGGGCGCGGCGCGGCACCCGCCCAGCAGGACTGCGATCGCGAGGCCAACACGCGTCATGGCGCCGCCGTTCCTGGGGGCGATCCTCCCGAAGGGCGTCACGCACCCGTCACCCCCCGGGCACCGAACGCAACCGGCGACGGCTGCGAAGGATCGGGCGCCGCGCTCTGAGTCTCAGTCGGCCGGGCGCGGCAGCCTGCGGAGGCGTCGCAGCAGGTCCTCCACGCGCGCATGGTCCGGCTCGGAGGCACCCACGAGCAGGTAGCCGCTGGCGACCACCACGGAGGTGATCGACGGGGCGGTGCGGAACATCAGCTCGACGAGGGTCTCGCTGGCCACGGGCTGCTGCGCGTCGAGGCGGCCGCGCAGGGTCGGGAGCACGTCGTGACACGCATAGAGACGTGTCACTGGGCGGTCGAGCTCCTGGAGCTGCGAGCCGAGCTGCTGGCCGGGTGCCGGCTGGGAGGGCGCGTCGAGCCCGGCGGCGCGGAGCCGCTCCCACAGGGAGTCGAGCGATTCGGCGGACGTGGAGCGCCAGACCGCGTCCGCGCGCGGTGGCCGGCCCGCCTCGGCCTCGGGTCCCTCGAGGTCACGCGTCTGGTCTGGGACCGGCGCGGCCTCGCGGACCGTCGGAGAGCCCGGCGCCGCGCGGCACGCGACGAGGAGCGCGACGACCAGCAGCCAAGCGCGCCTGACGCGAGCTCGGCGCGCCGCGTGCGCTACGGCCGCACAATCGTCCAGTCGATCTTCAGGGCGAAGCGGCTCCACGTCCCGGAGCGTAGCAAGGGCCCCGGCGGGCCGCTCGGCGCTGGTCGGCCGTCCAGGCAGGGGAAGCACGCGCCCGAGGTTATGCTCGGCGCCCGTGACCCGCCCCACGGTCAGCGCCTGCATCATCACCTTCAACGAGGTCGACCGGCTCGGGCCCTGCCTCGACAGCCTGGCCTGGGTCGACG
>CAZMSZ010000226.1:0-12193 GCA_964569055.1 uncultured Planctomycetota bacterium | reverse complement strand
TCCCGGCCGCCGCCCCCCGCGGCGAGCGCGAGGGCGCCGTCCGCGGCGGCGCCCCGCGCCAGGAGCCCGACCCGCGCGGCGGGCGCGACGACGTCCAGCGAGACGACACCGAGCCGGAGCGCCGCGGCGAAGCGCCGAGCGAGGGTAGCCCCGAACGAGGCGGCGCAGGCGGCGGCGCTGGCGCGGGCGGCGGATCCGGCGCCGGCGGCGGATTCGGTGGAGGCGGCGGGTAGGTCCCGTAGCCCTCTCTCTTCTCTTCAAGCGGAAGGAGGCTTCAACCAGCGACAGCTCGAGCGCTGCGAGAGCCGGGGAGCCTTCCTGCCTTCCTGTTTTTCCTGCTTTCCTGCCCTCTCTCTTCTCTTCAGGCGGAAGGAGGCTTCAACCAGCGACAGCTCGAGCGCTGCGAGAGCCGAGCAGCCTTCCTGCCTCACGCCGCCCGGCGTTCTCCCCCCGCCAGCGTCCGGATCACGTCCGTGGTGCTGATCAGGCCCTGCAGGCGCCCCTCACGCAGCACCAGCACGCGGTGCACGCCTTCGTCGGCCATCACGCGCACGACCTGCTCGAGCGGCGTGTCGAGGTCGACCGCGATCAGCTCCTTCGACATGAGGTCCTCGACGAGCGTCTCGCGCAGGGGGTCCTCGTCGTAGTCGAAGTTGGCGAACGTGTCGCTGGCTGGGTCCCAGCGCAGGTAGCCGCGGGCGTAGAACGCGCCCATGGCGCCGGGCTCGCGCTCGATCCCGGTGAGGAAGTCGGCGATGTCGACGAGCGTCACGACGCCCACCGGCGCGCCGCGGCCGTCCACCACGGGGGCGCCGGAGACCCGCTCCTCGCTCAGGATCCGCATGGCCTCCTCGGCCGAGAGGTCCCGCTCGATCGCGCGCACCGGGCTCGTCATGATGTCCTTCGCCTGGAGCTTGCTCAGGTCGGCCATGGGGTGTCCCTCCGCCGCACGTGGCGCACGCGGTGTGCCGGCGCTCAGCTCGCCGCGGCCGCGGCGAGCCTGGCGATCCACTCCGCGCTCAAGCCCCGCTCGCGCGCGCCCTCCAGCAGGCAGGCCAGGTAGGCCGGCGAGGGCGCGACGTACGGCTCGGCGGCGCGCGCGGGGACGTAGACCCAGGCCTCGAGCTCCTCGCCGCCGGACGCGCGCAGGCGGCGCCGCTCGCGCCGGTAGTCGCCGCCCTCCACGTCCTCGTAGCGGTCGAGGGCCGCCAGCGCGTCCTCGTCCAGCTCGAGCAGCGCGCCCTCCACGTGCTCGCCGGGCGCCGGGACGACGGCGGCCACGCCGCCGCCCTGCCACACCGGGTCCTCGAGGAAGAACGTGAGCCGATACCCCTCGAGGCGGGCGCTCGAGCGCGGCCGCGCCGTGACCCCCAGCCGCGCGAGGGCGCGGCCGCTCATGTTCGAGCCGTAGGCGAAGTAGAGCGGCACCGCGCTCAGGCGTCGCGGTGCACGGTCTGTGGGGAGAACGCGGGCACGCACACGGCGAGGTACTCGGCGCCTTCGGGGGTCGAGTAGCGGACCCAGGTGCCGCGCGGGACGTGGACCGAGCTGCCCGCGGGGACCTCGTGCACGCCGTCCTGCGTCTCGACGTGCAGGGCGCCGCGCAGCACCACGCTGTACTCGTCGAACTCGGGGGTCTGGCCCGGCTCGACCCAGCCCGGCGGGCTGATCATGCGCGCGATGCTGAGCGCGCTGGTGGCGCTGTTCACGCGCCCGACGTGCTCCTCGATCGTCTTGGGCGGCTCGCCGGCGGCGGCGACGCGGGTGGGGGTCAGCACGCGGATCATGACGCTCCTCCTCCCGCCGGCGGCGGCGGGGGCGTGATCGTCACTGGCGCGCGCCCCGCCTGCAACGCCGCCGGCGCCTCGCGCCAGCGACGGGCGAGCGCCCGCGCCGGCTCCCCGCGGGGAGCCGGCTCGGGCGGGCAGGCTCGCGGCGGACCGGGGCTACTGGTCCTGGTGGAGGTCCTGCTCCTCCTGGTACACGTCGCCCTGATCGTCGTAGATGTCGCCCTCGAGCTCCTGGACGTCCTGGCGCTCCTCCTCGACGTCCTTCATCTCGTCGCTGGCCTCCTCCTGCTCCTCGGCCCGCTCCTCGTGGGCCTCCGCCTTCTCCTGCTCGAGCTCGCTCTGCTGCTCGCGCACCTCCTCCTGCTGCTCCTGGACGTCCCGGCGCTGCTCCTGAACGTCTTCGCCCTCCGACTTGCAGCCGGTGAGCCCGAGCGAGGCCGGGAGGGCCGCCGCGAGCACGATCGCCAGCAGACGGGCGCCGCCGCGCCAACTCGACAGCATGGAACGCAACATCTCTCTCTCCTTCCTGCCGCGCGTCCTGCGCGCGCGCCCGCCGACGGAAGCGCCGCCGGGCTTGTCTAGCCCGCCTGGAGCAAGGGCGGCGCCAGAGCGTGCGCTCGTGCGGGCGCCGCCCGCGCCCGGGCCCGGCGCGCCGTGCGCGTCGCCGTCGCGCGCGCGCGGCCGAGTCGGGCGCGCCGCAGGAGACCCACCGCGCGCCGCCGCCCCCGCGGGCGAGCGCGGCGCGCGCGGGCTCGGGCGGGGTGCGCCCGCGCAGCGGCTGTCTCGCGCGACAGCCGCGCGCCGGCTGCAGCGCCAACGGCGGCGCGCCCGGCGTCAGCGCGCGCCGCGAACGCGGCGGCCGGCTCGCCCGCCTCGGGCCCCTGCGCCCAGGAGCTCGTGGGCGAGCGCGCCGATCCTCGAGACCGCGCCCGCCACCTCCTCGTCCCAGGGCTTGGCGCAGGCGATCCGCACGAACCGCTCGAACCGCCCTTGCGCGGAGAACACGTGACCGGGCGCCAGGGAGATCCCGGCGGCGAGCGCCCGCTCGCACAGCACGAAGGCGTCGATCGGCGCCGGGAGCTCGACCCACAGCACCAGCCCGCCGCGCGGGTCGGAGACTGCGGTGCCGGGCGGGAAGCTCCGCGCGATCGTCTCCCGGCAGCGGAGCCGGTTGGTGGCGTAGACCGCCGACGCCCGCCGGACGTGACGCGAGAACGCGCCGTCGCGCAGGAAGGCGGCCAGCGCGAGCTGAGGCGGCGTGGCGGTCACGAAGTTGGTGGCGACCTTCGCCCGGCGGACCGCCTCGTCGAACCGGCCCGGCGCGAGCCACCCGACCCGGAGCCCCGGGCAGAGCGACTTCGAGAACGAGGAGCAGTGGAGGACCCACCCGTCCTGGTCGAACGCCTTGGCGACGCTCGGCCGGTCCGGCCCGCCGTGGAGCTCGCCGTACACGTCGTCCTCGATCAGCGGCGTGCGGCTGGCGCGGCACAGCTCCACCAGCCGGCGCAGGCGCTCGGGCGGCATCAGCGAGCCGAGCGGGTTCTGGAACACCGGGTTGACCAGACAAGCGGCGACGCGGCGCTGCGCGAGCAGGGGGCCGAGCGCCTCGAGGTCGATCCCGTGGGTCGGGTCGGTGGCGACCTCCACGACCTTCAGCCCCAGGACCTGCAGCATCTGCAGGAGCAGGAAGTGGACGGGGGACTCGACGGCCACCGCGTCGCCGGGAGCGCACACCGCGCGCAGCGCGAGGTGGACCGCCTCGAACGCGCCGTTGGTGATCAGCAGCTCGTCGGCGCGCAGGGAGCAGCCGGCGAGGAGCATGCGCCGCGCGATCGCCGTGCGGAGCTCGAGCTCGCCGCGCGGGTCTCCGTAGGCCAGCGCGCGGCGGGTGTCGGCGCCCCCCAGCGCGCGCATGCGACGCCGCAAGGCGGCCAGCGGCAGCAGGTCGGGCCAGGGGTCGGCGTTCCCCAGCGGGACGACGTCGCGCGCGCGGGCGTCGGCGGCGAGCTGCTGCGCGACCTCCCACACGCGCGGGACCCGCGGCCGCGGGCTGGGGTCGCTCTTGGCGGGCGCGGCCAGCCGCACGCAGCAGGCGTCGCGCACGTAGAACCCCGACTGCGGGCGCGCCTCGACCACGCCGCGCGCCTCGAGCAGGCGGTAGGCGGCGAGCACCGTGCTCACGCTCACCGCCTGCTGCCGGCTCATGCGGCGCACCGAGGGGAGGCGGTCGCCGGGGCGGAGCGTCCCCGCGCCGACCAGCTCCTGGACGCGCCCCGCGAGCTGCTCGTAGCGCGTCACGCGGCGGGCTCGAACGCGACGGTCAGGGCCGCGGCCGCGCCCTCCAGCGGCTCGAGCACGGTGTGCGCGTTGGCCGGCAGCCGCAGCCGCTCGCCCGCCACCAGGGCGTGGTCCTGCAGCTCGCCGAGCTGGGTGACCCACACCGCGCCGCGGCGCACCGTGAGCACCACGGCGGAGTCGAGGTGCCGCAGGGAGCCGGCCGTGCCCGGCTGGAGCTCGAGCGCGAGCGGCGCGCGGTCGAGGGAGGGTGCGATCGTCACGAGGCCTCCTGTCTCGAGTCGAGGATGGCACCGCGGGCTCGACCGTTACAGATACACAGGGTGGATTTGTGAGCAGTACAGTCTGCCCGTCGAAACTGTGCTGGTCGAGCGGGGCCGGAGGTGTGATGGCCCGGGCGATCAGCGCGATCGAGGGGGCTCGGCGACCCAGGGCGTCGTGGTGGACAGGCGCTCGAAGCCGAGCCGCTCGAGGATCGGGAGGCTGAGCGGGCCGCAGTCGACCGCCAGCCAGCGGCGGCCGCGGCGGCGCGCCTCGTGCGCCCGCGCCGCGACGAGCGCGGAGTAGAGCCCGCGGCCGCGCCAGGCTGGCGCGGTCAGGCCGCCCCACAGGCTGCCGAAGGCGGAGCCGGAGGGGAGCCGCGCCCACCCCGCGGCGACCAGCTCCTTCCCGGCGCGCACGCCATGGATCACGATCGCCTCGGGGCAGGAGCGGAGCTCGGCGGCGAGCGACTCGACCAGCCAGCGAGCGTGATCCGGCTGGCCGTAGACGAGCTCGTTCAGCGCGACCAGCGGCGCGAGCGCCTCGGGGTGATCCAGGCGCACCAGCTCGACGCCCGGCGGGAGCGCGCGCAGCTCGGGCCGGAGCGGGCCGAGCGCGCCGACCTCCACGAGGTCGACGACCGCGAGCGTCTCGACGGGCTCGGGGCGCAGGTCCGCCCTGGCCAGCCGGTCGGCGAGGTCGGGGGGGCGGTCGTGCGCGTAGAGCTTCCACTCGAACGCGTGACCGAGCCGTCCGAAGTGATCGAGCTGCCGCGCGATCGCCGCGTCGGCGGCGGCGACGTCGTCGAATCGTGTCAGCAGGACCGCGTTCTCCTCGACCGCGGGCCCCGGCCCGGTGACGCGATAGACGGGGCCGTCCCACTCGTGCACGAAGCGCGGGTCGTCGGTCTGCGGCCGCGCGCGGACCTCCTCGTCGTAGCGGGTGATCGCTTCGTCGCGTGGGGACATGCCCTCTCAACCTACACGACCGACAGGTGCCCCCTGGGCGCCGGACCCGCACCGCGATACAACGGCCCAGGGAGGCCCGAGGGGCGGCCGGATCGAGAGGCTCCCATTCCGCCGCTGCTCGCGCCGATGGTCGGGGTGTGCATCGTCCACCTGGTGATGGTGGCGGTGTTCGCGTACCTCGCCGGCAAGGACCGCGAGGCGGACCACATGCGCCTGTGGGGCGCGTCGTGGGCGCTCGGGGCCGGGCGGGACGGACTCTGGATCGGCGCGGCGCTGCTCGGGGGGGCGCCGCTCCTCGTCCACGCGGCGGCCCTGCTCTCGGTCGGGAGCACGCTCCTGCTCCTGGCGGGGACGTATCGCTTCGTGCGGCGCCCCCCGCCTGGACGGTCGCTGCTCCTGGTCGGAGCCGCCGCGACGGCCTGGATCCTGCTCGGCGCCGCGGCCGAGCTCGCGGGGCGCCCGCTGTCGTTCTGGCTCGCGAACGCGCCGATCTACTCGTTCTTCGGCGCGGTCTACCTGTGGACGGGAGCGGTCGTCCTGCGCGACCGCTCGCTGGGCGACGTGCGCGTTGTGATGGGGGCCGCCCTGGTCGCGTGGGGCGTGCACGTCGCCGACTACCCCTTCCTGCGCGAGGTGGCGTGGTTCGCTCCTTGGGGCTTCGCGCTGGCGAGCGTGCTCGGCGTCGTCGTCGCGGTCGGGATGCTCCTGCTGTACTTCGAGCGCGCCTGGGCGGGCACGCGACGGAGCGAGGCGCGCTACCGCTCGATCTTCGAGAACGCGATCGAGGGCATGTTTCAGCTCGGCGCGGACGGGCGGTTCCTGGCGGTCAACCCGGCGCTGGTGCGGATGCTCGGCTACGCGCGAGAGGAGGAGCTCCTGCAGCGCAGCTTCACGGCCGACCTGCTGGCCTCGCCGCGGACGGACGCGCCCGCCGCGCTGGCGGAGCTGGCGACGGCCGCGGTCGCGCCCGAGGGGGCCGAGCTCGAGCTCGTGCGTCGCGACGGCGAGCGGCTGAGCGCGCGGGCCCAGCTGCGGGCGGTCGCCGGCGCCGCGGGCCTGTGGGAGGGCTCGATCCGCGACGTCACCCAGGCGCGCCGGCTTCAGGAGCAGCTCCTGCAGGTCCAGAAGCTCGAGGCGCTCGGGCGCCTCGCCGGCGGGGTGGCCCACGACTTCAACAACGTGCTCACCGCGATCCTCGCGGGGAGCGAGCTCGCCGAGCGCATGGTCAAGCTCGGCCACGACCCGGCCGAGGAGCTGCGACAGATCCGCGCGGCCGGGCTGCGCGCCGCCGAGCTGACGCAGCAGCTGCTCAGCTTCAGCCGCCGCCAGAGCCACCAGCCGCGCCCGCTCGACCTCAACGCGGCGGCCGAAGCCGCGGTCGCGATCATCGAGCGCCTGATCGGTGAGGACATCGCGCTGCTCGTGCAGCTCTCGGCCGAGGCGCCGGTCGTGATGGCCGACCCGGCGCAGGTCCAGCAGATCGTGCTCAACCTCGCGATCAACGCCCGGGACGCCATGCCCGCCGGCGGGGGGCTCGAGCTCGCGACCGACGTCGTGCGCGAGGCGGAGGACGGCGCCGCCTGGGCGGTCATCTCCGTGCGCGACGAGGGCGAGGGCATGGACGAGCAGACCCGCGCCCGGATCTTCGAGCCGTTCTTCACGACCAAGCCGCCGGGCAAGGGGACCGGGCTCGGGCTGTCGACGGTCTACGGGGTCGTGACGTCGCTCGGCGGCAAGGTCGAGGTCGCCAGCAGCCGCGGCCAGGGGGCGGCCTTTCGCGTGTTCCTGCCGCTGATCGAGCAGGGGGCCTCGCCCTCGCCCCCGGCCGACCCTCCGCCGCGGGAGCCGCGCGCCACCGTGCTCCTGGTGGAGGACGACACCGCCGTGCGCGAGCTCACCGCCCGCGTGCTCGCCGAGGCGGGCCACCGCGTGCTCACCGCCCGCGACGCCAGTGAAGGGCTCGCAGCCGCGGAGGCCCACTCCGGCCCGCTCGAGCTCCTCCTCACCGACGTGGTCATGCCCGGCGGATCGGGGGTCGACCTCGCCTGCGAGGTGCGGACGGGCCGGCCCGCGGCGCGCGTGCTGTTCGTCTCGGGGTACGACGCGGGCGAGCTCGAGCGGATCCGCGAGCTCGAGGGCGTGGCGTTCCTGCCCAAGCCGTTCTCGGGCGAGGCGCTGCTGGGCGCGGTCGATCGGCTCTTGTCGCGCTCGCCGGCCCCGCCGCCCCCCGAGCGGGCGCAGTCGGTGCTCACGTCGCGGCCCCCCGAGAGCGCCGCACGGTAGCCATCCTCCCCCGCTGGGTCGGACTGGCCGCGGCTCGGCCCGGCCGCTAGGATCGCCGACCACCCACCAGGGAAGGAAAAGGAAGGCTGATGACTCTCCGCGCAATGGCTCTCCTCGGGCTGCTCCTCCTGGCCGCCCCCGGCTGCGGCGCTCCGCGCATGCGTGAGGCGCGTCCCGACGAGGCGATCACGGCCCCGCCCGCCGGCAAGGCGCTGGTGAACTTCCAGCGGCCCAGCGACTACGGCGGCCACCGGGAGTACGCGATCTTCGACCGGACGACGCTGCTCGGGACCAACTTCGGCGAGCAGCGCTTCCAGTACGTGTGCGACCCCGGCGAGCACGTGTTCATCGGGTATCTGACCGACAGCATCTGGGCCACGGTCTCGGTGATCAAGGCGACGCTGCTGCCCGACAAGGTCTACGACTGCATCGTCGACGCGGGCTACTTCACCTCGAGCATCGCGCTCAACCCGCTCAAGAAGGACGAGGAGCGCCGCGAGGAGCTCCCGGACTGGGAGGACGACTCCGACCTCATGGTCAAGAACGAGGCGGGGAACGCCGCGTTCTACGAGGCGGACCGCCGCGCGGACAACGAGGAGATCCTCAAGGACTTCCTCGAGGGCGAGAAGACGGACCGCGTCAAGATCCTCGCGCCCGACGACTGCCGCTGAGCGGCGATCGACGAGGCTGGCTGGCACGGCTCCGGGGGGAACCCTCCGGAGCCTTGTCGTCTACGCGCGGCGTCTTTCCTCGTCGAGAGACCGCCAAGAGCTGTCGCTGTCGAGGGCAGCTCCTCGCTCGAGCTGTCGCTGTCGAGGGCAGCTCCTCGCTCGAGCTGTCGCTGGCGGGGGCAGCTCCTCGCGTGAGGAATGAACCGCCAAGAGCGCCAAGAGCGCCAAGGCTGTCGCTGGCGAGGGTCCACTCCTTCCTTGTGCGGAGGAGGAGGGAGGCTGTCGCTTGCGACGGCCACGCCTTGGCCGGAGAAGAGGCCGGGCAAGGGCAAGGGCAGGGGCAAGGAGGCTGTCGCTTGCGACGGCCGCGCCTTGGTCAGAGAAGAGGCCGGACAAGGGCAGGGGCAAGGAGGCTGTCGCTGAGGACGCCAGTCTCCTGAGCTCGAGGCCCCGCTTCACTCCTCCAGGCCGAGCGCCCGGAGCTTGTTGTAGAGCGTGCGGCGGGAGACGCCGAGGAGCGTGGCCGCGTCCTTCTTGACCCCGCCCGCCCTGCTCAGCGCCCGGACGACCGCGCGCCGCTCGAGCTCGGCGAGGTCGAGCAGCTCGTCGAGCGGGGCGGACGCGCCGAGGGCCTCACGGACCGGCGCCGGGGAGGACAGGAGCGCGGCCGCGCTCGGCGGCGGCGCGACGGACGTCTTGGGGAGCTCGCCGACCGTCACGAACCGGAGCACCGCGTTGCGCAGCTCCCGCACGTTTCCGGGCCAGGGGCGCGCGCACAGCTCCGCGAGGGTCGCCTCGTCGATCGCGTGGGCGCGCGAGGCGTCCTCGAGCAGCGCGCGCCCCTCGGCGGCGAAGTGCTGCACGAGGGCGGGGACGTCCTCGGCGCGCTCGCGCAGCGCCGGCACGCGCAGCTCCACCACGTTGAGCCGATAGAACAGGTCCTCGCGGAAGCGCCCCTCCGCGACCATGGCCTCGAGGTCCTGGTGGGTGGCCGCGATCACCCGCACGTCGACGTGGCGCACGGCCTCGTCGCCGAGCCGGCGCACCTCGCCTTCCTGGAGCACCCGCAGCAGCTCGGCCTGGAGCCGGGGCGGCGCGTCGCCGATCTCGTCGAGGAACAGGGTGCCGCCGTGCGCCTGCTCGAACAGACCGGCTCGGTCGGACTCGGCGCCGGAGAAGGCGCCCTTGACGTGGCCGAACAGCTCGTCCTCGAGCAGCGACTCCGAGAGCGCGGCGCAGTTCACCGGCACGAAGGGGGCGTCCCGCCGCGCCGAGGCCGCGTGGAGGCTGCGCGCGACCAGCTCCTTGCCGGTGCCGCTCTCGCCGCGGATCAGCACGCGCGCCTCGGTGGGCCCGACCCGCTCGATCAGGCGCAGGACCGCGAACACCGGCTCGCTGCTCCCCACCAGCTGCGGGTTGCCGACGCGCTGCCGCGCCTGATCGGCCCCGCGCGCGAACAGGTCGAGCAGCGCCGCGTGCCGGCGCTGCTCGGCCTCGCGGCGTCGGGTGCGCACGATCAGGCCGCCGACCAGGCGCGCGCCGCGCGCCACCAGCGCCTCGGCCGCCTCGTCGAACGGCTCGACCTTGCTCCCGCGCCGATCGAGCACCACGCTCCCCAGCCCGACGCGGCGGTAGCGGAGCGGCGCCGCCACCACCGCCTGGAGGTCGAGCGCCTTGGCGCTGCGGCTGCCCCCGAACCGCGGGTCCTCCGCCGGGCGGACCGCCCGCAAGGCGCGCGACTCGGCGGCCGCCCGCTCGGCCACGCGCCGCGAGACCTGCCGCGCCGGGTCCAGGACCGCGAACCCGCGCGCGTCGCGCGCCGCTCGCACCACGAGCCCCTCGCCGGGCTCCTCGAGCAGCACGAACCCCCGATCGGCGCCGGTCGCGGCCACCAGCTCGGCGAGCACGAGGTCGAGCAGCATCCCGAGGTCCATGCCCGCGTCGCTCGAGAGCAGCCGGTCGATCATGGCGAGCAGCCGCTCGGCGGCCGCCGGGCTCGGGGTGGCCGGGTCGCCCTCGGTCGCGACCAGCGGCGCGGGCGGCGGCGCCGCCGGCTCCTCCTCCTCGCCCTCGCGCGCGCGGGCCTCCTCCAGCAGGCGCTCGGCGCGGCCTCGGCCGGCGGCGTCGGCCGCCAGCGCCTGCAGCGCCTCCTCGAGTGTGACCGCCGCGCGGGCCGGCTCGCCCCGCCGCAGGTGCGCGTCGCCGAGCTGGAGCAGGACCTGCCCCAACACGTCGAGCCCCGCCCGGCGCGCCGCGCCCTCGGCCGCCTCGAGGTGGCGCACCCGGGCGAGCACGTCGCCGAGCTCGTCGGCGCAGCGGGCGGCGGTCAGGTGGAGGGCCAGGAGCTCGGCGCCGCCCGCGTCGGCGAACGCCGCCTCGCACACCCCGAGCCCGAGGGTCGGGTCGCCCTCGACGAGGTAGCGCCGAGCGCGCTCGGCGGCGGCGCTCACGCGCCCGCTCCGCTCGCCGGCGCGAACGCGCTCGCCAGCGCGCCGAGCGGCAGCCCGCCGCGGAGCTGCCGCAGGTACTCCCGCACGCGCCGCGCGCGCGTCGCCTCGCTCCGCTGGGTGAGGAGCTGCTCGTACTGCTCGAGCGTGTAGCGGTCTTCGGGGTCGTTCCAGAGCTTGATCACGAAGCCCGCCTCGAGCTCGGGCGCGAGGCGGCGCACGCGCTCCAGGCTGCGGGCGTGGATCGTGCGCAGCAGGGCGCACTCCTCGGGCGAGAACGTGGCGAGCGCCAGCACGGCCGCCAGGCAGCGGCGGCGCTCGACGTCGAGCGCGTGCGGCAGGGCGGCCTCCAGCTCGGCCGGGTCGTCGCGCAAGCGCGTCAGGCGGGCGGTGAACCAGCGGCGCAGCTCGGCCGCCAGCTCGGGGCCCACGTCGCGCGCGTAGGCCTCCTCCTGCGCGCCGCGGATCGTGGCCTCGACCTCGGGCGAGAGGCCCTCGCGCGCCAGCGCCCGCACCAGCCCCGGCGCCAGCGCGACGTGCGCGCGCGCCAGGTGGAGCAGCGCGTCGAGCTGCAGCGCGTAGACGAGGGGGCTCGCGACGAGCGCGGCGTAGGCCGCGGCCAGGGCGGCGGGGCTGGGGTGGTCCAGCCCGAGCGCGTCGAGCGCCCGCGCCAGCGCCTCGTCCTGCAGCCCGCGCGCGAAGGCCCGCGCCGCCGTGGCCTCGTCCACGGCCGCGCCCGCGCGGGCCACCTCGCCCAGGAGGTGACCCGAGAGCACGGCCTCGCTGAGCGAGACCTCGAACAGCACGTCCCAGAACGGGTGGTCGCTCCCGGGCGCCTGCTTGCAGCTCGAGAGCATCACGCCCCCCGCGGTCAAGGCGAGCAGCATGTCCTGCCCTTCCTCGCCGCGCGTGGGGTTCGCGGCCACGAGCTCGCGCTGGGCGGCCTCGATCGCGGCCGCGAAGGTCTCGAGCCGCGCCGGAGCCGCCAGGCGCGCGCGCATGGCGCGCCGGAGCGCGAGCGTGCGCTCCTCGCCCGCGGGGGTCGCCGCGACCTCCGGGGCCGCCGCTCGCAGGGCGGCCACCACCTCGCTCGGCGGGCTGCGGAGGGGCGCCAGCGGCTCGAGCACCACGGCGAGCTGGCCGAACAAGCGCACGTAGTGGGCGAGGCGCTCGGGGTCGCCGAGCGTCGCCGCCAGCGCGGCGCGGGCGCGGTCCTTGGCCGCCGCGCCGCCCGGCGCGAGCCGACGCCGCAGGGCGCGCTGGCGTCGCTCGAGGTCGTCTCCTCCCACGGCGTCTCCTCCCGCCAGCCGCCGGGCCGGCGCGCCGCCACCATAGCCGGCTTCGCCGCGCGGGAGGAGGCGAGGTCGCGGCGCGCGAGCGCGCCGCCCACCCCTTGAGTTAGGCTCTGTCTCGAAACTCGGACCGCGCCATCGCGAAGCAATCGTCGCCGCTGGCGAGGCGCGAGGAGGGACAGCAAT
>CAZMSZ010000225.1:0-12220 GCA_964569055.1 uncultured Planctomycetota bacterium | reverse complement strand
GGCTCGAGCCCGCGCACCTTGTCGGCCGCGTCGGTCAGCAGCGCCTGCTCGATCGACCGGCGCGGCTCGCCCACCAACAGCGCGCTCGAGACCCGCTCGTGCAGCCCCAGCCCGCGGTCGATCCCGACCGCCGCCTCGAGCTCGCTCGGGCGCACGCGATACGTCCAGACCGCGGCCACCAGCAGCGCGAGCGGCGCGGCCGCCGCCGGGAACACCCACGGCTCGAGGCCGAAGTGGATCAGCTTGTCGGCCGCGAGCGCCAGCAGCACCAGCACGGCGCCGCCGAGCAGCGACCTGGCGAGGCGCTCGAGGAAGCGCGCGAAGAGCAGGCGCCGGGCGACCCGGGCCACGGCGCGGCGAATCTCGATCACGAGCCCTCCGACGAGCCGCGGCGAGCCGCGGCGATCGCTCCCTGGTCCCGCTGGAGTATAGCGGGCGGCCGGCGGACGGTCAGAGGGTGCGATTCGGAGGGGCCCTGGTGCAGCTGACTTCGATCCACGGCGCTCGGTAGAGAAGAACGGGCACTTCGGGCGGATCGGGCCTAATTCCCTGTTGATGCTCCCTGTTTCCGAGCGTCCGCGCCCGCGTCGTCCTCCGTCGGGGCGAGCGCGCCGTCCTCGCCCTCGACGAGCGTCAGCTCGAGCTCCTCGCCGCGCGAGAGCTCGACCGTGAACTCGCCCGGCACGGGCTCGCCCGGCAGCCTCGGGACGGGGTACGCGCGATCCGGATCCCACCAGCGCGCCGCCACGACCACCCGGACGCGGGCGAGGCCGCGCGGCAGCCGGTCGCTCGAGAACGCCTCGGTGCGAAACAGGCCGGTCCCGGCGCCGCCGCCGCCGCCGCCGGCCGAGACCGGGGTGCCGGTATCGTCCACCGGCTCCGCCTTGAGCAGGCGCACGCGGCGGGGGACCCAGTAGGGCGCGTCGACGCGCACGTAGAGCTGGTCGGCCACCGGCGGAGCGCCGGTCGTCCAGCGCACCTCGAGCGTGACGGGGTGCCGCGTGCCGTACCACCAGCCCCACACGCTCGACAGCACGGCGAGCGAGCCGCCCAGCGCCGCCAGCTGGCGCCGCGACGGTCGCCAGCGCTGGCGCAGGGGCGGCGGCGGGGTGGGGTCGAAGGTCGCGAGCGCGACCCGGAGCCCCTCGGCGTCGGCGGCGTCGAAGCCGGGCAGCGCGAGCGCCAGCCCGTTCGTCGCGTCGCGCAGCTCCAGGCCGCCCGCCACCTCGTGGACCTCTTCGCGCCCCGCGCGCGGGATCGACGCGAGCTTGGTGCGGAACACACCCTCGCTGGTCAGCAGCCGGCGCGCCGTGACCAGCACGCGCAGGCTCCGCACCGCCGCCTGCCGGTGGAGCTCGAGGACCGCCGCCAGCACCAGCCAGGCGAAGGGGCTGGGCATGCCCGTGCTCATGCGGCTGCCGCCGCCCGCGCCCGTGAACTCGATCGTGCCCCAGCCGAGCTGCCAGCTCCGCGAGGGATAGCGCTGCACCGTCCACCAGCCCACGAGCAGCAGCAGCGCGCCGGTCGCGAGCAGCAGGCCGTAGCCCAGGAGGTCCGTGCCCCTCGGCCGCGCCAGCCCGCGCGGGCGGCCCTCGAACAGGACCGGCTCGTCCTCGCTCAGCTCGCGCTCGAGGCGGTCGGCGCTCATGGGCTCAGCTCGGCGTGTCGAACCGCCAGGGCAGGTCGACGTGGTCGCGGTAGTAGCGCAGGATCTGGTTGATGTACGTGCGGATGTGCGGGCACTCGACCCCGGTCCCGGCCAGCGCCGCGCGCGTGTTGGCGGTGTCGAACACCTGGTGGTGGTTGAAGTAGGCGAACTGCTCGGGCGTGATCCCCGACAGCTCGACCAGCTTGGGCAGCTTGAACAGCGGCTTGAAGAACGCGGGCGGGAGCGCCACGCGCGGGCGCGGGGCGCCGAGGCGGTCGGCCACCAGGCGGATCAGGTCGCCCGAGGAGAGCGGGTCGGGGTCGGCGATCGCGAACGTCTTGCCCGCGGTGTCCGGGCGGCGCGGGATCGTGGCCATGGCGTCGACCAGGTAGTCGACCGGCACCAGGTTGGTCGGCGCGCGGGCGGGCGCGGGGATCGCGATCATCCAGCCCATCATGACGGCGCCGAACCCGGGGTAGGGCCCGTCGAACTTGGCGGTCTCGCCGGTCTTGCTGTCGCCGATCACGATCGCGGGGCGCAGGATCCGGGTCTCGATGTCCCGCTTGCTGCGCTCGACCAGCACCTCGGCCGCGTACTTGGTCGACTCGTAGTGGTTCTTGAACTCCTGCCCGCGGTCGAGCTCGTCCTCGAAGATCATGCCCTGGCGCGTGCCGGCCACGTAGCAGGTCGAGACGTAGTCGTGGCGGACCTTGCCCTCGCCGAACCCGCGCAGGAACTTGATCACCTTGCCGGTGCCGACCACGTTCACCTTGCGCGCCACGTCCTCGGGCACGGCGAGGTCGTAGACGGCGGCGAGGTGGTAGACCTCGTCCACCTCGGCGCGCACGCGCGCCAGCGCCTCGCCCGACAGCGCGAGGTCGTCCTGCGTGATGTCGCCGACCACCACGTGGAGCTGGTCCTTGGGCCCGAGCTTGGCCGCGAGCGCCTCGGCCTCGGTCTGGAAGCGCCGCTCGCACAGGAGGTACAGCGGGCGGCCCTGCGGCAGCAGCTTCTCGACCAGGCGCGAGCCGATGAACCCGGGGATGCCGGTGATCAGGATGCCCTTCTCGCTCATGGGTCCCCCTTCGGGCGGCGGACTCTAACACGCACGCCGGGCCCCCTCGCGTGGCCCCGCGGCGCGCGCCGTGGGTCGGGCTCCCCCTGCTATAACGTCCGCTCCTTCAGGGAGAGTCGCGCGTGATGCTCGAGAAGCTGAAGCTGCCGCCGGCGCTGCCGCCCGATGTCGTGGCCCAGCTCAAGGAGGACGCCCAGGTCAACTCGGCGGGGTTCGACCCCTGGGGCCTGAACATCGAGACCGTCGAGAAGGCGCTCCCCTTGGCGCGCTGGCTCTACGAGCGCTACTTCCGGGTCGAGGTGCACGGGATCGAGAACGTGCCCGCCGGGCGGGTGATGCTCGTGCCCAACCACAGCGGCCAGATCCCGTTCGACGGGCTGTTCGTCGCCATGGCCATGGTGCTCGCCGCGCAGCCGCCGCGGATCGTGCGCGGCATGGTCGAGCGGTGGTTCCCCTCGATCCCGTTCGTCAGCACCCTGTTCACGCGCTGCGGCCAGACCGTCGGCGACCCGCGCAACTGCGTCGAGCTGTTGCGCCGCGACCAGGCGATCCTGGTGTTCCCCGAGGGGGTGCGCGGCTCGGGCAAGACCTACTGGCAGCGCTACACGCTCCAGGGCTTCGGCACCGGCTTCGTGCGGATCGCCCTCGAGACCAAGAGCCCGATCGTGCCGATCGCGGTGGTGGGCGCGGAGGAGACCTACCCCAGCGTGCTCAAGCTCGAGTCGCTCGCGCGCCTGCTCGGGGTGCCCTACGTGTTCGTGACCCCGTTCTTCCCGCTGCTCGGCCCGCTCGGCGCGCTGCCGCTCCCGGTCAAGATCGACGTCTACTTCGGCCAGCCGCGTATGTTTGAGGGCGACCCCGACGCGCCCGACGAGGAGGTCCAGCGCATGGTGGACCTCGTCAAGGCGGACATCCAGCGGATGCTCGACCGCGGGGTCGCCAGCCGTCCGGGGCTGAGCCTGCTCAACCTGCTCCCGGGCGGCCGCCCGGCCAACGGGGGGTAGGCGTGACGATCCTGGTGACCGGCGTCTCGGGCCACCTCGCCCGGCTGGTGTGCGACCTCCTCGCCGATCGCGGCGAGGAGATCGTGGGGGTCGACGTGCGCCCGCTCCCCGCGGGCGGCGCCTTCCCCGGCGAGTTCTACTGCGTCCGCTACACGCAGCGCCGCATGGCGGAGGTGTTCCGCAAGCACAAGCCGCGCGTGCTGATCCACCTCGGCCGGATCCGCGGCTCGGAGGTCTCCTCCAGCTCGTACCGCTTCAACCAGAACGTGCTCGGGACCAAGCACCTCCTCGAGCTGAGCCTGCGCCACGCCACGCGGCGCGTGGTCGTGCTGAGCACGTTCCACGTGTACGGCGCGCACCAGCACAACCACGTCGGCCTGCGCGAGGACGCCCCGCTGCGCGCCACCCAGATCTTCCCCGAGCTGTCCGACGTGGTGGAGCTCGACCACGCCGCGACGAGCTACCTGTGGCGCTACCGGCGGATCGAGACGGTGGTGCTCCGCCCCTGCAACATCGTGGGGCCCAGCCTCAACAACATGATCAGCCGCCTGCTGCGCGCGCGGCGCGTGCCGACCCTGCTCGGCTACGACCCCATGATGCAGTTCGTGCACGAGCGCGACACCGCCCGCGCGATCCAGCTCGCGGTCGAGAGCGACAAGTGGGGCGTGTTCAACGTGACCGGCGAGGGGGCCGTGCCCTACAGCCGCGCGATCGAGCTGGCGGGGGGCTCCCCCCTGCCGATCCCCCACTTCCTCGCCTACCCCATGGTCGGCAGCCTGTCGCGCCTGCGCCTCCTGTTCCCCAAGCACCTGATCGACTACTTCCGCTACCCGACCGTGATCTCCGACGAGCTGTTCCGCGAGACGTTCGGCTACGCGCCGCTGTACGACACGGTCGAGACGCTGCGCAGCCTGCGGGTCGAGCCCTCCACGACCCGGACCGCGTGAGGGTGGACCTGCTCGAGGAGCTCGAGCTCGCCGAGCTGCACCTCGTGCGCGACCCCGCCAGCGGGCTGCGCGCCGCGGTCGCCATCCACGACCGCACGCTGGGGCCGCCGCGCGGCGGCACGCGCCTGGCACGCTATCCCACGCTCGAGGCGGCCGCCCGGGAGGCGGGCCGGCTGGCGCGCGCCATGACCTACAAGTTCGCGGTGCACGACCAGCCGTTCGGCGGCGGCAAGGCCGTGATCGTGCAGGACGACGCGGGCGCCGCCGACCGCGGCCTGCTCGAGCGCCGGCTCCTGGCCTACGGCGCGTTCGTGGAGCGCCTCGGCGACTTCGGCACCGGGCCCGACATGGGGATCGGCGCGGCCGAGGTCGCGGTGATCCAGCGGGCCACCGCGCGCGCCGTGGGCCACCGGAGCCACGCCGCCGCCTCGCGCGCCACGGCCGCGGGGGTGCGCGCCGCCCTCGCCCTCGGGCTGGCCGCCGCGGACGGCGCGGCCGACCTCGCCCGGCCCGCGGAGCTCGCCGGACGGCGCGTGGTGATCGTCGGGGTCGGGGCGGTGGGAGGCGCGCTGGCGCGCGACCTCGCGGCGCGGGGGGCGACCCTGGTGCTGGCCGACGCCGACCCGGCGCGGGCCGAGGCGCTCGCGGCCGAGCTCGGCGCCGCCGCCCTGTCTCCCGAGGCGGCCGTGGCGCTCGAGGCCGACGCGCTCGCGCCGTGCGCCGGGGGCGGCCTGCTCGACGAGGCCACGACCGCTCGCCTCCGCTGCCGCGTGGTCGCGGGCGGGGCCAACGACCTGCTCGCCCCGCCCGAGGCGGAGCGGGCGGCGACGCTCGCCGCCCGCGGGGTCGTGTACGTGCCCGACTTCGTGGCCAACGGCGGCGCGGCGGTGGCGCTGGTGGGCTGCGGTGAGGAGGCGCGCGAGGATGACGTGAGCCGGGCCGAGGCGCGCGTGGCGGCCACCACGCGCGCGGTGCTCGAGCGCGCGCGCGAGCGCGGCGAGAGCCCGTACGCCGCGGCGTGCTCGCTGGCGCGCGAGCGGCTGGCGCGGCTTGCCGCCGGCGAGGCGGCGTCGTAGCCTCTCGCCGGGTGAGCGACGACGAAGCGACGATCCTCGAGGACGCCGACGGCGAGCGCACGCTGAACGCGCTCTCGGAGGAGGACCGGAGACGAGGTCGTGGTGCCGCCGGTGGTCGGGACGACACGGTCTACGTCGCCTCCACCGACTGCAGTCTGCACGCGATCGCAGACGACGAATGAACGAGCGCCCCGCACGCCGAGCGCGGCGGGGCGCGCTGGAAAGGACGAGCCCAGTGAGTCAGGCCCTCAAGGACACCTTCGAGCAGCTCAAGCAGCGCTTCAAGCCGGGCGTGATCAAGCAGCCGACGACGTTCTACTTCTCGCTGGGCGACGGCCCGGGCCAGAAGTGGGTCCTGAAGGCGGACGCGACCACCTGCGAGGTGAGCGAGGGCAAGACCGACACGGCGGATTGCCTGCTCAAGACGAGCGAGGAGCTGTTCCTGAAGATGATCCGGGGCGAGTGGAAGCCCGGCGTCATGGACTTCATGCGCGGCAAGATCAAGACCAACGACCCGACCAAGCTGCAGCTGCTCAAGGACGCCTTCATCTGAGCGAGAGAGCGGGACCGTCGGAGGTTCCCCTCCGTGCCCGTGCCCATGCCCGTTCCGGTCCGCGTGACCCGCGACGCCTCCCCGCGCCGCGGCCGCGACAGCGCCCTGCCCGCTTCGCTCCTTCGGCGCACGGGCAGCGGGCACGACCGAGCCCGGCCCCGCTGAGCGGAGCATGACCGAGCACGACCCGCGCGCCGACCCCGACGTCCAGCTGATGCTCGGGGTCCAGGCCGGCGACCCCGCCGCGTTCGCGTCGCTGCTGCGGCGCAACCAGGGGGCGGTGCTCGGGCTGGCCTACCGCTACCTCGGGGACCGCGCTCAGGCGGAGGACGTGGCGCAGGACGTGTTCCTGCAGCTCTACCGGGCACGCGACCGCTACCGCCCCGACGCGCGGTTCCGCTCGTACTTGCTGCGGATCACCGCCAACGCGTGCTTGTCGCGCCTGCGGCGGCGGTCGCACGCCTCGCTCGACGCCGAGGACGAGGCGGGGCGGGCGGGGGGCGACCCGCCCGACCCGGGCGCCCGCGCGCCGGGGGCGGTGCTCGAGGAGCGCGAGCTCCACGCGCGGGTTCGCGCGGCGGTGGCCCAGCTCCCCGACCGGCAGCGGCTGGCGATCCTGCTCAACAAGTTCGAGGGGCTCGACTACCGCGAGGTGGGGGAGCAGCTCGGGCTGTCGGTCCCGGCCACCAAGAGCCTCCTCCACCGCGCGCGCATGGCGCTCAAGGACTTGCTCGCCCCGCACGTGGAGGGGCCCTCGTGACCCCGAAGCGAAACCCCCGCCGGGACCGCGCGTTACTCCCGTGCGGCGCCTCCGCGCCGAGAGGACCCCATGGCTGACGACCCGCCTCCCCCCGAACGCGACCCCGACTGCCTGGCCGCCCTGGGCGAGCTGGTGGCGTTCCTCGACGGCGAGCTGGCGCCCGCCCAGGCGGAGGCCGTGGGCGCGCACCTCGCGGGCTGCGCCTCCTGCGGCGCCGAGCGGCGCGCGCTCGACGCGACCTGGGCGGCCCTCGACCTGCTGACCCCGCTCGAAGCGCGCCCGGCCTGGACCGAGCAGGTCGAGCGCGCGGCGCTCGGCGGCGAGCGCGCCAAGGCCGGTCGCCTGGTGCGCTTCGGCGGGTGGCGCGCGGTCGCGGCCGTGGCCGCCGCCGGGCTCCTGGCGGCCGGGCTGGCCTGGCTCGCGACCCGCCCCGCGCCCGAGGCCAGCCCGGTGGCGCTGCGGCCCGACGCGCCCGCGCCGCGGCCGAGGCCGGTCGAGCCGCCCGAGGTGGTCCCGCCGCGACCCGAGCCGGAGGACGTCGACGAGCTCCCTGAGCTCGACCCGCCCCACCTGGCGCTCGAGCTCGAGGTCGACGACGAGGGGTGGGAGGAAGAGGAGGAGCTCGGGCCCGACGAGCTGAGCGACGAGGAGCTCGACGCCCTGGCCGAGGTGTTCGACGCGGAGCTGCCCGCCGCCCTCCCCGACGAGCTGGCCGGCCTGGCGCCCGAGGAGCTCGAGGTGATCCGCAACCTCGAGCTGCTGGTGCTGCTCGAGGAGGGCGGGGAGCTCGACGTGCTCGAGGCGCTGGACCTGCTCGAGCAGCTCGAGGAGGAGGAGCTCGATGAGTCGTAGGGCTCCGCGGCTCCTCGGCGCGCTCGCGCTGGTCGCGCTGCTGCTCGGCGCGCTCGCGCCGCGCGCCGTCGCGCAGGAGGCGCCGCGCGGCGGACAGCGGGCGGTCCCGGCCGAGCTGCTCGAGCGCTGGCGCGCCATGTCGCCCGAGCGGCGCGAGCGGCTCGAGCGGCTGTATCGCGAGCGCCTGGCCGCGCGCGGGCCCGAGGAGCGGCGCCGCCTGCGCGGGCTGCTCGCCAAGGAGAAGCGGCGCGCGCGCGAGCGAGCGGCGGCGCAGGCGGACTCCGACGCGGCCGCGGCCAAGGCCGAGCGGCGCGAGCGCTACCGCGCGCTCCTGCGCCGGCTCCTGCGCGAGCTGCCGCCCGAGCAGCGCGAGGCGTTCGCGCAGCTCCGCGGCAAGGAGCGGCGGGCGCGCGTGCGCGCGCTGATCGTCGCGCACCGCGAGGCCGTACTCCGTCGCAAGCTACGCCGGCTCCCCGGCCCGGTCCGGGCGGAGGCGCTGCGCAAGCTCGACGCCCTGGAGGGGAACCGCGCCGTCCGGGCGGCGCGGCAGGTGATCGAGCGGCGGGCGCTGGTCGAGGCGCGCGCGCTGCTCAGCGACTCCACCCGGAGCGTGGCCGAGCGCGAGGCGCGCGTCCGGCGGCTGCTCGAGCAGTACTACCCGCACCCGCGCCAGCGGGAGCGGATCCGCAAGCGGCTGCGCGCCAAGCAGGACCTGCGCGACCGCCGGCGCCAGGGAGACCGTCAACGCGGCGACGACCGCCGGGGTCGCCGCGACGGCGCAGGCGGGAGGAAGCAGGGAATACGAACAGGCAACAGGGAATGAGGAGCTGCTGTCGCTGACTCGCGAGCCCCCACCACCCTCCGGCCGCGCCACCCTGGCCCGGGGCGGCCGCCTGGACTACCTTGGAGCCGGCGCCAAGCCGGGAGGTCAGGGTGGACTTCGAGGAGTTCCGCAGGAAGCGCAAGGAGCAGGCGGAGGCTCAGGCCCAGGCCGAGCGGCTGGCGCAGCAGCCCGCGGCGAACGGCGAGAAGCTGGAGTGGGTCGAGGGCATGGGCCCCGCGGGGCCGCGCAACCCCAAGGTGAAGGGGTTCATCCTCGGTCGGTTCCGGCGCAAGCGGGTCGACCCCTCACAGCTCCAGCGCCCCAAGGGGTACGAGCGCACCGCGCTCGGCAGCCCCGAGCACGACACGGCCGACCAGGAGATCGAGAAGCGGCGCGCCGCCCTCGAGCGCGCCGAGGCCGAGCTGCGCGCGGCCGAGGAGAAACGCAAGCTCGAGGAGATCGAGAAGCGGCGGGCGGCCGAGGGTCTGAAGCGGCCCAAGGGCATTCAGCGCTACTGAGCGGCGGGCCGGCGAGCTCCGGCCAAGGAGCCTAACGTTGACGCTCTTGGAGGCCGGGGGTAGCTTCGCCTCGGTGAAAAAGGTCGTACTCGCGTTTTCCGGAGGGCTCGGCACCATCGCGGCCCTCCACCTGCTCCGGCGCCGGTTCGGCCGCAACGTCATCACCTACACCGCGAACCTCGGGCAGAAGGGCTCGACCGAGGCGCTGTGCGAGCGCGCGATCGAGCTCGGGGCCGCCTCGGCCCACATCGCCGACCTGCGCGAGCGCTTCTTGCGCGAGTTCGTGTGGCCGACCCTGCGGGCCGGCGCGGTCTGCCCCAGCGGCTACATGCTCGCGCACGCCATGGCGCGGCCGCTGATCGTGGCGGAGCTGATCCGGATCGCCCGCGAGGAGGGGGCGCAGTACATCGCCCACGGCTGCGCCGGGAAGTCGAACGACCAGGTCCGGTTCGAGGTCAGCGCCGCGGCCCTCGGGCCCGAGCTCAAGGTGCTCTCGCCGCTGCGTGAGCACCGACTGCTGCGTCAGGACGAGGTCGTGGCCTACTGCCGCAAGCACCGCCTCCCCACCCAGGTCGGCGACTGTCGCTTCTCGATCACCGAGAACCTGTTCGGGGCGTCGGTCCAGTGGGATCGCGCGCCCGACGCGTTCGCCGCCGTCCCCGAGACGGCGTTCCGGCAGGTGCGCGCCCTGGCCGACACGCCCGACGAGCCGCGCGAGGTGCTGATCTCCTTCAACCAGGGGGTCCCCTCCGCGATCGACGGCGAGTCCATGGCGCCGGTCCCGCTGATCGAGCGGCTGCGCGACCTCGCCGGCGAGCACGGGGTCGGCCGCCTGACCACCCTCGAGGACCGGCTGATCGGGATCAAGATGCTCGAGGTCTACGAGCAGCCCGCGGCCACGATCCTCCACACCGCGCGGGTCGGGCTCGAGCGCCTGGTCCTCGCCCCCGACCTCGCCCACTTCAAGGACATCGTCGCCCGCCGCTACGCCGACCTCGTCTACCAGGGCTTCTGGTTCTCCGAGCTGCGCGAGGCGCTCGACGCCTTCGTCCAGCAGTCGAGCCGGTTCCTCACCGGCGACGTGCGCGTCCGCCTCCAGAAGGCGACCTGCCAGGTGACCGGCGTCCGCTCCCGCTACGGCCTCTACAGCCAGGGGCTCGCCGAGCCGACCACCGAGGGCGACCTGTTCACCCACTCGGCCGTGCAGGGCTACATGGAGACGATCAGCCAGCCGATCAAGGCCGGCCGCCACGACTGGCGGTAGGAGCGCGCGGAGCCGCCGAGCGCCACCTGCGGCCTCCGTTCCTCATTTCTAATTTCTAATTCCCTGTTGATATTCCTTATTTCCGGAGATCGGAAATACGAAACATCAACAGGGAATTAGAAATCAGAAATGAGAAATGACTCTCGCTGGGCGAAGCGCCCTCGCTACCCCCGGAACGTCGCCACGACCGGCGCGTGGTCCGAGGGGCGCTCGCCGGCGCGCTCCTCCACGTCGATCGTGACGTCCTCGAGGCGCGCGATCATGGGCGCGGTGGCGTAGATCAGGTCGATCCGCAGGCCGCGGTCCTTGCGGAGGCGGTGGAGCGTGTCGCGGTAGTCGAACCACGTGTAGTGACCTGGCGTGTCGGTGAGCTCGCGCAGGGTGTCCTTGAGGCCCCAGCGCTCGAGGTAGCCCAGGGCGCGGCGCTCGTGGTCGGTGCAGTGGAGCGTGTTGCGGCGCGCCTCGGGGTTGGAGGCGTCGCGGTCGTCGGGGGCGATGTTGAAGTCCCCGAGCAGGACCAGCGGCTGCGCCGGGTCGCAGCGCTCGACCAGGTAGGCCTGCAGGCGCGAGAGCCAGTCGAGCTTGTAGAAGAACGCGTCCGAGGCGACGGCCTGGCCGTTGGGCACGTAGACGTTGAGCACGCGCACCCCGCTGACCGTCGTCGCGAGGAACCGGCGCTGCTCGTCGTCGTCGCGGCCCGGCAGCACGCGCTCGACGTCCTCGAGCGGCGCGCGCGCCAGGGTCGCCACCCCGTTGCGGCCGCTCGGCTCGCCCGCGCACACCACGTGGTAGCCGAGCGCCTCGAGCTCCGCGCGCGGGAACTGCGCCTCGGTGCACTTGGTCTCCTGCACGCACAGCACGTCGGGGGCGTGGCGCTGCGTCCAGGCCACCACCCGATCGAGGCGGCTGCGGAGCGAGTTGACGTTCCAGGTCGCGATACGCACGGGGCTCCTCGGGGCGGGATTCCCGCGATTCTCCCGCTCCCGAGGGTCGGCGCAACCTGCCCGCTCCAGGGGCCTCCTTGCGCCCGCTCCGGGGGCGAGTCACGGTTGCGGTACCGGTCGGGGGCTCGTCATGCACCAGGAGACGCCATGAGCGGCGGCGGCCCGTGGGGCGGCCGGCTGGCGCGGCTGCAGCCGGGCGTCCGCCTGGGGCCGTACCTGCTCGAGCGCGAGCTGGCGCGCGGCGGCATGGGGGTGGTGTTCGTGGCGCTGCACGTACCGCTGCAGCGGCAGGTGGCGCTCAAGGTGTTGCAGCTCCCAGAGCTCGGCGCGGACGACGCCGAGGCGCTGCTCCAGCGCTTCTGGCGAGAGGCGCAGACCTCCGCTCGGCTGCGGCATCCGAACCTGGTGGCGGTCCACGACCTGGGCGCGGCCGAGGGGTTCCACTACCTGGCCCTCGACCTGATCGACGGGGAGTCGTTGCAGCAGCGGATCGCCCGCGCGGGGCCGCTCGCTCCGGCCGAGGCGGCGCGGACGCTCGCGCAGGTCGCTCGCGGGCTCGCGCACGCCCACGAGCGCGGGGTCCTGCACCGCGACCTCAAGCCCGCCAACGTGCTGCTCGCCTCGGACGGCCGGCCGTTGCTGACCGACTTCGGGCTGGCGAAGGAGCTCCAGTGCTGCGAGGCGATGACGGTCAGCGGCGAGCTCTTGGGGACGCCGTCCTACATGTAGCCCGAGCAGGCGGACTGCAGCCCATGC
>CAZMSZ010000224.1:0-12243 GCA_964569055.1 uncultured Planctomycetota bacterium | reverse complement strand
CGAGAATCGCTCGCTCGCGTGGGCCGAGGAGGCCTCGCTACTCGAGGCGCCCTCGCTCCAGCGACAGCCATTCTGGCATTCGGATTGTTGTTCCCCGGTTGATATTCCGTGTTGTCTTCAGTCGTCGACACCGCGGCGACGCTCCGGAGCTCACCGCAGTGCCAGCACCGGCCCGATCAGGCCGCCCTGCGCCAGGTTCGAGTGCGGGCTCCCCAGCGCCGTGGGCGCGCCGCTGAGCGGGTCGAGCGCGAACACGCGCAGGTCGTCCTCGGCGCGCGAGCTCACGAACAGGTGGGCGCCCCCGTCGGTCTCGAGGTAGAGGCTCACGCTGCCGATCCCCGAGAACGGCGAGCCCGCGAGCGGGGTGAGCGCGCCCGCCGCGTCCACGCGGAACCCGAGGAGCTGCGTCCCGACCGTGGCGTACACCAGGTCCCCCGCCGGGGTGGTCGTGAGCCCGCTCATGAAGCCGCCGAGGTCGACCGGCGAGCTGGCGGTCAGGGTGAGGGCGCGCGTGGTCGGGTCGATCGAGGCCACGAACAGCCCCTGGTCGAGGTCCGAGCACAGCAGGCGCTGGCCGTGGGGGTCGACGCGCACGTGCTTGCCCGGCCGGCTCCCGAGCTGCGAGAGGTCGAGCGCCGAGGCGAAGGTCGGGATCCCCTGCGCGTCGAGGGTGTGCACGCGCACCCCCACGTCGGCCCCGAACATGTGGCCGGTGTAGAGCGCGTCGCCGCGCGGGTCGATCGCCAGGCCGCGCGGCGAGCTGCCGACGGCGAAGGGCGAGCCGGGGAGCGGCGTCAGGGCGCCGGTCGCGGGGTCGACCGCGAACCCCTCGAGGTCGCTGCCGTTGGTCGTGTAGAGGAGCCGGCCGCTCGGGTGGACCGCCAGCACCGTGGGGTTGGCCGCCGTGGCGAAGGGCGAGCCCGCGACCGGCGTCAGGGCGCCCGCGGCGTCGCGCTCGTAGACCTCGATCTGAGCGCTGTCGTTGTGGCTCGCGAACACCAGGTCCCCGCGCGGGCTCGCGACCAGCGCGCTGGCCGAGGAGGCCTGCCGCCCCTCGCCGCCGCTGGCGGTCACGCCGAGGTCGACCAGCGAGCCGGTGGGGCCGAAGTCGTAGCCGGCCACCGCGTCGTCGCCGCCCGGGTCGAGCGGGATCAGGAGCGAGTAGACCTGCCCGGCGATCGCGGTGGCGTCGACGGTGAACGTCGCGCTCGTGGCGGCGGTCCCCTCGCCGCCCGCGTCGCTCGGGGTGATCCGGAAGCGGACGAACCCGCGCAGGTTCGCGCCGAGGTCGCCCGCGCTGTCCCACACGAACGTGTGCGAGCTGCCCGCCGCGCTGGCGGCGAGGTCGTCCTTGCCCTCGCTCCCGGCTCCGGCGCCGGCGTCGCTGGCGGTCTGGAACGTGTGGCCGTCGTCGATCGAGTACTCGCAGCGCACGTCGACGAGGTCGCCGTCGGGGTCGGCGAGGGCGTAGTCGATCGTCACCTGCGCCCCCGCCGGGCTGGCCGGGGTCTGGACGCTCGCGCTCGGGCGCGCGAGCCCGCCGGCGGCGCCCCCGCTGGTGACGGGCGCGGTCGTGCTCGCCGAGCGGCTCGCCGAGTGGCCGCCGCAGCCGGCGAGCGGGGCCAGGGCGGCCAGGATGACGAACGGGATGGGGAACGAGCCAAGCTGCAGGCGCACGGGGACCTCCTCCGCTTCCGCGCGGCGCCAGCGCAACGCGGGGGCCGCCGCGCGGCGCAGCCGCGCCAAGGGCTTGAGCGCGACGCGCGCCGGCGCTCCCTTTCGCGAGCCTTTCAAGCCGGCGCGCACCGGGGCGGATCCGGGCGCGCGCCGAGACGCTCAGTTGCGCGAATACAGCCCGTCGTGCTCGGCCGCGAGCCGGCGCATGAGGTCCACGTCGGGCGGGTCGGCGAGGTCGGGGGCCTCGAGGTCGAGGCGGACCGAGGCGGCCGGATCGCGCAGGTGGACGGTGTGCAGCCGGACCGGACGCGTCCGCTCCCGGAGCGCGCGGCGGACCGCCTGGCGGACGGCGTCGCCCGTGAACGCGTCCACCTGCCCGTCGCTGAGCAGGTAGATCGTGTCGGCGTCCTCGTGGGCCAGCGCGTCGAGCAGCGCGCGGGTGAGCGCGGTCTTGGCGCCGCGCCACACCGGCTGGCGGGCCACGCGCTCGAGCGCCTCCCGCCGGGCGGCCGCGCTCGCGGGCACCAGCCGACGGTCGGGCCACAGCGCGTGCGGCGCGTCGCCGAACACGATCACCTGGAAGCCGACCTCGGGCGAACAGCGCCGGAGCGCCTGCTCGAGCTCGTAGCGCAGCAGCGCCCGCTTGGGCTCCATGGAGCCGCTGAGGTCGACCACGAACACCACGCCCGCCGCCCGCTCGACCACGGCGCGGAAGCCGCGGTCCGGAGCGACCGAGGCCTGCGTGCCGAGGGGCTCGGCCGGGTCGCGCGAGGCCCACCACGCCCGCCACTCCTCGGCGCCCGACACGCCGGCCGGCTCGCGCCCGGCGAGCCGGCACAGCGAGCGGTGCGCCGCGACCCGCACGCCGCGCCGCCGCTCGCCGGGGTCGAGGCGCGCGAGCAGCGGCTCGACCGCGCCGCGGTGGCGCGTGCGGCCGAGCGCCAGGACCGCCGCCTCGGCCACGGGCGGCTCCTCGCGCGGCGCCTCGGCCACCGCCTCGAGCGCGGCCACGCAGGCGCTCGCCCGCTCGGGCAGCCGCGCGGCCAGCGCGCCCAGGCCGAGCGCGGCCCCCTGCCGCACCAGCTCGCGGCGGTCGGTCAGGCCCGCCTCGAGCGCGGGGAAGGCGTCGGGGTGGCCCGTCCAGCCCAGCGCCAGGCCCGCCTCGCGCCGGAGCGCGGCGGGCTCGCGCCGCCGGCCGAACACCGCCGCCAGCCCCTCGGCCGCGGCCGGCCGCGCGTGCGTCAGCAAGGCGGCGACCACCAGGTAGCGCCGCCCCTCGTCGAGGCTCGCGGACGCCAGCGCGGCGCCGAGCCGGGCGATCGACGCGTCGTCGCGCAGGAGGGCCAGGCCGGCCGCGAGCGCCGCCTCGTCGCCGTCGCGCCAGGCCGGGCGCACGGGCGCCGCCAGGAGCGCGTCGACCGCCGTGGCCGAGCCGAGCCGCCCGAGCGCCAGGCAGGCCGCTCGCCGCGAGCGGTGCGGCTCGGGGAACCGATCGAGGACCCCGCGCTCGAGGATCGCCCGCAGGTAGGCGTAGGTCGGCGGCGCGTCGAACCGCGCCTCGCCCAGGGACTCGACCAGGAGCGGGCGCTCGTGCGGGGGGAGGTCGGGCGAGCCGATCCGCTCGAGCAGCCACTCGAGCGCGGCCAGCTCGATCGCGGGCGGGGTGGGCGGCGCAGGCTCGGGGGGTCGGGGCGCCGTGCTGGGGCCGAGGCGGGGCGCGGGCTCGGGGTCGGTCGGCGCGGGCTGGGGGGGGTCGGGCTCCTGCGGGCCGGCCGCCAGCTCGGGCTGCTGGGGGCTCGGCGCGGGGCGGGTCTCGGGGACCCGCTCGGGGCGCCCTTCGTCGGGATCCGGCTCGGGGCGCGGCTCGGGAGCCGGCGTCGGCCCGGGGCGCTCGGTCGGCGCGGGCTCGCTGGGGTCGGCGCTCGGCGTCCGCTGGGGCCCGGGGGCGACCGGCTGCGCGTCGACCTGCGGCGGCCGGTGGCGAGCCATGCGCTCCACGAGCAGGGGGAAGCGGGTCGCGGCGAGGTAGGTCGCGAGCGCGAGGAAGCTCGCGGCCGCCGCGAAGCGCAGCAGCGCGCCCGCGGTCGGCCAGCGCACGACCCGTCCGGCCGGCGCCCGCAGCCGGCGCGCGAGCGCCTCGAACGCGCCCTGCGGCAGCGGCACCAGCGGGCCGGCCGCCCGCATCGCCGCCACCGTCCGCTCCAGCTCCCCGGCGAAGCCGCGACAGGCCTCGCAGCTGGTGAGGTGGCGCGCGAGCGCGCCGTCCTCGCCGGCGGCGAGCTGCCCGTCGCGGCGGGCCGAGATCCGCTCGCGCGCCTGCTCGCACGCGTCCGCGCGCTCGTCGCTCCCGGCGAGCCGGGCCTCGAGCGCGCGCAGCGCCGCCTCCCCCGTGGGGACCAGCGGCCCTGCCCGGCGCAGCGCGTCGACCGTCCGGCGCAGCCGCGCGCGGGCTCGCCCGCAGCCCGAGCAGCGGGTGAGGTGCGCCAACAGCGCGTCCTCCTCGCCGGGCGCGAGCTGTCCGTCGAGCTGCGCCGAGAGGAGCTCGCGGAACGGGGTGCAGCCGTCGTCGCTCACCGGCGCCCCCTCACTCCAGCACCCCGCGCAGCCGCGTCGCGAGGCGCTCCCGGCCGCGGAACAGGCGCGAGCGGACGGTGCCGATCGGCACGTCCAGCAGCTCGGCCGCCTCCGCGTAGCTCCGCTGCTCGAGGTCGCACAGCACCACCACCGCGCGGTAGCCATCGGGCAGCGCCGCCACCTCGCGGCGCACCAGCGCGCGCAGGTCCGCGCTCTCCGCGGCGTCCGCCGGGGTCTCCCGCACGGCGGCCCGCTGCCCCAGGGCGTCCTGCTCCGCCGAGTCGTCCGGGCGCGCCTCCAGCGTGCGCGGCCGGTGCTTGCGGTCGCGGAGCTCGTTGAGCGCAAGGTTGCGGGCAATGGTGTAGAGCCACGGGGTGAACCGGCCGACGTCCTGGTAGCGCTCGCGGTGGCGATAGACCCGGACGAACGCCTCCTGCGCGAGGTCATGGGCGCCGGCGGGGTCCCCGGTCAGCCCGAACACGAACTGCGTGAGCCGCTCGAGGTGCCGGCGCGCCAGCTCGCCGACCAGCCGCCGCGCCTCGGGGTCGGGCGCGCCCAGGCAGCTCACCATGAGCTGCTCGTCGCTGAGCGACGCCACTTCGCCGGCCATCGCGCGGCTCCCCTCGGAGCGTCCACCCGCCGGGGGCCGCGAAGGTTCCGATCGCTCGGGTTTGGGGTCCGGCGCGCTCAAGGGCTGCTCCGCCATGGGGTTGAACCCGGGTGGCTCCGATCATGCGCGACCGGCGCCCCGTGCGAAACCGCTGAACGGATGTGGCTGAAATCAATGAGCTTATGTCAGCCAGTGAAAAATAAACGAAAAGAACCTGCACGACCCCCTCGCAACCGCGGCTAGGCCAGGTGAGGAGGTCGCCATGACCCGCCGACCCTGGCTCCTGCCGATCGCCCTGCTCGGGGTGCTGCTCCTGCCGCTGCCCGCCTCCGCCGACACGCGCGGGCAGGTGGTGGCCAACGGGCTCCGGCTGCGGAGCGAGCCCAACGGGCGGCAGATCGGACTCTTGCAGCACGGCGAGATCGTGACGGTCCACGCCAAGCGCGGCAGCTGGCTCGGGGTCCGCTCGGCGGCCGGCCGGCGCGGGTGGGTGTTCTCGCGCTACGTGCGCCCGCTGCGGGAGTCGACCTCTACCTCGGTCGCCGCGAGCGCGCCGCGCGGCGAGACCGCCCGCACGACGGCCGGTCTGCGGCTGCGGCCCAGCGCGGGCACCTCGGGCGATCCGATCGCGATCGTGCCCGAGGGCGCCACGGTCGAGGTGATCGGCCGCGACGGCAACTGGCGCAAGGTGAGGTGGAACGGCCGCACCGGCTGGCTGTACTCGGACTACCTCTCGGGCTCGGCCGCCGCGAGCTCGACCGCCGCGAGCGCGCCGCGCTCCACGACGCGCGGCGAGACGGCCCGCACGACGACCGGCCTGCGGCTGCGGCCCAGCCCCGGGACCTCGGGCGCGCCGATCGCGATCGTGCCCGAGGGCGCCACGGTCGAGGTGATCGGCCGCGACGGGAACTGGCGCAAGGTGACGTGGAACGGCCGCACCGGCTGGCTGTACTCGGATTACCTGCGCAGCTCGGGCGATCACGCGCACGGCGCGAGGGGCGCGGTCGGCGTGCTCGAGGGTCACCCCGCCAACGACCCCGCGCCGACGGGCGGTCGGATCGACACCACCAACCTCTCCAGCCTGCACCCGACCCTGCGGGCCAAGGTCGAGCGGGTCCTGCGTCGCCTGCAGGCCAAGGGCTGGCAGCCCTACGTGGCCGAGGGCAAGCGCACCCGCGCCGAGCAGGCCGAGAAGGTGCGTCTCGGCTACTCGCGGACCATGAACTCTCGCCACCTCACCGGCCGCGCCGCCGACATCGTCGATCGCCGCTACGGCTGGGGCGGTCGCGCCGCCAACCAGAACTTCCAGTTCTGGCGCGACCTCGGCGCAGCGGCCCGCGCCGAGGGGCTGACCTGGGGCGGCGACTGGCGGTCCTTCAAGGACGTGGCGCACGTCCAGCTCTGAGCTTCGCTGGCGCGCAACGCTCGGCCGCCGCGACGCTCGGCGTCGCGGCGGTCTGGCTGTCCTAGAAGATCAGGCGGTAGAGCCCGTACGCGCCAGCGGCCAGCGCCGCGAGCACGATCAAGCCGCCCAGGAGGCTGCCTTCGTCCGCCGCGGCGCCGCCGCTCTCCAGGGCCTCGCGGGCCTCCTGGATGTTGTCGGCCATCATCTCGGCGTCGGCGCCTGCCGCGAGGGCGGCCTCGTAGTGGCGGATGGCCTCCTCGTAGTTGCCGAGGAAGAAGTGGGCCGCCCCGATCTGGCTCTCGCAGTCGTCGCGGCGCTCGGGGTGCTCGCGGGCGATCGCCTGGTAGGCCTCTATGCTGCGCTCGAACTCGCGCGCGGTCAGGAGGCGGGCGGCGGCGTTGATCTTGGCGCCGACGTCGTCGGTCTGAACTCCGTCGAGCAGGCGCTCCTGCACGGCGCGGGCCTGCTCGAGGCTCAGGCCTTCACGGCCGACGAAGCCGAAGTCCTTGGTGTTGGTGGTCACGGGTCCTCTCTCTCGTGACCGGTGCGGTCGCAAGGAGCGCGCCGCGCGATCCCGACGGCCGAAGCGGCGTGCAAACGACGGAGACGACAGCGGGACCGTCGGCGCTCGGTGGCGCGGTTCGCCCTCGGGCCCACCCAGCTTCGGGACGCGTGTCGGCTCCAGCCGACGGGGCTCGGGCGGCGGCGCCTTCGGGCGGCCCGGCCGCTAGACTCGGCGTGTGAGCGCTGGTCCTCGTCCGCATCGGCTGCGCGCGCTGTTCCTGCTGACCGTGGTGCTGCCGGCCGCGGTGCTGGCGGCGGCGGCGGTGGGGGCGATCCGACACGAGGCGCGGCTGCTCGAGGCGCGGCAGGCGCGGCAGGGTGAGGCGCTGCTGCGCTCGGTGGAGGAGGGGCTGCGGGAGGCGGCGCGGGCGCGCCTCGCGGCGGTCGAGGCGCGGCTGGTGGCGGCGCTCGCCGCCGGGGAGACGCCGGCCGCGGCGCTCGCCGGGTTCGCGGGCGGGGTGGGCTCCGCCCGCGTGCTCGACGGGGCGCTCCACCAGGTCGCGCCGGCGCGGGGGTGGCGCGCGGGAGGGGCTGACCTCCTGCCGATCCCGTCCGCGCTCGACGAGGTGCTCGGGCTGGAGCGGGCGGGCCGCGCGGAGGAGGCGCTCGCGCGCCTCGCCGCCTCGCCGCTCGCCGGGCTCGGCGTCGCGCGCAACGTGCGGGCGCGGCTGCTGTACGCCCTCGGGCGGCTCGACGAGGCGCTCGCCGAGGACCGGGCGCTGCAAGCGCTCGCCCCGGCCGCGGGGCTGCCGCTGGCCTGGGTGGCGTGCGAGCGCGAGGCGGCCGCGCTCGCGGAGGCCGGGCGCGCCCCCGAGGCCCGCGGCGCGGCCGTCCGCAGCCTGGAGCTGTTGGTCGCGAGCCAGGGCGCGGGCGGCGCGCCGGGCGCGCTCACGGCGACGCTGGGCCGGCTGGTCGCGCTGGCGGGGCCGGCCCTGGAGCCGACGCTCGCCGCGCGCGCCGAGGCGCTCGCGCGCGAGGCGCGCCTCGCGGCCGACCTCGCGGCCTGGGGCGAGCTCGCCAGCGGCGCGCGCACCGCGCCGCTCGGCCCCGACGCGCACCTCGTGCCGCTGGCCAGCGAGGGCGGCTGGGCGGCGGTCGGGCCGACCGTCCGCGCGCCGGGGGGACCCCTGCGCCCCGCGCTGGTGTTGCCGCGCGCGGCGCTCGAGCGCCTGCTGCAGGAGGTGGTCCACGCGCGCGGCGCGGTCGACCCGGGCGCGTTCCGGATCGAGCTGGTCGACCCCGCGGGCGAGGCCGCGGCGATCGCGGAGGCGGCGAGCGCCCACGCGCTCCCGGGCGGCCTCAGCCTGGTGGCGCGCGCGGGCGAGTCGACCTACGAGGCGGCGCTCGCCGGGCGGCGCGCCACGCAGCGCCTGGCCCTGGCGGCGGTGCTCCTCCTGGTGGTGATCGGCGGCTCGCTCCTGACCTACCGCGCGGCCCAGCGCGCGAGCGAGCTGGCGCGGCTGCGCAACGAGTTCACCGCCAGCGTGACTCACGAGCTGCGCACCCCGATCGCGTCGATCCGCGCCATGTCCGAGATCCTGGCCCTCGGCAAGGTCCCGAGCGAGGACCGGCGCGCCGAGTACTACCGCGCGATCTCGGAGGAGACCCAGCGCCTGGGCCGCCTCGTGGAGGACGTGCTCGACGTGGCCCGGGTGGAGAGCGACGGCTTCAAGCCCGAGGTCGAGCTGTGCGACCCGGGCGAGGCGGTGCGCGCGGCCACCGACGCCTTCCGCGCCTCGCCCGTCAGCAAGGGGCTGGGCGTGAACTTCGCCGCCGAGCCGGGCCTGCCGCGCGTGGCGCTCGACCGCCGGCTCCTCGCGCGCGCCCTCGAGAACCTGCTGGTGAACGCCGTGAAGTACGGCGGCGAGCAGCCCGACATGCGGGTCGAGGTGCGGCGCGCCGGGGAGGGCGTCGAGGTGTGCGTGTCGGACCGCGGCCCCGGGATCGACCCGACCGACCTCGAGCGCGTGCTCCGCCCGTTCGAGCGCGGGCGCGGGGTGGCCGACGTGCCGGGCGCCGGGCTCGGCCTGGCGATCGTGGCCGCGATCCTGGAAGCTCACCGCGGCGCCGTGGCGGTCGAGAGCGTGCGCGGCATGGGGACCAGCTTCCGGCTCCGCCTGCCCGCGGCGCCGGACCAGGCGCTCGAGGGCTCGGGGGAGGCACCGTGAGCGACCGGCTGCTGATCGTCGACGACGAGCCGCACATCCTGAACCCGCTGATCGACTACTTCCTCGCCGAGGGCTACGAGGTGGTCTCGGCGCGCGACGGCGAGGAGGCGCTGGTCCGCGCGCGCGAGCGCACGCCCGACTGCGTGCTGCTCGACCTCATGCTGCCGCGCAAGGACGGCATGGCCGTGTGTCGCGAGCTGCGCGGGGCCCACCCCCTGCTCCCGATCATCCTGCTCACGGCCAAGGCGGCCGAGGGCGACCGCGTGCTCGGGCTCGACTCGGGCGCCGACGACTACGTGACCAAGCCGTTCGGGATGCTCGAGCTCCACGCCCGGGTCCGCGCGCAGCTGCGGCGGGTACGCCGCACCCGCGGCGCCGCTCCCAGCGGCGGGCCGGTCCGCTTCGGGGCCTGCCGGTTCGACCCCGCCAAGCACACCCTCGCGCGCGCCGGCTCCACCGTGAAGCTCTCGGCCATGGAGCTCAAGCTGCTCGAGTTCCTGATCTCGCGCGAGGGCGCCGTCGTCCCGCGCAACATGCTCCTGCACGAGGTATGGGGCTACGAGCGCTTCCCCTCCACCCGCACCGTCGACACGCACATCTGGAAGCTGCGCCAGAAGCTCGAGGAGGACCCCAACGCCCCGCGCCACCTGCTCACCGTGCACGGGATCGGCTATCGGTTCGTGCTCGAGCCCGAGGAGGAGGCCGAGTGAGGCGCGGCCCGGCGCTGCTGGTGCTCCTCGCGCTCGCCGCCCCGGTCGGCGCGGGCGAGGGGCCCGAGGAGCGCCTCCAGGCCGCCCTCCGGCTCGAGGTCGCGCGCGGCGAGACGTCCGAGGCCGCGGCCCGCTACGCGGCGCTGGCGGCCGACCCGGCCGCGCCCCCCGCGGTGCGCGGGCGGGCCGCCCTGCGGCTCGCCGCCTGCCGGCGCGCGCTCGGCGACGAGCGCGGCGCGCTCGAGGCGCTGGCCGCCGCCGAAGCGCTCGGCCAGACGGAGGCGGGCTCCGCGCCTCAACCCGCGGGCCTCGACCTCGCCAGCGCGCGGGCGCTCGCGGCGGCCGGACGCCACGAGGAGGTCGTCCTCCTGCTCGAGGGAGCGCTCGAGGGCCCGGGCGCGCCCACGGCGGCCGTGCTGCGGGGCGCGAGCCTGCTCGCCCTCGGTCAGGCCGAGCAGGCGCTGGCCGCGTTCGCGCGCGCGCGCGAACGGGGCGGCTCGCTGGCGGCCTCGCTGTGGCTCGCCCGCACGCAGCTCGCGCTGGGCGAGCCGGCCGAGGCGCTCCACGCCGCCAGCGAGGCCCTGGCGCGCGAGCCCGACCGCGCGGACGCGGCGCTGCTCCAGGCGGAGGCGCTGCTCGCCCACGGCGAGCGCGACGCCGCCCGCGCGGCCCTCGAGCGCGCGCTCGCGCGCTGGCCCGAGGACGCGCCGGCCCGGCTGGCCCTCGCCCGCCTCCTGGCCGCGGGCGACGAGGTGGAGGGCGAGGCGGCCCGGTTGCACCTCGAGCGACTGCTCGCCCGCCGCGCGAGCGACGCGGCGGCGGCGCGCCTCGCGGGGGCGGTCTGGACCCTCCTCGGCGCGCTCGAGGCCCAGGCCGCCGAGCCCGCCCTGACCTGGCCGGCCGCCGCGGGCGCCCTGCGCGGGCCCGACCGGGTCGCGGCCGCCGAGCGGGTCGCGGTCGAGCACGAGCGACTGCGCCGCGAGCGGGCGCGGCGCGCGCGCGAGGCGCTCGAGCGAGCCCGCGCCCGCGACCCGCGGGCGTACGAGGCGCCGCTCGCGCTCGCCGCGCTCGAGCTCGAGGCCGGCGAGCCCGCGGCCGCCCTCGCCGCCGCGCGCGCGGCCGACGCGCTCCTCGCCGCCGCGCCGCGGCTGCGCCTCGGCCTGTGGGACGCGCAGGAGCGCGCCTGGAGCGCCGCCGACGCGCGCTGGCTCCCGAGGCGCTCGGCGCGAGCGCGGGCCCGCGCGCTCGCCGCGGAGGCGGCGCTCCGCGCCGGCGATCTCGACGAGGCCGCTCGCTGGACCGAGGGGCTCGCGGAGCTCGACCCCGAAGGGCCCGCGTGCTGGGCCGCGCGCGCGCGGCTGGCCGCCGCCCAGGAGCGCACGGCCGCGGCGGGCGAGGCGGAGGCCGCGGCCTGGAGCCGCGCCGAAGTCCGCTGGGCGCTCGCGCTCGCCCCCGACGCGGGGCGCACCTCGGGCGGGGTCGCGACCCGCTCCCCCCTCGCGACCGCCGCCGGCTCCCGCGCGGCGGCCGCGGCGCTGGCGCAGGCTCGCCGCCAGGCGCTCACCGCCGAGGAGCCGCTCCAGCCCGACGCCCTGCGCGCGGCGCTCCGCGCCCTGGCAGCCGCCTGGGAGCTCGAGCCCGGCGACCTGCCAGCCCGCCTCGGCGCGGCCGAGCTCGCCGCCCGCGCAGACCGCCCCCAGCTCGCCACCCTCCTGGCACGCCGCGCCCTCTTGGCCGGCGTGCGCCCCGAGCGCCTCGAGCGCTCGCAGCCCCTCGCGCCGCTCCTCACCCGCCCCGAGCTCCGCGCCGTCCTCGGGCGGTGAGGCCGCGAAGGCTGTCGCCTGGCAGGCCGCCTTGGCTAGCGAGGCGGAGTACGAAGCGCAGAGAGCGCCGGGACCGCAGAGACTCTCTGATCCTCGGTGTCTCGGGCTCGTGATCGGCTCCGCTTGGCCGCTCTCTTTGGCGCGGCGGAGGGGGGAGCCCAGTCCGACTACGCTCTCGCCCCGTGCGTAGAGCGCTCTCTTTCCTTCTTCGCCTTGGAGCGCGACCTGGGAGTCTTCGTCGCCGCCTTCTTCTTGCCGGCCGCCCTCTTCCCGACGGCTTCCCTCCTCTTGGACTTCTTTGGGGCTGCTCGGCGGGCCCCAGCGCCACTGACCTGAACGAGCGCCTCAGACACGTCGTCGAAGCCGAGCGCGTGGGTGACCTTCTGGAGGGTGGAGAACTTGAAATCCCCACCGGCTTCAAGGCGGCTGATTACAGCCTGAGTCGAGCGCGCCGCCTTGGCGAGAGACTCCTGAGAGAGTCCCTTCGCCGCTCGGACTTCGGCCAGACGGGAAGCGATCCGGCGACGCTCCAAAGCAGCCTCGTAGGCGTCCAGGAACTTGGGGTCCTTCTCGCTCTGCTCAGCGACGTACAGGTCGAGATCATCCATCGGACGCCTCCTCGGATCCATCTGACATATCTCCAGCGATATGGTCAATGCATATCTCTGGCGATATGGTCGGGTCAGCGACGCTTCTTCTTTTCTTTGGCCTC